>PWGY01000056.1 GCA_003554665.1 Bacteroidales bacterium | reverse complement strand
GGTAACGGTGGTCGCTGTAAAGGTTGTGGCTGGAAAACCCCAGCCCTGCGGCAACACTGAAGTTGCTGCGTCCCAGCGGCATATCCTGCATGGCATTGATGCTGACACCCCGTTGAATGGTCCGAAGGCTGATATCGTCCGGTACTTCCTGCCACAGATCGGTGAAGAGGGTGACAATGAAACGGTCTGTCGGGTGCATGCGCGAAGGCTCGAATGCCTGCAGGGAGTTTGTGATCAGGAATAATCCAAGTAGAAGAAGTCCAATTCGTTTCATTGTTTTTTGTTTTATGGGTGTTTGCCGGAAAACACTTAAAATTAGGAAAAATCCAGGTATTTTTCAAATGACCGCCAGTAGGGCATGCGGACCCGGAGTCTTTTCCCTGTATGAAACACGTCGTAATACTGTTTCTTCTTTTCTGCCGCTGCATGTTTCATGTGGTTGTCAAGCGCTGCCACCACCTCGTCACTGAATTGCCGGCGGATTAAGGTTGTTAATAAAAAGCCGGGGAGAAAAAAGCGGGAAAACGGGAAAAGCTTCACTGATTTGACGCCTTTTTTCCGGCATACCTTCTGACCCTCTTTCAGGGCAATGATGTATTGGCGTATCAGCATTTTATTGGAAGCAAACAACCGTGCCCCTCCGGCTTTATTGATCAGTGCCGGCTGTATGGCTGATATGAGGTAACGGGTGGGTAGCCAGTCTTTAATGTTTTTTTCAGTTTTGGGGTTCAGGCCCGCAGAATCCAGGATTTCTGCCGTTTTTTTCAGTCTTTCGGTAGCTTTATTTCCCGGTTCTCCAAGTATGGTGTGACCATTGTTGAAAAGATGGCAGTTGATGCCGTTTTCAGTGGGGCTTCCAATAACGGCTCCGGGGAACCCAAAAAAACATTTTCCTTCCGGAAATATTTTACGGGCGCTTTTTACTTCTTCCCACATGTTTCCCAATAACAGGACATCCGCTTTTCCTGCGTATTTGGCAATATAGGGCAGTGCATCAGACCACTGATTGCTCCTGACCGAAACAATGATCAGATCAAAAGGGTTGTTGGCATCAAGGCGGTCTATTACACTGGGTCTGAATACAGATTGCCCATAGTCTTTTGCCTGATTGCGCAAGTCTGTATAATTAACCGGAACGCCTGAGTGCGCATACCTTACCATTCGCTGTTTGCGTACAAACAGGGTGATATCGTAACCTGCCTCCTGTAGCTGCCATGCATAAGTGGTGCCGACGACACCGGCACCGAAGACCAGTATTTTCATAGATAAAACTTTGTTTTTGGGTGTGCTGCTTGCTATTGTCAAAAATAACAACAGTTCCGCAGATTTTACATTATTTTTACCCTTTGATTGCAAAAAACAGCTACAGCATTCATAATGAAAGACACCACCGGCCGGCAAGACTACCTGGACACACCCATTGAATTCCTGAAGGGAGTCGGGCCCAAACGTGCGGAAATTCTCAGGAAAGAGCTGGATATTCATTCATTCCGGGATCTGCTGACTTATTTCCCCTTCCGGTACATTGACAGAAGCCGGTTCTATACCATCGCAGAGGTCATAGACCAAATGCCGTATGTTCAGATCAGGGGGCATATCTCTGACATTCGTTTGCATGGCAAGCACCGCACCACAAGGATGACAGCTGTTTTATCTGATTCCACCGGCCAGTTGGAACTGGTATGGTTTCGGGGGTTTAAATGGCTGAAGGACCGGTTTAAGCCGGGAGTAGAATACATTGTGTTCGGAAAGCCAGCGCTTTTCGGAAAAAAGTTTAACATCGCACACCCTGAGGTTGAGCCGGTCACACCCGGGGCAATCAACCAGGGCTCTGCTTTACAACCTGTATATAGTTCAACGGAAAAACTGGGTGCAATGGGCCTCGACAGCAGGGGTATTGCCAAATTGGTTAAGACCTTGCTTCCGGTGGTAGAAAACCATCTGGCAGAGACCCTTCCATCATGGATTTTGTCGTCCCTGAAGCTGCCCTCACGTGAAGAGGCGTTGTTCCATATTCACTTCCCGGCCGATGACAGAATGCTGAAAAGGGCCGGGGCACGGCTCAAATTTGAGGAGTTGTTTTTTATTCAGCTAAACCTTTTAAGGCATAAACTGATCCGGAACGAAAAATCCAGTAGTCATGTTTTTTCGGGTCTGGGTAATTTTTTCAACGGGTTTTATCGGGAAAAACTTTCTTTTGAGCTGACTGCTGCTCAGAAAAGGGTACTGAAGGATATTCGGGGGGACACCCTTTCAGGAAAACAAATGAATCGTCTGCTACAGGGTGACGTGGGAAGCGGGAAAACAGTGGTGGCCGTAATGAGTATGCTGATGGCACTGGATAATGGCTTTCAGGCCTGTCTGATGGCTCCGACAGAAATCCTCGCTATTCAGCACTATGAGTCGGTTTCTGCCATGTTGTCGGAGCTCGGAGTCCGTGTTGGACTGCTTACGGGCTCCACAAAACAGGCTGAACGGCGTGAATTGCTTTCAGCTGCTGCAGATGGCAGTCTTCATTTGTTGGTCGGAACCCATGCCTTGCTGGAAGACATGGTCAGATTTAAAGCCCTGGGAATGGTTGTGATTGACGAGCAACATCGGTTTGGCGTGGCACAACGGGCCAGGCTTTGGTCAAAGGGAAGCATGCCTCCTCATGTGCTGGTAATGACCGCAACCCCCATACCCCGAACCCTGGCCATGACATTGTATGGCGATCTTGATGTATCTGTAATTGACGAGCTTCCCCCGGGCCGAAAGCCGATCCGTACAGTGCATCAATATGACAGAAATCGCCTGAAGGTATTTGGATTTCTCCGCAAAGAGATTGAAAAGGGCCGGCAGATTTACGTGGTGTATCCCCTGATCAGGGAATCGGAGAAGCTGGATCTGAAAGACCTGCATGATGGCTATGAAGGTATTGTACGGGAATTTCCTCCCCCGGATTATTCCGTCAGCATTGTGCATGGTAAGATGAAACCGGTTGATAAAGATTATGAAATGCAGCGTTTTGTAAACGGCCAAACGCATATCATGGTTGCTACTACGGTGATTGAGGTCGGGATTGATGTGCCCAATGCAAGTGTAATGGTTATTGAAAGTGCAGAGCGTTTTGGCCTGTCGCAGCTGCACCAGTTAAGAGGCCGGGTTGGCAGGGGTGCAGATCAGTCATTCTGTATTTTAATGTCTAAGGATGAATTAAGTGCAGATGCACGAAAGCGCCTTGGTGTGATGGTGGAAACCAATGATGGCTTCCGCATTGCTGAAACCGACCTGCAGTTGCGTGGCCCCGGAGACCTCCAGGGAACGCAACAAAGTGGTATTCTTGATTTGAAAATCGCAGACCTTACCAGGGATGAAAAGGTGTTGAAATACGCACGCCGGCAGGCCATGGATCTGCTCAAAAAGGATCCGGAACTGGGCTTGCCGGAGCACAGGATGTTGAGGCGACAACTGGCGTATTTATTTCCCCGGCAGTTATTCTGGAGCCGCATCAGTTGATCGCCGGATCAATGGTCGGAACTAAAGGAATCACTGGCCGTGACCAATGGCCGGAACCGATTGACACAAAAAAAGCCGCCTTGCAAAAGACGGCTTTTTTTGTATATGTGTCTGATCCGGTGATTAATTCAGCCTGAACCGGATGGGCATATTAAACTGTACCCTCACAGCCTGGCCTCTCTGACGGCCGGGTTCCCAGCGGGGCATCATTTCCACAACACGTACGGCTTCCTGGTCGCATCCGCCACCAATACCACGAAGTACCTGAACATCGGTAACACTTCCATCGGTTTCTACCACAAAGGTGACAAATACTGTTCCCTGTATGCCAGCTTCGCGTGCCATCTGGGGATACCTCAGGTTCTCCTCAAGAAAACGCTGCCTGGCTTCTTCTCCGCCAGGAAACTGAGGCTGGTCTTCCACAACTGTGAAGATAACGTCCTCTTCCTCCTCTTCTTCCTCTTCGAACTCAATGGGCGTAAACTCCTGAACCTCAGTAAATACATCAGCATCCATGTCGACGGTAAACTCCTCTTCCAGTTCCACATCGTCATCCACGATGATCAGCTCCTCGGAAGGTTCCGGTGGAGGCGGAGGCGGTGGCGGTTCCTGTCTGGTAATCGGGATATCTTCTTCTTCAATGAAGTCGACCTCCAGCGTGCCAAGGTCAACCTCCGGCCGCTCGTAGTGCCTCCATTCGAAGGCAACCAATGCCGCACCAAGCGCTATTGCAATACCGATCTGCAAAAAGATACGCTTTTTGCTCTCAAGGTCTGCTTTTGGTGTTTTTTTTAATTCCATAATAGTTCCTGTCTGGTTGGTTTAGTAGCTGTTTCCTGTGTTTGTTGGTCTGTTTGTTGGTCTGAAAATAATCGTCACAAAAGAGTTTGCTAATATACAAAGTATTTTGCAAAAGTCAATCAGGTTGATTTTTTTCCTGATAACCAATCATTTTTCTGAACAATTGTGCTGATAGAATAACTCCAAAAACCGTTCCAAAACCATTTGCGATGGCATCAGGCACATTACCATGGCGGTCACTGAAACAACAATACTGAAGAAATTCCGTCAGAATTCCGTAAAAAACTCCCAGGGTGATGCAAATTAACAGTTGCCTGCCGTGTAAAGTTCTCCCCTGATGTTTTTTCCTATAACCATATACAAGTAATGCACCCATTACCGCAAAGAGCACAAAATGGACCACTTTATCGATGTGCGGGATATTCAGCAAACCACTTTCCGGGATGTTTTCTCCCGGAAGCCCTATGATAAGCAAAATGATCAACCCCCATAATAAAGCGGGAGAAAAAAATCTGATGGTTTGCACACTGATGCGGTTATGTGCCATTAACCGGTCAGGCTTCTACCAGTTCCTTGTATTGCCCGGCATCAAGCAGGTCATCCACTTCTGACTTATCTGCAATTTTGATTTTGATGATCCAACCTTTACCGTAAGGGTCTTTATTAATTGTGTCAGGTGCAGATTCGAGCTCTTCATTGAATGCTGTGATCTCTCCACTAAGGGGCATGAAAAGATCTGATACGGTTTTTACAGCTTCGATGGTTCCAAAAGTTTCTTCTTGGTCAAGGTTTTCTCCTTCAGTGTCGACTTCCACAAAAACCACGTCTCCAAGCTCGCCCTGGGCAAAATCAGTAATGCCTACAGTAGCAATATCGCCGTCAATTTTTACCCATTCATGGTCTTTGGTGTACTTAAGATTGTCAGGAATATTCATTTTTCGGGGATTTAGTGATTACAACTTGTGCTTCATTGGTTATGAAGCCAAAAATACAACCTTTTTTCTACCTGCAAAAATAATATCCTGATGAAATCAGGTGGCGGGGAATGTTTCCCGCTGGGGCTGATTGCTGAACAGGCACCGGAACTTCGACGGGGCCGCGGATGACATCTTCGGAAAGGGGTTCAGTGTGCCATATACTGGCTGAATTATCAGAGCAGACCCAATTCAAGTCTGGCAGCATCTGACATATTGTCTGTGGACCAGGGCGGATCAAATACCAGGTCAATCCTGGCTTTTCTGACCTTGTCCACCTGTTCAACAGCCTCCTGAATCCTTTCCGGCATTTCATCGGCCACCGGGCAATTGGGGTTGGTCAGGGTCATGGTGATATCCACCACGCCATCCCGGTCAATGGCAATTTGGTAAATCAGCCCCAGGTCATATACATTGACGGGGATTTCCGGGTCAAACACTGTTTTAAGGGCGTCAATGACCTGTTCTTCCTGTGGGGTGTTTTGCTGTTGCTGCATGTTTGTTTGCTTTTGCCGTTTCATCCCGGGGGCGGTGATTACTAATGATGGAGAGCCGTGAAACTGCTCATTTGGATCATCCGCTTCATCCCGGGTTGTTTGGGTTACATTTTTTGGAAGGCCAATGCATATAGCTTCATCTGCTTGATCATGTTAACCAGACCGTTGGATCGTGTTTGAGAAAGATGCTCCTTGAGTCCGATCTCATCAATAAAAGACAGCTCTGAATCCACGATCTCTTTCGGGGGGTGCCCTGAAAGAACCTCAATGAGTAAAGCAGCGATCCCTTTGGTGATCAGTGCATCGCTGTCGGCCGTGTAAATTACCTTCCCGTCCTCATAACCGGCATGAAGCCATACGCGCGACTGACATCCTTTAATAAGGTATTTGTCGGTTTTATATTCTGCTCTGATGGGGGGGATGGACTTGCCCATTTCGATGATATAGTTGTATTTATCCATCCAGTCATCAAATAGTTCAAAATCGCTGATAATCTTTTGTTCTTTTTCTTTAATGCTGGTCATTCTTCTTTTGTTTGTTTTTTGATGAAAGGGTCCATTGCATCAGGGTGTTTTTTTCTTCATCGTTCAGTTTCAGGTCTCCGGCTGTTTTAAATGGGGTCGGACGGGCCAGCACCAGAAATATGATGATGATGGCCAGCAGTAATATCAGGTCTGTGTCTGCAATCAGAATAAAAAACAGGCAGGTGAAAGCCCCGGCACCCGTTATCAGTAAAAGCCTCAAGATGACTGCCTGCCGGAATAATTCGATTTTTTCTGCAAGTGAAGCGGATGGGTCAATCTCTCGGATCTGCCGCTGTGGGGTGACATAGGCAATGACCATCAGAATGGCTCCCACGGCAATGCTGGCTGTTTTTATGGCCGCATAAACCCCTGGGTTGTATATGAGCAGTGGTCCGATGTTGCTAATCAGAAGTGAGCTGAATACAAGGGCGGCGATCAGAAAAAGGAAGAGCTGGCCGTATAGGCGGTTCATCCTGTGGAAATTATTTTTCGCCTGGTTCTCCTGTTGTTGCATGGCCACATGTTTTTATCCGAACATTTCTCTGACCGTATCCAGAGACTTTATGAATTTGTCCACCTCTTGCCTGGTATTGTAAACACCGAAAGATATGCGTATGGTTCCCGGAATATTGTAAAAGTCAAGCACTGGATGTACACAATGGTGGCCGGTACGAACGGCAATGCCCAGTTTGTCGAGGATGGTACCTGCATCGTATGGGTGAATGTCGCCCAACAGAAAGGATATTACACCTGCCCGGTGGGCGGGTGTGCCGATCAGCCTGATATTCTCAAAATTGTTCAGCCCTTCAAGTGCATATTGCAATAAGTCACTTTCGTGGGATGAAATTGTGTCATGGCCTGTTTCGCTGATGAAGTTGATGGCAGATTCAAGGCCCAGTACCCCGGCAACATTGGGTGTGCCCGCTTCAAACTTAAAGGGGAGGTCGTTATATGTGGTTTTTTCAAAACTGACATCCCTGATCATTTCACCACCACTTTGATAGGGAGGCATTTGTTCCAGCCACTTTTCCTTGCCGTATAATACCCCGATTCCCATCGGGCCGTACATTTTATGGCCTGAAAAACTGTAAAAATCACAGTCAAGTTCCTGAACATCAACAGCCATGTGTGGTGTGGCCTGGGCTCCGTCAATCAATACAGGGATATCCCTGCTGTGCGCATCTTCAATGATTTCCCTTACAGGATTAATGGTTCCCAGTGCATTGCTGACATGGGTGATGGCAACCAGCCGGGTTTTGTCACTGAGCAATTGATGGTAATCAGTCATCATGAGCTCGCCATTCTGGTTAATGGGAATCACTTTGAGGCTGGCCCGGTGCTCCTGGCAGGCGATTTGCCAGGGAACAATGTTGGAGTGATGCTCCATGGCTGAAATCAGGATTTCGTCGCCGGGCTTGAGAAACTGCTTGCAAAATGAGTGGGCGACCAGGTTGATTGCTTCGGTGGTGCCCCGGGTAAAAATAACCTCACGGGGGTGTGCTGCATTGATAAAAGAAGCTGTGGTTTTTCTGGCCTGCTCATAGGCGTCCGTTGCCATCTGGCTTAAAAAGTGTGCGCCACGGTGAATGTTGCTGTTTTCCGATTCGTAATATTTCTGAATCCGTTCAATGACCCGCCTGGGTTTTTGGGTGGTGGCGGCATTGTCAAAATAAACCAGGGGGCGGTTGTTGACCTCCCTTGCAAGAATGGGAAACTGTTTGCGCAGTTGTTCAGTCGTACTCACGGAGCAGTTGTTTTTTGTTTATAGCTTGCTGAGGTCGATGTTGAATGTGGTGGGCTCCTTGCTGTTGCAATGCAGCACACACTGATCACAGATCGACAATTCTCCTTTCAGTCTTTTTTCGACCATGTGGTGAATCCGTTCACGAAGGGCATCGATGTTGATTTCATTGACCACCTCGCCGGCAAAAGCGATCATCATCAATTGCCTGGCTGAACGCTCGCAGAGCCCTCTCGATCGCATATAGAACATGGCTTCAGGATCCAGCTGCCCCACCGTTGCACCATGAGAACATTTTACGTCATCCGCATAAATTTCCAGGTGTGGCTGGGTGTTGGCTTTTGCATCATCGGTAAGCAGAATGTTGTGATTATTCTGATGGGCCTCGGTTTGCTGGGAGTGTCTTTGTACCATTACTTTGCCGGAAAAAACGGCTGTGGCTTCATCGTCCAGTATTCCTTTGTATAACTGATTGCTGTAACAGGATGATTCCCGGTGGTCGATGTACAGCTGGTTGTCCACATGCTGGTTGCTGTCCACAAGATACAGCCCGTAATGTTCAGACCGGCAATTTGTACCTGCAATGGCCACGTCCACAATGTTTTTTGTGAACCCTCCGTTCAGCGTGATGATGTTGCTGTAAAGTTTGCTTGATGCTTCATGTTGAAAGAAATTGTTCGTTACCAGGGCAGAATTGCGTCCTTTGTTTTGGATTTTATAGTGCGATACCTTTGCCTCATCCCCGGCATAGGTTTCCATTAGAGTATTGGTAAAGCTGATGTTGTGGGTCAGGGAATGGTCGCAGTGAACCAGGGTCAGTTCAGACCCGTTTTCTGCAATGATCAGATGGCGTGGTTGCAGAAAAACAGGATGGTCTGCATTGACAATATTAATCAGCTGGATTGGTTTCTCCACCTTTACCCCTTCCGGGACGTATATGAACAGACCGTCCTGAGCGAATGCCGTGTTAAGGGCAGCCAGTTCATGGGTTTCCATTTTTACAGCCTTGCCGTAATACCGGTCTACCAGCTCAGGGTAAACTTCCATGGCTTTGGCCAGGCTTCCGATAATGGTTCCGTCAGGCAGTTGGGTAAGGGGGGCATGCTTGTAAACAAACCATCCGTTCAGCAATGTGATGCTGAAGGTATCAAGGTCGTAAACGTCACAGGTGAAAATTTTATCCACATCCATGTGACGGCTTTGGTTGCTGAAGTCGAATACAAACTCGGTGTTTAACAACGGTGTCAGATCGGTAAACCTCCAGCTTTCCTGGTTGGTGCCGGGGAAGCCATTTTCACGGAATCGTGCCAGGGCATGCTTTCGCAACCTGTTTACGAAGGGGGTCGCTTTTCCCTGTATGGCTTCCTGCTCCTGTTGGTATAGCTCCAGCAGCCTGTCTTTAAATAATGTTGTTTGTACGGTATCCATGAAGGCTTACATTTCCTGTTTTATCCAGTCATACCCTTTTTCTTCGAGTTCCATTGCCAGTTCTTTGGGTCCGCTTTTGATGATGCGTCCGTCATACAACACATGTACGAAGTCCGGTACGATGTAATCAAGCAGCCGCTGGTAGTGGGTGATCACGATGGTGGCATTGTCATCTCTCTTCAGCTTGTTCACCCCGTTGGCGACCACTTTCAGGGCGTCGATGTCAAGTCCGGAGTCTGTTTCGTCCAGTATGGCCAGTCGGGGTTCGAGCAGGGCCATCTGAAAAATCTCATTCTTTTTCTTTTCTCCCCCGGAGAACCCCTCGTTCACGGCACGGTTGGTGAGTTTTGAATGAATGTCCACCATTTTTTTCTTCTCTTCCATCAGCTTCAGAAACTCAGCTCCTGTTAAGGGCTCAAGCCCCAGGTGCTTGCGCTTTTCATTCAGGGCGGTGCGCATGAAGTTGGCGATACTGACTCCGGGTATTTCCACCGGGTACTGAAACCCCATGAAAATCCCTTCTCTGGCACGCTCTTCAGGCGGCATGTCAAACAAATTCTTCCCCAGGTAGGTGATTTCTCCGCTTTCCACGTTAAAGATTTCCCGCCCGGCTATTACGGATGCGAGTGTACTTTTGCCGGATCCATTGGGACCCATGATGGCGTGTACCTCACCTTCATTGACCTCCATGTTCAGCCCCTTAACGATGGTTTTTCCTTGTACGGAAACATTCAGGTTTTTTATTTTCAGCATGTTAGTAGCGTTTGACCCCTTCGGGGTCTGTTAGTGACGTTTGACCCCTTCGGGGTCTGTTAGTAGCGTTTGACCCCTTCGGGGTCAGTAAGTAACATGTGATCCCTTCGGGATCTGGTGACGTTTGACCCCTTCGGGGTCAGAGAGGGTGTGGTGGCCCTCCAGGTGTTAGTAACATGTGATCCCGAAGGGATCACTCAAGCTTCTAACTTCCATCTTCGGGCTTCCACCCCTTCTATCTATCTACCCTCTATCTTCTACCCTCTATCTTCTAACTTCTAACTTCTACCTTCTAACCTCTACCCTCTATCTTCTACCCCACACTTCCTTCCAGACTCACAGCCAGCAATTTTTGTGCCTCCACGGCGAACTCCATGGGGAGCTTTGATAGTACTTCCTTGGCATAACCGTTGACAATCAGTCCGATGGCCCCTTCCATATCAATGCCCCGCTGCAGGCAGTAAAACAACTGGTCTTCAGATATTTTACTGGTGGTTGCTTCATGTTCCACAATTGAAGAACGGTTGCCTACTTCAAGGTAGGGGAATGTATGGGCTCCGGACTGGTCGCCAAGAAGCAGTGAGTCGCACTGGGAAAAATTGCGGGCATTTTCCGCTTTACGGCTGGTTTTAACCAGACCACGGTAGCTGTTATTGCTTCTACCGGCAGAAATTCCCTTGCTGATGATGGTGCTTTTGGTGTCTTTCCCCAGGTGGATCATCTTGGTGCCGGTATCTGCCTGCTGCCGCTTGTTGGTTACAGCCACGGAGTAAAACTCGCCGGTTGACCGGTCTCCTTTCAATATCAGACTTGGGTACTTCCATGTGATGGCCGACCCTGTTTCCACCTGGGTCCAGGATATTTTTGAGTTTTCACCCTCGCATATGCCGCGTTTCGTAACAAAATTATACACCCCTCCCTTGCCGTCTTTGTCGCCGGGCCACCAATTCTGAACGGTGGAATATTTTACTTCGGCATCTTTGTGTGCAACGATCTCAACAATGGCTGCATGAAGCTGGTGTTCGTCACGGATCGGGGCGGTGCAGCCCTCCATATAGCTGACGTAACTTCCTTCTTCTGCCACAATGAGGGTTCGCTCAAACTGCCCGGTGTTGGCTGCATTGATGCGGAAGTAAGTAGACAGTTCCAACGGGCACCTGACACCTTTTGGAATGTAGGCAAAGGACCCGTCACTGAAAACGGCTGAGTTCAGGGCCGCGAAAAAGTTGTCCGTATGAGGGACAACGCTTCCCATGTATTTTTGGATCAGGTCGGGGTATTTCTGTAATGCCTCGCTGAAAGAACAAAAAATGATCCCGTGTTCTGAGAGAGTCTTTTTAAATGTGGATCCCACAGACACACTGTCCATTACGGCATCAACGGCCACACCCGCAAGTTTTTTGCGTTCATCCAGTGGAATACCAAGCTTGTCAAAGGTCTCCAGAAGTTCAGGATCCACCTCGTCCATGCTTTCATATTTAGGTTTTTTGCGCGGGGCTGAGTAATAAATCTTATCCTGGTAATTGATGGGGGGGTATTCAACGTGTGCCCAGTCCGGCTCTTTCAGGGTCTTCCAGTGACGAAAGGCTTTCAGGCGAAATTCCAGCATGAATTCAGGCTCATTTTTTTTTGCTGAAATAAATCGAATGGTCTCCTCTGTAAGCCCGGGAGGAGCCTGGTCCATGTCGATGTCGGTGTAAAACCCGTACTTGTAGTCCGAACCGGTTACTTCACTAAGTATGTCGTTATTCTTATCTTCCATTTTAAGGGGTCATTCGTTGGCTTCCGGTGCTGCATGGCAACACCTGAATCTTATTTAGACCGATTTTAAATTGATTTGCAAAGATAGCAAACCGGCACGTTTTATTCAAAATCTTTATTGTTGATTTTCTAAAATATCAACAAGGAGAAAGGGTTTATGTTCAGGATCGCAGCCTGGTTACATCTCCGATCATTTCGAGTCCTGCGTGCCTGCCGGTCCCCTCAAAGAGGAGGCTTCCGCTTTTGTGCCTGACGGCAATGTGCAGACTGGCATTCAGGTTTTCGTGGATAACCCTGTTCATTTGTCCCTGCTGCGGAGCTTTCAGTGCTCCGGCATTGTTTTTTTTGCTCCGGATGGTCTCTCCCTGCTCCCCACGTACCTCCAAGATAAGGTTCTTCCTTTCGAGGGTCAAAAAAAGCAATTTTTCATTCCGCTCCAGGCGGGTGATTTTTGCCCCGTTGTAGGTGGCAAAGAGGTGCTTTTCCCCTTTATGCAGGAAAAACCCCAGCAACCCAGGGAAACTTTTTCCCAACCATGGAACATTGGCTACACTGAGCATGAAGGAGATGTTGTCTTCCTGAAAATGATTTGACTGCATCCATATCCAGGTTTCGGGCATGGAGACCCCCCAGTCCTTTTCCATATAACCTTTCCCGTGGCTGAAATCCAACAGGTGGCCATTGAGGTTCAAACTGCCTTTCAGGCGGTGATCCAGGCTGACCACTCCATGGTAGCATTCCATGAAGGGCGCATAACGGTACCACCCCATGATGCCGGGTCTGCGCAAAGTTGCCTTCAGGGGTGTTTGCCCGGAAAAGAACACTTCACCCTGAAAGAGACCTTCAGGTGATTGAAGGTCCAGCCTGATGTGGCTGTGCGATAATTCGTTGTTGCCGATCTGTACATGGAAGTCATTTTTTGAAAAAACGAATGACTCTGTCGGAAACCTGTAATGCCAGGTTTCTCCGGTTCTGCCATTGATCACCTGGATAAAGGCATGAGAATCTTTCTGACTGAGGGAAACTCCGGAAATAAAAGACCAGGTGTGGTTGCCTCCGGCATCCACAAGCTTGAGGTACCACCCTTCAAAATAGTTTTGGCCTTTCCTGTTGCCCTGAAACCATGAAGGGTTCCAGATTTTTTTCAAATCGTACAGGCCCGGGAACCCTTTTTCCCGAAGCTTGCCGGAAAAAACAGGTGAAGGCATGGTCTGGGTTTTGATCACAAATTCTCCCCTTCCGGAATAAGGAGTTTGAAGCCTTTGCCATGCACATTCAGCAACTCCACTTCCGGGTCATCTTTGAGGTATTTGCGCAGTTTGGCAATGTACACATCCATGCTTCTTGCATTGAAGTAATTGTCGTCAAGCCAAATCTTGTTAAGTGCCTCTGACCGGTCAAGTACATTGTTGGCCCGGTCACAAAGCATTTTGAGCAGCTGGGCCTCCTTGGAGGTGAGTTTTTCTTCCCTGCTGTCGTGTTTCAATACCTGTCTTGCATAATCAAAGGTATATTTCCCTATCCGGAACAGGGTTTTGTCAGAATCACCGGGTTTCTCATCGTAGGTGCGCCGGTGAATGGCAGTGATGCGAAGCAACAGCTCTTCCATGCTGAAAGGCTTGGTAATATAGTCATCCGCACCGATCTTCAATCCCTCCAGAATGTCATCCTGCATGTTTTTGGCGGTCAGAAACAGAATGGGGACCTTTTTATCCACTTTTCTGATCTCCCTGGCCAGGGTGAAGCCGTCTTTAACCGGCATCATGACATCCAGTACGCAAAAGGAAAAATTGTCTTTCAGGTAGGCATCATAGGCTTCCTGCCCGTCGGCACACAATGTGGTTGAAAATCCTTTGGCTTCAAGGTAGGCTTTCAGAATGGTGCCGAGGTTGGGATCATCTTCGGCCAGCAGAATTTTAATGTTGGACTTTTCCATAAGGGGTCAGTTTGGTTAGTTGTTGGTCTGCTCATTCCCCGTGCCGTCGTAGCCGAAAGGAATGAAGACTGTAAACCGGCTGCCTTTGCCGGGGTCGCTCTCCAGGGAAATGTGACCGCCATGTTTTTCGACGATCGCCTTCACATAACTCAGCCCCAGTCCGAAACCTTTTACGTCATGAACATTTCCCGTGGAAACACGGTACAAGTTATCAAAAATTTTCTTTTGATTGGCCTGGCTGATCCCGACTCCCCTGTCGTCTACATGCACGATCCCCCCTTTGCTGCTGTTTTGGGTGGTAACGGTGATCTGCGGGCTGTGGGGTGAATATTTATTCGCGTTGTCAAGCAGGTTGGAAAACACATTGGTCAGGTGAACTTTGTCGCCCTGAACAAAACTATAATCTGCATCAAAATTGGTGGATATCTTTCCGTGCTTTGCCTCCACCTGCATCCCGATTTTCTGGATGGCGTTCCCGATCAGGTCATGCAGGTCAATTCCACTCATGTTCAGCCTGATCTTTGCTTTTTCGATGAGTGCGGTCTGAAGTACTTTCTCTGTCAGCAGGCCCAGGCGCTGGTTTTCCTCGTTAATTACATTGATGTAACTCTGGTACAGGTTTTCCGATTTCTGCACATCCTGGTCGCTCAGGGCCTGGCATGCCAGGGAAATTGTTGAAATGGGGGTTTTCAATTCGTGGGTCATGTTGTTGTTGAAATCATTTTTCATGACCGAAAGTTTCTTTTGCCGGATGATGGTAAGGATGGTAATGGCAAAAGAAGAGATAATCACAAGGATGAGTACAATGGAAGCACCAAGCATGGCGTTCATTTGTGAAAGAATGTATCTCTCCTGTTGTGGAAAATGCAGGAGAAGGTATTCGGGATTCATAAAAATATCATTGGGGAAAAGCTGGAATGCATAAGGGCTTTCCAGGAGCTTACGGCTGTAATGGCCGGTTTTTTCCTTTACCAGGGCATGCCCGGCCGGATTGTACACCCCGAATTCGTAAGATGTCTTGATCCCCTGCCTTCCAAGTTCTTCGGCAAGCAAAGAATCAAGTGAGGAAATACTGCTTTCGTTGGTGATCTGAAAGGTATATCTGCTGGAAAAGAGCTCATCAAAAAGGTCATTGATGATCTGACTTCTCTCGAAAAACCTGCTAAACGGATCATCCATGCCCTGCATTCGGTTGTCCGGGAGGTAGCCCGGCCCGGAACCCGGGTAACTGCTGCGACCGCTGATCACGATAGTGGTATCAAAAGCGCTGCCCTCTTGCCTGTCATCCAATTGACCGCCGAGTGGTAAATCAATCTCAGCCTGTAAAATTCCGGAGGGGTAGTCAGGTGCTGAAGCATCCCCTTGCTGGGAAAAAATGCGGTTGTAATAAAACCGGTTCAGGGAGTCAAGCATTTGCGTCAGCTGAGTCAGGTGCCTGCTGCGTTCCTGCTGCTCCATCATTTTGCGGGCAAGCTCCTGTTTGTTGAACTGGTTGATGGCCCGGGTGGCTGCCTCGCTCACTCCCCGGTCAAAATTGACCTCCTTGATCGCCACGGCATTGCGGATCCAGTAAAGCTGAATCCCCAATAACCCCACCAGGGAAACGGTAATGGCAATTACCACCAATATGATAAATCTTTTTTTCATCTACTTTTGACCAAACAGAGTCGAACCTACCCTGCAAAGGTAAGATGGAATAAAGATCTTAAATCCACGCTTAACACATTTTAACAGCCCTTAACGTATTTTGTGTCGTCAATCCTGAGATAGAATGGACGGGAAGGGCTTTTTTTATAACCGGGCTGCAATTATTTTATAACCGGGCTGCAACTTTGTCCCAGTCCACGATTTTCCAGAACGCGTTCAGGTATTCAGGCTTCCTGTTCTGGTAATCAAGATAAAAAGCATGTTCCCACATGTCGCACGTCAGAAGGGGGGTCTTCCCGTCACGCAGCGGATTTCCGGCATTGCCCGTTTTGACGATTTCCAGCTTTCCGTCCTGGTTTCTGACCAGCCAGGTCCAGCCTGATCCGAACAGGGTGGTCGCTGCCTGGGTGAACTCTTCCTTAAACTTCTCAAAAGAGCCAAACTCATCTTCAATGGCTGCTTTTAGCTTTCCTTCAGGTTCACCGCCTCCGTTCGGGGAAAATCCTTCCCAGTAAAAGGTGTGATTCCACACCTGGGCGCCATTGTTGAAAATTCCGCCATCGGCCTTCATCACAATCTCTTCCAGGCTTGACTCCTCAAAGGGGGTGCCCGGAATCAGGTCATTGAGTTTTTTCACATAGGTCATGTGATGTTTTCCGTAGTGGTATTCAATGGTTTTTTTCGAAATATTGGGTTCAAGTGCTTCAGGGGAATAGGGGAGCTTGGGTAATGTGTGGGTCATGGCAGTGATGTTTTCGTTTGTATATCCATTTGTCAGCTAAAATATGGAAAATATCTTTTGCATCCAAATACGAAGGGGTGCTGCAGCTGGTGTTTGCCCGGCAGCCCCGTCTGCATTTTTCGGTCATAACACAATCGCGATTAAAAAAACGCCCCGCTTAATAAAACGGGGCGTTTCCGGGTACCCGGGGTCGGGATCGAACCGACACGGTATTGCTACCATTGGTGTTTGAGACCAACGCGTCTACCAATTCCGCCACCCGGGCAAGGGTTGGGTATCAGAAGACCGCAAATTT
>PWGY01000099.1 GCA_003554665.1 Bacteroidales bacterium | reverse complement strand
TAGCCGCCGATGTGTTGGCCGATATAGGTTATGGTAGCGACGGTTTGGCCTTGGATATCGGTACCAACCTCGGATTACAAGATGAAGGGGTAGCAGCTAATCTATTTTCCCAGATAAGCGCCACCGACGAGGGATTAGCTCAGGATATGTTCCAGGGAGTAGCCGAACAAGATATGCTACAGGCCCAAAATATAACCGACAATATAGCTGATACCGAAATAACAGATAGTTTGTGGGGTGAAACTGAATCAACATTTTTAGGAGAAACAAGCAATCCCGATATAGAGCCCGACCCTTATCAAGTAGATGAATACTCCGAACCGCATTTTGATGATAGTCTGGGTCGAAGTCCGCACGCCGTACCGGTAGAAGAGGTGGGCGATAATGTGCTTGCCAATATTAGAACCATGAACCTCAACGAGTTTCTGGCCGAAGAAACCCATCACATTCGCTCGCTGCTGGAAAAAATAGAGAGGGATCTGGCCTGGCTCCGGCACAAAGAACAACAACTGGACCCTCAGCAGGCGGCCGAATCCAGGGGTCAGACCAGGCAAATGATAGATGAGACCATCCAAGATATTCAAGGCGGCGGACCCCAGCCGGGTTATTA
Organism: Bacteroidales bacterium; assembly: GCA_003554665.1. The sequence goes on along the minus strand of PWGY01000099.1, from coordinate 3,318 downwards.
CGGCCGAGATGAGCAAGTAGCCGATGGTTCGGAAGGAGATATAGACAACACCCGGTTTGTACGCAATTTGGAAACTCATCGGGAACATTTCCTTATCGAAAAAGGAAATGTCTTGATTGAAGATATCGTCGGCAGTGAAAACCCGGGAGGAGGCGAGATACCTTATTTCCAAGATTTTATCAGACCGCGTTTAGAAATCAGCAAAGATGATCTGGCTGGTGAAGGTGGTTTTTCTCATTATGATAATGCCGAAGATGGTTTCGAACAAGATTACTATGCTCTTAAAGAAGGAGATTTTGAAGGTCTGGGTGAAGACGCTTATTGGGAAATTCAGAGAAAAATAAAAAGGCCGGAATATAATAAAAACATGATGACTTTGCATGCCCAAGAAACTTTTGAACGTCGATCAGATAATGCTTGGGAGAGAGAAAGACAAGAGTTGAGCTGGAATCAAGGATTTCATTCTCAAAAGGATGATGAAGGTAATGTGCAAACTCCGGGTTTGGTCTACCGCGACCAGTTAAACGCCGCCCTCAGCAGTCCCTTTCGCCAAACCGAACTCGCTGACGAGCACGGCCACCAAGTGGAGGAAAGTACTCGAGAAATACCCTCCGGTCCGCGTCAAGATGAAGGGTTGGCGGAGATGAGTGTAGATGATGCCACCGGCCAACCATCAGACGATTTTAGTATCGACCTGGGAGATCTGTGGACCGATCCCGGAGACCCCGATGACGATGATTTTGACCTGTTTCAATTTATAATAGACAACCCTGATCTGTTTGAAGGTTTTTTTGACCAAGAAGATCCCGAGGGAGAACCGGATGACGACACTGCCGGAGAAAATATTACTTTTGACACTCCGGAACAGATAGAAGAGCAACAAGGCGATTTTGATGAGGAACAACTGCCGGAACCGGTAACAATGACCGTACCGGAGGAGCTAAGAACCGAAAACCACTTAGTAGAAGCATTCGCTAGATCTTATCTGCAAGACGTAGACGATCATCAAGGAAACGTCACCGATGACGAGATCCAGATATGGACCCATTCCGACGAAGAAGGATGGGTGAACTTCCGCTCCAGTGGTGATGAGGAACGACTTCAGTCTGCCAATAACCTTGCCGAAGAACAAGAGTTGTATATATGGGCTCCGAGAGAAGCTGCAGATAATGGAGAGGTCTATGATAGTGAGTCGTATCAAATAACCGTAAACTTCTTCGAAGAAGGGGAGCGTGATACTGCTCCGGCTGTAACTCAGACTTTTGAGTTCAACATAGAAAGAAATTAATTATGTTCAAACAATACGCCTGTCAAAAAAATATTACTTTTCTTATCACATTGATGGTAGCGATTGGTATTTTTTTCTTTCTTCCTTTTGAGGTTTTTGCTGAAGATAGAGTAGCGTGGCCGAGCAGAGTTATAATCAATGCAATAAGTTGGCTCATATTAACAATAATTAGCATTGCCGGCAGCATAACTGATGCTATCGCCAGCTTACTTAACCTTAGTATAGAGCATACTGTCTTCAATATGGGCTCCTACTTAACCAAAGGCGAAGGGGTGTCTGGTAATGGAATGCTGGGAGATATCGGAGCCGGAATATCCAACGCCTGGACCATGTTTCGAGATGTGGCCAATATGTTGTTCCTGTTTGTCATACTATACATTTCTATAGCCACCACCCTGCAAATGGCCTCCGGGCAAACCAAGAAAATGCTGCTTAATGTGGTGGTTGCCGCCCTACTTTTGAACTTTAGCATGTTCTTTTCTCACCTGATCATAGATGTCGGTAATTTCACCGCTTATGGATTCCATGAAGCATTAACCTCGGAAGAAGACAGAAGTATAGCCACTACCATCCATCAGGTTTTGGGGCTTCATCATTTCTATCAACCGGAAACAGGTCAGGACCCGGAATTTGATAGATGGAGTCAATTATTTTCATTGTTTATTCTGGGGGTTGGGGCTGTTATTACCTACGCGGCAGCAGCTTTTGCTTTTGCTTTGGCATCCTTTATGTTATTGGCTCGTTTTGTTTTATTGATAATTTACATTATCGTCTCTCCGCTTGCTTTTGCTGCCGTGGCTCTGCCACAAACGAGACAACATTTTGATAAATGGCTTAAAGGTATCAGCAGTCAGTCAGTTTATGCTCCCTTATTTCTTCTCTTTATTTTGGCGGCTTTGGGTTTACTTCAAGGAATGAACCCCGAGGGAAAGGGTTTGGCGGAAGATCTATTTTCTGAGGAAGGTCTGGGTTTTGTGGCTGATGACGTTTTTATGTTGATCCTTACCTTTTTCTTGGTTTGCAGCCTGTTAATAATTTCTACTTATTTAGCTCGTCAATTAAGCCAGTGGAGTGGTGACTCTATAGCCCAACTTAGCGGTAAACTCGAATCGTGGGGTGGAGGAAAGATCAAAGGCGCCGGAAGAGGGGTTGGTAGAGCTAGTAAATGGTCCGGTGGTATGGCATTTAAGCATATAGGTGGGGGTTTGGGAAATATGGCTGAAAAATCAATGGCAGATAAACCAATAGCTCACACTTGGTTGGGAGAAAAATTTAGACAGTACACCACCAAAGGAGCAACCGAGGCCAACATAGGTGGTGCCGGTTCTTTTCAACAAGCCCAAAAAGATAAGAAAGAAAGAGTAAGAAAACAGCAAACAGCCGCAGAGTACAAAAAGACCAAGCAATCGATGGAAAATTACGAAGAAGCAAAAGATGAATGGAATAAACTCCCCAACAACGCATCTGATCAAGATAGGGAGATCGCCAAACAAGCTATGGATAAAGCAGAACGAGAGTTACAATCAAGGTTGCAGCAAGCTTCTCAGACAGAACTGGAAAACATCGGTTTCGATAAATTGAAACAATACGCCGAAATATTGCCCAAAGAGGTTATAAATAAGCTTGATAAGAGCGATGAGTTTACCAAGGAACAAATAGGCCAAGTATTGCAAGACAGACAACAAGCACTGAAAGATGCTGTTGATTCAGATGATGAAGAAAGAGTTCAGGATATTTACAACCTTATGGGCGACCATGATATGTCATATATAGGAGAAACGGTACAAAACACCGACCTGGGCAAATTCCTCAAACCTTCTCAGGTTGATGATTTGAAGAAAAAACTGGGCTCCAAATCCCAAAAAGACAAGCTTTCTATAGATAACCGAAGAAGGTATAAAGAAGTTGAAGCAGGAGATGAAATGAACAAGAAAGTAAAAGAAATACTTAATAATAAAAACGAGATGAGTAATATAGATAAAGGTGCGATAAGTGACGAACTCTCAAGCCCTCTTATTAGAAAACAACTG
>PWGY01000127.1 GCA_003554665.1 Bacteroidales bacterium | reverse complement strand
TGGAGTTTCATCCAGGCAGGAAATGCAATGGAAAGGCTTGCTCCGTGGGGAATGTCCCAAAGCACACTCAGGGCATGACCGATACCATGGGTGCCCCAGTCACCGGATTTTTTCCCCTGTGCCGTGAGTCCGTTCAATGCCATGGTGGCCGCAAACATGATCTTTGCCCTCAGCCGGTAGTTTTCCGGGTCATTCATCAGGGCCGGACCATACTCCATGGCTTCCTGAATGATGGAAAGGATGAACTTATCGGTCAGTGTGGCATCACCCTCACCAAACCATCCTTCCAGGGCGTGTGCCACCAGGTCAACGATTCCATAAGCTGTGTAGTTCTTTGGCACACTCTGTGTGAAAGACGGATCCAGAAAGCTGTGTTTCGGGAACATCAGCGGATGGCCGTTTCCCACTTTCTTTTTTTCTTTGTCGCTTTGGATCACCGCTACAGGGTTCATTTCTGTGCCAGTAGCAGCAAGTGTAAGCACGGTGATCAGCGGCAATGCCTTGGCGGGCTTCTTATCTCCGGTGGCAAAATCCCATCCGGAATGATCTGCAGGGATGGTGACGGCAATATATTTGGCACTGTCAATCACGCTGCCTCCACCAACGGCCACCACCATATCCACATTTTCCGAGCGGCCCAGGGCAGCGGCTTTATCCACATCCTCTATTACCGGATTGGATTTGATGCCATTAAATTCCACCAATTCCACGCCAGCTTCGCGCATTGCCGATACGGTTTGGTCATAAGCACCGTTGCGTTTTACCGACCCTTTGCCGTAAACCAGCAAGGCTTTTTTCCCCAGTGGGGATGCGGTTTTTCCAATTTTTTGTACCACATCTTTCCCAAAATGCACTTTTACAGGATTGTAGATGACAAAGTTTTCCATTGTAGTCTTTTTTGCAGTTTAAATGATATGTTTCAAATATTTCTGTTTCAATAATCTGTTGTATTCTTCTGTAATCGGGGCTCATGTATTCTGCTGTATTGGGGCTCACTCTGTTTTTTCCAGCCACCTGCAGGCTTGGTCAGCTACCCGGAGGTTCACCCTGGCTCATAAATGGCCGGCCCCAGGATGCTGGCAGGAACTCCGTGCCATTAGAAAGGGGTTCAGGCAATTAACAGTGCTGCCAGGTCATTAACAGGTACCCCATTCCATTACCAGATGTCCCGGGTTGTTACCTGGACTTCCAGGTCAATAGCAAAAGCAGACCCCTACACTGAAGACCTGGCTGTAAATCTCTCAGCACTAAAAAATCCAGGCAGCATTACTGCCCTTTCAACAGCACATAACAAACCTATCATATAAATTGATCAATTGCAACCGGTTTGATGTATTGTATTCACTCAATTTTCCGTTTATTAGAAATTCTTAACTTTATGTTTCGCAACAACAGGCCAGGAAATCAATAAACGGGTCTGTTGGTAGGGTGGCAAACGTGTGGTTCAGTCGACCAGGTCGCAGTCAGGCGGGGCCAGGGTGCAGTCAGGCGTTGCCAGGGTGCAGCTAGGCGGGGCTGGCTGGGAAAATTACCGCCGGGCAGGTAAGTTGAATGGATAATTTGCCGCCCCGAAGACAAGGATTTGCTTGAAGGGCAATGTCTTTGTATAAGGCAGCTCCGCAAAATTTTTATGTTAAAAACAAACATAATATTCACCATTAAATCACAACAGGATGAAGGAAGGAAAAAAAGGAACGATTGGAATCCTTACCGGAGGAGGAGATGTGCCGGGATTGAATCCTGCCATTCGCGCAATCACGATCCGTGCATTGCGTGAAGGCTATCGTGTGCTGGGTATTCGCCGCGGATGGGCCGGACTAATGGAGCTCAGGCGTGAAAAAGATGCCGACAACCAGGAAAATTTTACCGAGCTTTCGGAGTACATTGTGAACAAGGCCGGACGTACCGGAGGTACTTTTCTGCACACATCCAGGACAAGGCCGAGTCATGTACCAAAAAAACATGTGCCTGCACATCTGAAAGAAAAGTATAATGATGAGGTTAATGATCTCACGCCGGAGGTACTGAAAAACATAGACCATTTGGGGATTGATTTTTTGATCCCCATAGGTGGCGACGATACACTCAGTTACGGGGTGCGGATGTACCAGGAAGGGGTCAAGGTGGTGGCCATCCCCAAGACAATGGACAATGATGTTCCGGGAACAGATTATTGCATCGGGTTCAGTACCTGTGTAACCCGGACCATTCACCTTGCAAACCTGCTGAGGACCTCGGCCGGCTCGCACGAGAGGATTCTGGTGATGGAGGTGTTCGGGCGATATGCGGGCTTTACCGCACTACTCCCGACCATGGCCGGAGCTGCCAACCGTTGTGTTATTCCGGAATACTCCTTTAATATCGAACACCTGACCGAACTGCTTGTAGAAGACCGTGGAAAGAATCCCAGTAAGTATTCAGTGGTGCTTGTGTCGGAGGGAGCTACTTTTGAAGGGGTGGACATGATGTTCCAAAGTGCTGAAAAGGACATGTACGGACATGCCAAACTGGGTGGGATCGGTGATGCAGTGTCGGCAAGGATTAAGGAGCTGAGCCCAAAGTTCAATAAAGGGAAAAGGGTGGAAACCATTAACCAGTACCTGGGCTATCTGGTACGTTCAGGTGATCCGGACGCCATTGACAGCATTGTGCCCATGGCTTACGGCAACCTTGCCCTGGATCTGATCCTTAAGGGAATACACGGACGCCTGGTAATTCTTAAAAACGGTCGCTATGACAATATCCCGGTGGATATTGTGACAAGTACCAACAAACTGGTAAATGTGGAAAAGCATTACAACACCAAGAGGTTGCGTCCGGTGTATGAATCCTTTATCGACAAGCCGTTGTTTCTGATCTCCTGATGGGGGTATTGTCTCCTGATGAGGTATTGATAAAAAAAAGCCGCCTTGTAAAACAGGGCGGCTTTTTTTGATTAAATTCTACCGTTCACTATTGCAACATTTGCTGTATCATTTGCTGCAATTCAGGGTTCTGCTGATACTCCTGCATGATTTCCTCATACTTCTCAATGCTGAGGCCTTCATCCTCGATGACTTCAACCAGTTCTTCTTCAAGTTCAATCTGGATCTCATCGATCTGTTCGATTACTTCAAGATATGTTTCTTTTTCTTCTTCCGTGGCCTCAACCTGCTCCAGTGGCATTTCCTGTGCCTGCATCATGATCTCATTGAAACGCTCCACGTTCATGCCATGCTCTTCAATGATTTCGATCATTTCAGCCTGTCCTTCCTGCTGGATTGTCATAACCTGCATAATTGCATTGGCAAACTTCTCCAGTTCTTCATCGGAAAAACCACCGGGGTTAGCTTTCAAAGGAGTTGAAAACAGTACGATGAAGGCCAGTGCCAGAATTGAAAATACTTGACTCTTTTTGATAAAACGCATAATAGCTATCTGTTGGTTTGTAAATAATTAAAGGATAACCTTTAAAATGCAAATCTAAGGCATTGATCTGAACCTTCCAAATATCCGGCCTGTGTTTAACCCGGTTTTAACATAGATTATGATAGGTAGTTAACTCTTCTTAATTTCGTATTTTTGTTTGGAAAAACCCCTAAAGCCGTGGCAAAACCTAAAGGACAGAACGTTGAAACCCCTTTGATGAAGCAGTATTACGGCATCAAGGCCAGACATCCGGATGCACTGCTGCTTTTCAGGGTTGGTGACTTTTATGAAACGTTCGGGGAGGATGCTGTGAAAACGGCAGAGATCCTGGGGATCATCTTAACCCGGCGTGCAAACGGGGCGGCTTCGTACGTGGAACTGGCCGGTTTTCCTTATCATGCACTGGATAATTATTTACCCAAGCTGGTCCGCGCCGGCCAGCGTGTTGCGGTCTGCGATCAGCTGGAAGATCCCAAACAAGCGAAAAAAATCGTAAAAAGAGGTGTTACAGAACTGGTAACCCCGGGTATCGCGTTCAGCGACAAGGTATTGGATCACAAGGAAAACAATTTCCTTGCCGCCCTGCATCTTACAGAGGGAAACACTGGCATTGCCTTTCTGGATGTGTCCACGGGGGAGTTTTTAACCGATCAGGGTGACAGGGAGTACATTGACAAACTGCTTCAGAGTCTGCGGCCCAGTGAAGTGGTTATCCAGAAGAAACACAAACAGCTTATGCAAGCCCGTTTCCCGGGCAAATATTATATCAGCACACTGGATGACTGGGTTTTTACCCGTGATTTTGCCGATGATCTGCTTTTGAAGCACTTCAAAACGGTTTCCTTCAAAGGCTTTGGCATTGAAGAGCTCAACGAAGGGATTATTGCCGCCGGAGCAGTGATGCAGTATTTGTCCGATACACGGCACGATGAGCTTGGACATATCAACAAAATCAGCCGTATTGACAGGAGCCAGTATGTGTGGCTCGATAAATTTACCATCCGCAACCTGGAGATCATGGAATCCATCAATGAGAATGCCTCCACGTTGAAGGATGTACTTGACCATACGCTTTCTCCGATGGGCAGCCGTTTGCTGAAGCGATGGATCTTATTGCCACTTAAGGATCCGGAGCAGATCAATGAAAGACACCAGGTGGTGGAACAGCTTCAGGGTAATCCGGAGCTTCTGGACAAGCTTGGCGCACATCTTCGTGAAACCGGAGACCTGGAAAGGCTGATCTCCAGGGTGGCTGTCGGGAAAATCAATCCCAGAGAACTGCAACAGGTGAGGAAGGCACTGGTGGCCGCTGAGGCCATCCGTGATCTTTGCCTGGGAAATGATTCCGGTTCGTTGCAGGCTTCGGCCAAACAGCTTGATCCCTGTGTGGCAATCAGGGATCGCATTGGACGTGAATTACTGGAGGAGCCTTCGGCGGTTGCGGCCAAGGGAAATGTGATTGCTGAAGGGGTATCTGAGGAACTGGATGAACTGCGCCAGATAGCCTATTCCGGAAAGGACTATCTGGCAAAACTCAGACAACGCGAAATTGAGCGTACCGGGATCCCGTCCATCAAAATATCATTCAACCAGGTATTCGGGTACTACCTGGAAGTGACCAATACCCATAAAGACAAGGTGCCGGGCGACTGGCACCGAAAGCAGACACTCACCAATTCGGAACGCTATATTACTCCTGAACTGAAGGAGTATGAAGAAAAGATCCTGAGTGCAGAAGAGCGGATACTGAATGAGGAAATCCGTCTTTTCGAGGAGCTGGTGGAGGAGGTGGCCCGTTATATTGCCCCCATACAAATGAATGCCCGCGTCATTGCCCGGCTGGATTGCCTTTCTTGCTTTGCCCTGGTGGCCAAACGGAACAATTATGTTCGTCCGCAGATTAACGATTCATATGTGCTCGACATCAAAGGAGGGCGTCACCCTGTGATTGAACAGCAACTTCCGCCCGGAGAGGAATATGTGGCCAATGACCTGTTGCTCGACAATGAAAAGCAGCAGATCATGATCATTACCGGACCCAATATGTCGGGTAAATCTGCCTTGCTCAGACAAACCGGCCTGATCGTCCTGATGGCCCAGATGGGTTCATTTGTTCCTGCTGATGAGGCATCAATCGGGCTGGTGGACAAGATCTTTACCCGCGTGGGTGCCTCTGACAACATTTCCTCCGGCGAGTCTACCTTTATGGTGGAGATGAACGAAACGGCCAGCATCCTGAACAACATATCTGATCGAAGCCTGATCTTACTGGACGAGATCGGCCGCGGTACCAGTACGTATGACGGGATCAGTATTGCATGGGCCATTGCTGAGTTTCTGCATGAGCACCCAATGTTCCGGGCCAAAACCCTGTTTGCCACCCATTACCATGAACTGAATGAGATGGCTGCATCCTTCTCCAGGATCAGGAATTACAATGTATCTGTGAAAGAGGTTCACAATAAAATAATCTTTTTGCGGAAGCTGGTGCCGGGAGGAAGTGAACATTCTTTCGGGATCCATGTGGCCCGGATGGCAGGAATGCCCAAACCCGTGCTGGAGCGGGCCAACTCCATTCTTTCCAGGCTCGAACAGTATCACAGCCATGACGAACTGACGGGGAAATCCGGCTCTCGGCCATCCGGACAAAAAAAACAGGATGATTATCAGCTGAGCTTTTTTCAGCTTGACGATCCCCTGCTTTTGCAGATCAAAGAAGATATTCTGAATACGGATGTGAACACCCTTACACCGGTGGAAGCACTGATGAAACTTAACGAAATCAAGCGTTTGCTTGGTGAGTAACAGGGGGAGGCTGTATCGGGGTCAGTTACTGTGCCCCACAATTCAGTTGCTGTGGCTCAAATCAGTTCCTATAGCCCAGGCGCTCAAGCACATCGTCGCTCAAATCGTAGCGGACATCGGTGTAAATCATCGACACACCTCCGGCCCGGTCAAAAATCACGGCGTAATTCCCGCGCGAGGCAATCTCCTCAACGGCATCGTATACTTTTTCCTGGATAGGTTCGAGTAATTCCTGCCTTTTCTGGAAAAGCTCCCCCTCGCGCCCAAATCGTTTCATTTGCAGTTCTTTGGCTTGCTGTTCAAGCTGAATAATTTCGTCTTCCCTTTCCTGTTTCATTTCGTCAGGAAGCAGGGGTGCTTCTGCCTGGTATTCCCTGTACAGCCTGTCCACTTCAGCAAACTTGTCTTCCAGTTCTGCCTGCCATTCAACAGAGAGTTGTTCAATCTCTCTTTCGGCTGCCTGGTATTCCGGGATGTTGTCAAGGATGTACTCTGTGTCTACATATGCGAATCTTTGCCCCCATGCTGTAGTGGCCATGATCGCCACCAGCAGGGTTAATAGCAGTTTTTTGTTCATAAAGTTTCCTCCCGAATGGTTGATTTTAAGCGAAACCAGTAGTTGGTTATTTTACTGGCCCAATTAGTTGATGTCCTGGCCGATTGAGAAATGGAACTGTCCTCCGGAATCTCCGGGTCGTCCGGGAATCTCATCGAATCCATATCCGTAGTCAATCCCAAGCAATCCGAACATGGGCAGGAATACCCTTACACCTACACCCGCTGACCGCTTGATGTCAAAAGGATTGAAAGAACTCAGATCGCGGTAGGCGTTACCTCCTTCCACAAAGGCCAGGGCATAGATGGTGGCCATTGGATTGAGGGATACCGGGTAGCGGAGTTCCACGGTATATTTATTATAGGCATTTGCACCTATGAATTCACCCCTTGCATCGGTGGGAGTTAGTGAGTAATTCTCATAACCACGCATGGCGATTACCTCCCGGCCATCAATTTCCCAACCGGTGAGTCCGTCACCCCCAAGATAGAATCTTTCAAAAGGCGGGTAGCCGATGTCGGAATTATAATAACCGAGGAACCCGAAGCGCATTTTTGCGGCCACGATCAGGTCACCCACAATCGGTGTATAGTAGTCGGTTTTCATTTTCCATTTGTGGTATTCCAGCCAATTATACTTTTCCTGCGGGTCTGCGTCTTTCAGATCCTTGCCGGAAATCAGAGAGTATGGCGGCGTTAATTGCAGAGAAAGTGAAACTTCTGAGCCTGAACGGGGGAAAAGCTGTGCGTCTTTGGAATTCCTGCCAAACTCTAAATTGTAGCTCAGGTTATGCGATTGCCCGTTGTCAAATATAAAACGGATCGGACTGTTCATGATGTCGTAATACTGGTAGTTCACCGATTGCCTGAGGTAAAAGTAGTCATCAGGCAGCGTCAGTCTTTTTGCGAGCCCCACCGAAGCACCAAGAATGGAATAATAGCCATAATCAGGGTGACTCCTTGCCAGGTTTCGGCGGTGTGTGGTTTGATAGAACGAGAGGCTCAGGGCATTGGGTTGCTCTCCTCCGAGCCATGGTTCCACAAAAGATGCGCTGTAGGAAATATAGCCCCTTCCATAAGTCTGTGCCCTCAGTGAGAGCGTTTGTCCATCGCCTGTGGGCAACGGGCGCCATGCATCCCGGTTGAGAATGTTCCGCGTGGAGAAGTTGTTGAAAGAGATTCCCACTGTTCCAATGATTCGGTTGGCTCCCCAGCCTCCTGACAGCTCAATCTGGTCGGATGAGGTTTCCTCCACAATGTATTCGATGTCAACCGTATTGTCCTGCGGGTTGGGGATGGGGTTGACCTCAATTGTTTCCTGGTCAAAATACCCCAGCTGTACGATCTCCCGCTGACTTCTGATAATGGCTGATCGACTGAAGAGCTGGCCGGGGCGGGTTCGGATCTCACGCATGATCACGTGGTCATTGGTGCGGGTGTTGCCTTTGACACTCACCCGGTTGATCCTTGCCTGCTCTCCTTCATGGATCCGAATCTCCAGGTCAATGGAGTCATTCTCCACGGCAACTTCAACAGGTTCAAGCTGGAAAAAGAGGTAGCCGATGTCGAGGTAGAGTGAGCTGACATCCCCCTGCTCCATGTTCATAAACAGGTTTCTCTCCAGTTTGGTCTGGTTATACACGTCGCCCGGGCTGATCCGCAGAATTTCATTCAGGGCTTCATCCGGGTAAACGGTGTTGCCGATCCATTCAATATTCCGGAAATGGTAGGTGGGGCCTTCCTCAATGTGAATGTCAACTTCGATGCGGTTGTCGTCCACAAAATAGAAAGTGTCTTTGACGATCTTGGCGTCTCGCTTCCCCAATTCATTATAATGCTCAATGATCCGTTTTTTGTCTCGCCGGAAATCTTCTTCCACCAGTTTGGATGAAGAAAACAGGAAGCGGAGACTCCTTTCACGGGTGTCTTCCATGATCCGTTTGATCTTTCGGTCGCTGAGCACCTCGTTGCCGTAAATGTTGACTTCACGGATTCTTGTCCGGCGGCCGCGATCGATATCGAACTCCAGAACCAGGTGATTGGTTCTGGCGGTATCGACTTTTTGGCGGATATCAATTTCCGGGGTCCTGTAGCCTTCTTCTTTGTAATAATCTTCAATGACAGTTTGCGCCCGGTAAAGGAGGTTGTCGGTTACCACATCACCCCTGGTAAGATTCAGCCTTTCCTTGATCTTGTCCTCATCGGAGCTTCGGGCCCCGGAAAACTCATAGCGGGAGAGCCTGGGCCTTTCCTGCAGTTCTATTTCAAGAAAGATCACATCGTCCTGGATGGAGGTAATACCGATGCTCACGTCCTCGAAAAGACGCTGCCGCCAGAGTTGCTCAATGGCGTTGGTGATTTCTTCACCGGGAACCATTATTTCCTGGCCCACAGTGAGTTGGGAAACCATGATCACAACATTGTCGTTGATGTTTTCAGTACCGGTGACCGATATCCCTCCGATTTGGTACTCCCTGGGGTTATTCGGGTCAATGGTGATGTCATCACCTGTCTGAACCTGCTGTGCCTGAACAGCCAATGGACAGAGATAAAGAATTAGGGCGAACAGAAGAATGATTCTATGCATTGTCTGGAAAAAATTTCAAACTTGTTTTACATCATCGGCATGGCATTCCACCTTTCCGAAACGCCTTTCGCGGCGCTGGTAGTCGATAATGGCCTGGTAAAAATGTTTTTTTCTGAAATCGGGCCACAACACCGGCGTGAAATACAGCTCGGTGTAGGCCAGTTGCCAAAGCAGAAAGTTGCTGATCCGCAGCTCCCCGCTTGTGCGTATAAGTAAATCAGGGTCAGGAATCTGGGCAGTTTCCATGGCCTGGTCAACCAGTTCCTGGTCTATATCTTCAGGATCTATTCTTTTTTCCGCTACTTTGCGGGCGATTTTTTTTGCTGCATTGGTAATTTCCCAGCGTGCACTGTAACTGAGTGCAACGTTGACTGTCAGGCCCGTATTGCCGGATGTCAGTTCAATGGCATCCCTGAGTTGTTTATTGCAGGAAGAGGGCAGGGCCTCAATATCTCCAATGGCCTGCAACTTCACATTGTTTTTGTGAAGCTCCAGTGTTTCACTGTCAATGGCCTTGGTCAGCAAGCCCATCAGGGTATTTACCTCCTTGTGGGGGCGGCACCAGTTTTCAGTGGAGAAAGCGAATAGCGTCAGGTGCTTAATGCCAACTTCAGCAGCAGCCTTTACGGTATCACGAACCGACTCAACACCGCCCTCATGTCCGAAAATACGCTCCTTGCCCTGCTGCTGCGCCCAGCGCCCGTTCCCGTCCATGATAATCGCCACATGGCAGGGAAGTCTGTCTGTGTTAATACGCTGCTTTAGATCCATTATTAATCAATAAATTATACCACCGAAAAGGAGCACAAATTTCTTAAAATGTTCGGACAAATAAAAGGAAAACCCCAAAGTTTAAGAAAATTTATACTAAAACGGCGGATGAGGACACCTTGCTCTGGAACGGTCAATTATTTTGACTGAAAGACTTAGGCCTGCAAAACCGTACCAGTCGTCCCCTCTGGGGTTCCCCCTCAGGCTAACCTGATCAAGGTAATCCGTTCCTGTTTTTCTCAGACCCCACTCCAATCCACCGCTAATATTTGGTGTGAGGTAGTATTTCAGGCCTGCTCCGAATAAAAAAGTTACACTGATGTTGTTATCCACATCAGGACGCTCTGCAGTTTCCAGATGTGATTGATCACCGATTCCATAATCTCCATCAAAAAATAAATATCCCATCCCACCGAAAATATACGGAGAAAACAACGATTCCTCTTCCCCTGTAATATATGGGAGGAAGTTGACCTCTCCCTGTACAGATAGTTCTGTAATGGTGGTTTCAAAGTGAAAAACCTCATCGTTTTCGAGAATGGAAAAGGGACTGTCCTGGTCTGACCCGCTGACATTTCCATGCATCAGGTTTACCCTGGCCGACAGATGGTTGTCCATGTTGTAGCGAAAAAACCCGCCGAATGCCGGCTCTGTATTGTTAAATTGCCCCTGTGGCCCGCGGTTCAGGTCTCCTAAATAATAGGCTCCACCACCGAAAAGCCCCAGTTCATATATTTGGGCACGTGCGGTAAGTGCTGTCATTCCCAGTATTATAAAAACAAGGAAGCTCTTGAGTTTCATGGTAAAAAAGTGGTTACGCAGCAGTCGTTTATTTTGGGTACAATGTGGTTTGAAAGAAATAACGATCCGGACCGAATAATATTTTGCATTCAATTTCTTTTGTCCAGCCCCCAGGCCAGTTTATTGCGGATGGTTTTATAGAAATCCTTTTGTCCGATGCCGATCAGGTTGATGGAAAAAGGAGCCCGTTTTATCAGGAGCTCCTCCGTGGTGTTCATGGGTCGCGATCTGGAATCCAGGGTCAGCAGGTAATCCTGTGTGCGTCCTGATACCTGCAGTTTCACAGTACAATTGTCTGGAATCACGATGGGGCGGACTGTCAGGTTGTGGGTTGCAATGGGGGTGATGATCAGGGTTTTGCTCTCGGGGGAAATGATTGGTCCGCCGCAACTCAGTGAATACCCGGTAGACCCTGTGGGTGTTGATATAATCAGGCCGTCGGCCCAGTAGGTGTTAAGAAACTGGTCGTCTACGTAGGCCCGGATTTTGATCATGCTTGAATTGTCGCGTTTAAGAACGGTCAGTTCATTGAGGGCATAATTGAAATCACCGAAAAGGTCTGTTGGCGACTGCAACTGAAGCATGGCCCGGTTGTCAATGGCATAATCTCCCGAAATCAGTGCTTTTGATGCGTAGGTGATCTCGTCAGTAGAAATGGCTGAGAGAAACCCCAGCCGGCCGGTATTGATGCCCAATACCGGGATGCCTGAATTTTGCAGCAATGTAATTGTATCGAGCAGCGTGCCATCACCGCCGATGCTGATCATGCAAAATGTGTCTTTATCAGGTGGTTCACCGGCCGGCAATACCCTGAATGGTTTGTTGAACTGCACGTATCCCTTGATGTGGTCGTACAGCCCTTCATAAACGAGAAATTGCGATACCCTTTCCTCCATGATACTCACCATGAGCCGGAAGTTATCCAGAAAAGCGGGGTCGAATGCCCTTCCAAAGAAAGCGATCTTCATAGCTGGGCTTTATTTTTTTCGAAGGTAATAAATTTGTTCACTGCGATGGCTTTTCCTGTGCCTGGGGTATGATTTTTCCGGAGGTATTAGATCATTTCAAATCGTTTGGCATCGAGCCTCAGGAAGGTGAATATCATGAGGGTAACACCCCAGAGAGACGACCCCCCGTAGCTTATCAGCGGCAACGGAATTCCGATCACCGGCACAAGGCCAATGGTCATCCCGATATTGATGGCAAAATGGAAGAACAGGATGGAAATGGTGGCGTAGCCGAAAACCCGGCTAAATCTTGATCGCTGCTTTTCAGCCAGGGACAGGAGCCGCAAAAGCAGACCTGTATACAGACCAATAATCCCCAGGCTTCCGATAAACCCCCATTCTTCTCCGATGGTGCAGAAAATAAAGTCTGTTGACTGTTCGGGGATAAAATTAAACTGGGTTTGTGTGCCCTGCAGAAATCCTTTTCCTGCAAAACCTCCCGACCCGATCGCAATTTTTGACTGGTGAAGGTTATAGCCGGCACCCTGAAGATCAGCACCTCCGTATAACAAAACTTCAATCCGTGCTTTATGGTGGGGTTGTAAAACATTGTCGAATGTATAGTCGACGGAGTACACAAAAACCGATAACAAAAAAAAGAGGCCGATCAGCTGTGTAATTACTCCGCTTTTTTTCCGCATAAAGAAACCGGCAATGAGCGTAATCACCCCCAGAGCCCCAATAATGATAAATTCATTGAAAATAAGGGTAAGGACAAAAAGCACCACTGCAACTGCTGCGAAAAAAAGGATCAGACCACCAATGTAGCCCTCCCGGAAAAACACCAGAATGAAGGAGGAAAAAACCAGGGTGGTTCCTACATCTCGCTGCAGCAATACCAGAAAGGCCGGCAGCAGCACAACGCCAAAGGCCTTTATTCTTTCCCGGAAACCCGGTTTTTTTGCCCTCGCCTTACTGATCAGGGAAGCCAGGGCCAGGATTGTTCCGTATTTGGCAATTTCGGAAGGCTGAAAAGCAAAACCACCTACCCGGAACCATGCCTGGGTTGCGTTGATTTCAACCCCGAAGAACAGTACACCAATCAATACCATTAGCAGGCTGAAATAAATCACCCATGCAAAGCTCGTGAAAAAACGTATGTCAATGGTTAGTACTGCAGCAGCCAGGATCAAAGCACCCAGGATCCAGATCAGTTGTTTTCCATAGCTGGTACCCAGGTCAAAAATATGTCGATGCGCTTCTGAATATTCGGAAGCGAAAATATTTAACCAGCCAATGGTAACCATTGCCAGGAACAAAAACAATACTGTTTTGTCGATATTCCTGAATATGTTGACTTGCGGTTTCATCTGTTGTTGCTATTGTGCATCTTCCGGAAATGGGGTTAAGAAACTGGCGTCCAGTATGCGTTGTTCAAACCATTCCCGGTTCACTTCCCGGTTGAGGTATTTTTCAATCATCAGGCTGGCGATGGGGGCTGCCCATACCGATCCATACCCGGCATTTTCCACCACCACCGAAATGGCAATTTGAGGATCATCCACGGGGGCAAATGCCACAAACACCGAGTGATTTTCACCCTGGGGGTTCTGAACGGTTCCGGTTTTGCCGGCCATTTCAATGTCAGGGATGGCTGAAAAACTGCCAGTTCCTTCGTCGACAACGCGCCTCATAGCCTCTGCCATGGTCTCAAAATGTTCCTTGTCAATGTCTATATTATTCACCAGTCCAAACTTGGTGTTTTTATTGTCTGGCGTATCAATGGCCTTCACCACGTGCGGGGTGATATAATGGCCCCTGTTGGCCACCGCAGCGGTCATGTTGGCAAGCTGAACGGGGGTGACACCCAGCTCGCCCTGACCGATCCCCAGTGAAATGATGGTTTGGGAGCGCCATCCATTTGACCCGTAAAGTCTGTCATAATAAGCGGGCGTAACCACCAGCCCCGGCAATTCATGAGACAGATCACTCCCGAATGGGGCACCCAGCCCGAAACTGGTCACATAGTCGCGCCACTGTTGCAATGACTGCTGAATATTCTCGAAGCCTGACTGGTTGATGGTGTTTTGAAAGATGATGCTGGAAAATGTGTTGCAGCTGTGTTGGATTCCGGTGATGGCATTTACAGGGCTCGGGTGAGAGCGACAACGGATGCTTATGCCCGTTGTATGGTAAACCCCGTCGCAACCGTAAGATGTTGTTGGTGTGATCACTCCTTCCTGCAGGGCAATCAGTGTATTGACGATCTTAAACACTGAGCCGGGCGGGTATTGTGCCATCAGGGCCCTGTTGAAAAGGGGGTTGAGTGAGTCATTTTGCAACATGCGGTAATTTCTTGTCCGTTGCCTGCCCACAAGCAGGCCTGGGTCGAAAGCCGGCGAGGACACCAGCGACAAAATTTCCCCGGTGGAAGGTTCAATGGCGACAATGCTACCCCTTTTATTTTGCATGATGCGTTCTCCGTAAACCTGCAGTTCAGCATCCAGGGTGGTAAAAAGGTCTTTGCCTGCCACTGCAAGGGTGTCGTGCCGACCTTCCTGGTAAGGGCCCGCATCCCGGTTGTGGACATCCACCGTGCGGATCTGCACGCCTTTCTTTCCCCTCAGTTGTTCTTCATACGCCCTTTCCACTCCGCTTATTCCGATATAATCGCCAGGGCGGTAATATGGATCGTTGCTGATTACGCTGGGGCCTGCTTCACCAACGTAGCCAAATGTATGGGTAGCGATCGGATGGGTGTATTTACGCAAGGTACGCGGCTGGACGAAAAACCCCGGGTAACGGAACAGCTTTTCCTGAAAGGAGGCAAATGTGGTTTTGGATATTTGTCGTTCGAAGACCGATGGCCTGAAGCGGGAGTGTTGCCTGGCCTGCAGCAGCCGGCTTTCAAAGGTTGCCACATCAATGCCCAGTAACTCGCAGAATTCCAAAGTGTCAAGTTCAGAAACCTGGCCGGGAACCACCATCAGGTCGTAATGGGCTTCATTGTAAACAAGCAGTTCGCCGTTTCTGTCATAAATCAGACCACGTGCCGGATAATCAGTTACATAACGCAGGTAGTTGCTCAGGGCCGAAGTTTTATAGGAAGGATCCGCAATTTGCAGCATAAACAATTGCACGAGCAGCAGAAGGCTGGTTGCCAGAATGATTCCGGCAACAATTTTCCTTCGGTTGCTGAACTGTCCGGGATTGTGTTGAATCTGCATAAAACTTTGAGGGAATTGCCTCTGAGGTGTTTGTATACCTTACTGCAAAAATAAAGATTCGGCACCACATGGGATAGCCTTTTGCAAACAATTTTTTACCTTAGTGCAGGCGGAATTAACAACTCACTCAAAAATTATGGCAAAGAAAAAGATTGTAGTGCTTGGTGCAGGAATGATTGGCAAGGCAATTGCCATTGACCTGTCTGAAAATTATGCAGTTACATCTGCAGACATTGATAAAAAGTCCCTTGAGTTTCTATCGGAAAATTATCCGGTAGAAGGCGTGGCGGTAAACCTGATGGAAGAGGATGCCGTGGGCTCCCTTGTAAAGGATTTTGACCTGGTTGTATCAGCTGTTCCTGGATTTATGGGCTTTGATGTGCTGAAAACAGTGATTGAAGCGGGGAAAAATATCGTGGATATCTCCTTTATGCCGGAAGACTTTATGGATCTGAATGTCCTGGCTGCAGAAAAGGGAGTGACGGCCATTACCGATGCCGGGGTGGCTCCGGGTCTGCCCAATTTGTTCGCCGGACGCCTCAACGAAACCATGGAAATATCCGATTTTGATTACATGGTGGGAGGCCTTCCCCGGGTAAAGGTCTATCCTTTTTATTACAAGGCGCCCTTTTCACCCATTGACGTGGTTGAAGAGTACACACGGCCTGCCAGGTTCATTGAAAAAGGCAAGTGGATGACAAAGCCGGCCATGAGTGACCCGGAGCTGGTTTTCTTTGACAAGGTTGGTACCCTGGAGGCCTTTTATACCGACGGGCTGCGATCCCTGTTGCGCAACATGGATCATGTCCCCAACATGAGGGAGAAGACACTCAGGTATCCAGGGCACATACAGCTGATTCAGGCCCTGAAAACTGCCGGTTTCTTTGACGAAGACCCCTCTGTTACCGTAAATAACACCGCCATAAGGCCCATTGACTTTACCTCCAAGGTGCTGATTCGTGACTGGCAGCTCAATCCCGACGAACCTGAGTTCACCGTGATGCGCATCGAGGTCAGGGGCAAAGCCGGTGGCGTCAGACAAAAAATCGTTTACGACCTTTACGATGAGTACGACCATAAGAAGAAAATCTCCTCCATGGCGCGCACCACCGGTTACACAGCCACAGCCAATGCGGGGCTGATCCTCACCGGTACTTTTGCGGGCAAAGGGGTCTTTCCGCTTGAGCTGATCGGCATGGATCAGGAATGCTTTGATTTTGTGATGGACTACCTTGATGCCCGCAATGTGAAATTTGAGCGAAAGGCTGTTACCGAAGGATCGTAGCCGTGCACTAAATTGTGCCAGCGGATTTTTCCCGGCAACCCCCATGCAGGTATTGCGAATCAGTTACTGCAAAGGGGGTGCATTGAAAAAGAAATGCCGGAATCTGAACAACCGGGGGTTGACCATGCCAGCATAATGGATGGCCGTGTCAGCGCGCAGGGTAACCGGACCCGCCCAAAGGTTGACCATGCCAACCAATTAAGCAACGGTAACATCTTTATTCAGGTACACATCCTGGATCAGATTCAGCAGTTTGACACCATCTTTCATGGGGCGCTGGAAAGCTTTACGTCCGGAGATCAAACCTGAACCACCGGCCCGTTTGTTGATTATG
>PWGY01000113.1 GCA_003554665.1 Bacteroidales bacterium | reverse complement strand
GTTCTTTCAGGTCATGCCCCCTTTTGTGCAGATAGGTTCCGGCCTGTATCCTTACACACAGGTTCCAGAAGTGGTAATCGTAGCCCAGGTGGGCTCCGTAAAAGTGGTGCTTTTTGTCCGGAAACTTTTCCTCAAGGCTGCTGTCATAAAACAGGTCAAGGCCCCCTGCGATACCGTGCTTGGTGCTGAACCGATGGGCGTACTCCAGCATCAAACTCCCTGTCAGATGATGCTTGCTGGTGCCCTTATTCACCGGATGCTGCACAAACCCACCTGCTCCGTAGACCTGGAACCGGCCTTCATTGATCTTTTCCCGCTTGTTGTATTTCTCAAGCCTGGGTCTTGCGTCGAGCAGGATCTCAGGGTGGGGTGAGTTGTCCACATGCCGCTGGGATGCGTTAAAGTGGTACCGAAGACCCAGGTTAAAGCCGTACATGTTCAGGCCACTGTTTGGCTGAAACGTTCTTCCGTTGCTGAAATGGGTAAGATCGATCCCGTAGAGCAGGTCCAGTTCCCGGTTGAACTTGTAGCGCCCGCCGATATTCAGGTTAAAATACACATTGACCCGTGACCCGATCAAATCGTTGTACACGTTATCGTCGGGGTTGTAGGGTTGCAGGTCATAGCTCAGGCCAAGGGCAGTTTCCGTGATGAACACATGTGTTTGGTGTTTTTGAAGGGGAAAGGAGATAAACCCGTACACGCCTCCTGGCAATCCAAGCTGGTCCGGGTTGCCGATAAAACCACTGTACCAGCCAAACCCATAGGCCGGGTAACGGTATTTGCTTTGCCAGCCTTCCGGGTTGTGGCTTTGCCAGCCATACCGTAACTCCACTGCTCCGTAGCCACGGCTGAGTGCTTCTTCCAGTGGCCCCCCGGTGTACAGATGGCCTCCTGAATGTCCTTTTACCTCTATGAACCGGAACCTGTCTTCGGGCATCAGGGTGGGGTGGTCTGCCGGGTTCATCTCCTCCCGGCTCTGGCTTTCCGGATTAACGCCTGCCGGGTGCAGCCATTCGGTTGTCATCTCCTTCCGGTTCTGGCTTTCGGGATTAACGCCTGCCTGGCTCAGCCCTGCCGGTATAAGGATTTCCGTTGCCAGCTCCTCAGGGTAAAGGCCTTCAGGGATTCGGCCCGGGAGGTCATCGGCCACGACATGTCCCTGAGCCAGAAGCATGGCTGTCATCAAAAAGATGATATGTGGAAAGGTCTTTTTCACGGGTGTGTGTGATTATTCCTGCATTTTGTGGGGCCAGCAAATATAGCCTCAATTGTTATGTGTAAGCAGATGGAAGTATCAAAAATTATACCGAATTTTGGGCTTATTTTTTTAATGTGCTCCACATTATGCTCCACCTTATGCTCCACATTCCTTTTGATATTGCCATTGACCCGATGGAGCGGCTGCTCCTGGTCAATTTTGAGAAAGACCCCGACGCATTGTACGTGGGTTTTGAGCCCCAGGTGTTTGATGACCAGGTCAACGGAAAAGGCCACCTTGTGATCGGGTGGCGTAAAGACGGCAGGGTTGATGTGTACCATGAGCCCGGCTTGCACCCGGATGCGCAAAAATACGACATTGCAGGGAAGGGGCTGGCCCATATGGTTGAGCGGGAAATGGTCCATGCCTCTTTTGAGGTGAATGATCGGGGTGTGCAGGCCCATTATGAGTTTCAGGATCTTCAGGAAAGAACTGTTTTGATCCGGGTCAATGAAAACCACACCCGGAAACGAAAGCCTTTCGGGTTGCTTGCCCCTATGGGCGATGCGGCCGAAAGCCCTTCTGCGATGCCGCTGGTGTTGCTGCAAGATTTTTATTTTGTGCGAAAGAAACACAGTGAGGTTACCGTGTCGGTTGCCGGTCGCAAGCACCAGGCCGATATGTTACCCCTGCCCATTGACGGTGCCAAAATGACCTTTATCCGGTACAGTACCGCTCCGCTGATCGCGACATGCAACCCGGCTTTTTCCGGGAACCTTCCCGCCGTTGCTTTACAGGAAAGCAACAAACTTGTCAGGCACGGCCATCGCGAAATTCACCTGGAATGGCTGAAAGGCAAACCGGCCATCAGCCGCATGGTCTTTCAAAACACCTGCCACCCTGTGGAACTATGTTTTGACCAGCCGTTCCCCGCCCTGGAGTCACTCGGTCAAACCACAGCTATCCGCGGCAGCTTCAGCATTGAAGCACACCCTTCCACCGGGCGCATTGCCGGAGACTATTCGGTTGAGAAGCAGGGTGACCGAATAAAGATTGTGATAACTCCCTCAAAAGGATGGAAGCCCAGGCCGGATAAACTTTCGTTACGTTTTCTTTACACCGTGGCAAAGGTCTTCAAGAGCTGGCCGGCCACGTACCGGTGGACGGCCGACATTGAAGCTCTCGCCGATGGGGGATTTGCCATGACCTCGGGCTGGAAACGGATCAAAAAATAGCCTGATTCCCTGACTGCGGCGGACGCTGCCGCCAGAGGTCAGTTTTTCTGCATGAGCCTTTGGATCTTGCGGCGTGTGGACAGGATGATCTGGTACATACAGGGTACAATGACCAGCGTGAGGAAAGTTGCCACGGTCAGTCCGAATATGACAGTCCACGACATCGGCCCCCAGAACCGCGCATTGTCGCCCCCGAAGTAAATCTGGGGGTCAAAGTCGGTGAGCAGGGTCACGAAGTTGATGTTCAGCCCGATGGCCAGGGGGAACAAGCCCAGCACCGTGGTAATGGCGGTCAGCACCACCGGCCGGAAACGGGTCTGCCCGGCAAGCTCGATCAGCGAAAGGCTCGTTTCGGGCTCCAGCAGGTCGTCCTCATCGGTGCCGAGTTCCACGCGCTTTTGCTTGTGCAGGTAATCGATATAATCCACCAGTACAATGGCGTTGTTCACCACCACACCTGCAAGGCTTACAATTCCTACCCCCATCATGATGATGATGAAGTCCATGTTGAAAATTGCCAGCCCCAGGAAAACGCCTGCTGTACTGAAAATGACGCTTCCGATGATGATAAAGGGCTTGAACACAGAGTTAAACTGTGTGACCAGGATGAGCGCAATGAGCGATACAGCGATCAGCAAGGCCCTTATCAGAAACTCCATGGATTCCTCCTGCTCCTGCTGCTCCCCGGTAAAGGCATAATCATAACCGTTGGGCATTTCCATGTCTTCCATCAGTTCCATGATCTGCTGGTTGATCCGGTTTGCATTGTACCCGGGAAGCACATTGGAGCTGAGTGTGATGACACGGTTGCGGTCGATGCGGTTAATGGCGCCGTAGGTTTTGCTGTATTCCACGTCGGCCACAGCCGAGATGGGTACCTGCATGATCCGGCCGGTGCTTTGACTCCGGAAGGTGATGCGCTGGTTCATCAGGGATGAGAGGTTGTGACGGTATTCTTCCTGCAGGCGCAGCTGTATGGGGTATTCTTCCTCGCCCACCTTGAAGGTGGACACCTCCAGGCCAAAAAGGGCGGTGCGGATGGTGTTGGCAATGGAGAAGGTGGACAGCCCGAATCGCCTGGCGGCTTCCCTGTTGATATGCACCAGTATTTCCGGGTTGTCACTGTCCAGATCTTTGCTGAGGCCTTCAATGCCCTGTATCCCTGCCCTTTCTATCCGGTTTTTGATGGTATCGGTAAGTGCCATCAGTCTTTCAATGTCCTGGCCACTGATTTCCAGGTTGATTGGCCTGCCGGAGGGCGGGCCTGCCATGTTTTTTTCTATCATGAAATCAATGCCCGGGTACTGCCTTGTCAGGGCCTCGCTGAGCTCCTCCATGATGTCGTTGGTGTTGATGCCCCCGCGCATGTCAAATTGCTCGAAAGTTATGGTGATCAGCCCGCGGTTGGGCGTTTCTCCGGCACTCATTTCCATTTCGCCCACGGCACCACGGCCCACTGTGGTGAGCACCGACTTCACAATGTGGCTGTATGGTTCAATGATGTCATCCACCCGCT
>PWGY01000072.1 GCA_003554665.1 Bacteroidales bacterium | reverse complement strand
GAATAGTTGGCATACCTGAAATTCGATTAATGTAAAAACTTCGTTATTATTATTTTAAAACCAATTCTCTCCGAATTTTGGGAGTGAAAAGGTAGAAGTTATTTTTTGAAAACCAATATCTTTTGGCAAATAATTTCGCCGATATGCAAAATCTTCTCTGCATTAAATCTTCTCTGCATTACAGAGAGATCACTCCCCGGATTTGAGGGGCACAAAGATAGGGAAAAATATTTAGAATTTTTATGAAAAAATCAGATGGTTGGTCGTGGCTGACGCCACTCCGGTTAGTCGGCGCTCACGCGCCTCCGGTTGTTGGTTAGCTCGGGGCTGGCGCCCCTCGCGGTTGTTGGTTCTCATGGGCTGTGTGTTGGGAAAGATGCCAGGGGGCTGGTAAATGGGCAATGTGGTTGTTGGTTAGTCGTGGGACGAGGGAGGCGGGACGAGCCCATAACCTATGGAAGAGACTGGTGCCGGCAAGATCCGCCGGAGCCGGGCGTCACCCACGACCCCGGCGGAGCGCACACTTTACTTCCTGATCCCTTCGGGGTCGCATGTTACTCCCGATCCTGAAGAGTGCACACGTTCTGTCCCGACCCCGGAGGGGTCACATGTTACTAAAACCTGTAGGCTGCACCCTCCATCTGCTCTACGTTGCGGAAGGGGCGCGGAGGCTCAAGGTAGTTTTCCAAAAACTGGTAGATCTCAAAACGGATATCCCTTCCGGTTCGGTGATCCATCCGGTCAAATGAGTGACCTCCGGGAATATCTTCATAGACCCTGTACTCAAAATCCTTGTTGTGGTATTTCAGTTCCTTAACCAGGTTCATCACCTCAAGCACATGCACATCCTCGTCAATGGTATTGGTATGGATCAGCAGTGGCACATCCAGTTTATGGGCATGGTATACCGGAGAACGGCGGCGGTACTCCTCAATGTTTTCATGAACCCCTTCCCCAATATGGTGATCGGCAGCAAACCAGTCTTCTTCGTAGGCCGGACGCTTGTAACCCATACGGGCAACCAGGTCACTCACGGGTACACCTGCAAAAATGGCCTGGTAGGCATCAGGGTGCTCAAAACCATTCATCAGTGAGATCATCCCGCCGTGACTCCAGCCAATCAGACCAACGCGATCCGGATCCACAATATCATAGTTATCCAGCATCATCAGCATACTTTCATGTACATCATCATTTTCAAGACCACCATAGTCAATCAACTTGTGATGTCCCTTGCCATAACCTGTGCTTCCCCTGTATTCCGGGGCCACCACAATATATTGCTGGGCCATCAGCTCCCGGATAATATGGGTGTAGTAGGTATTGAAATCACCGTGAACCCCACCATGGGAGAAAACCAGCAGAGGATACTCTTTTGACGGATCTATATCTTTCGGAATGAACACATAGGTCCAGAACTTGATGGGATTGGATCCGTGAAGCGTGGTGGACTCCTCTGCTCCTCTGGGCGGAGGACCGGCCATGAATAGTTTATCAATATATGCCACATCGCCTACAACCTTGTGCCACATCACATCATCAACGACCTTCTCCAGCACATCAAAGCGGTACCTGAGGTCTCCGATCATTTCCATAAGCTCTTCCTGATTTTCAAGCAGCTTTTCATTGGAAACCTGGGCCTTTGCCCCGGAAGAGATCACAAAGAAAATCAGCAATAAAACAGCGCGAAATAATGTTACTCCAGTTAATTTCATGGGTGTTGATTCTTTAATTGAACAATCGGGTTTATTCTGTTTGACCGGTAAAGATAGAAAGTATTTCAGGAACGGGGACCCCGGACAACAGCATTCAGGCGAACAGCGTTTCCGAAACAGCATCCAGGCGAACAGCGGTTCCGAAACAGCATCCAGGCGAACAGCGGTTCTGAAACAGAATTCAGGCTAACAGCCTTTCCGAAGCAGAATTTGGACAAACGAGATTTTCACCGGATACAATTTTCCTATCTTTGCTCTCCTGAATCAAAGAAATACAAACACCCAATATTTTCACCATAAAATCATATGGCTGATTTCCTTAAAGAACTGAATGAGCCGCAGCAACAGGCTGTTCAAACAACGCAGGGGCCGGTAATGGTCATTGCGGGTGCGGGCAGCGGAAAGACAAGGGTACTCACCTACCGTGTAGCCTGGTTACTGAACCAGGGTGTACCCCCATTTAATATTCTTGCACTTACCTTCACCAATAAAGCTTCCCGTGAAATGCGCGAGCGGATCGCATCTTTGATTGATCCGGCCAAAGCAAAAGGGTTGTGGATGGGGACATTCCACAGTATTTTTGCGCGCATCCTCCGGGCTGAGGCAAACAGGCTTGACTACCCGCCTCATTTCACCATCTACGACACATCCGATTCAAAGCGCGTGATCAAAGGGATTGTGAAGGAACAGAACCTGGATGACAAAACCTATGCGACCGGATATGTGCTCAACCGGATCTCAAATGCAAAAAACAACCTGATTTCCGCAGCCGATTACAATGAAGATCCGGAAATACAATCGCATGACCAGTTGTCAAAAAAAACCAAAATCGGGCTCATCTATAGTCTTTATCAGCAAAAACTGCACAGGGCTTCGGCCATGGACTTCGATGACCTGCTCTTTAACACCAATGTGCTGCTGCGCGACTTCCCCGATATATTATATAAGTATCAGCAGCGCTTCGATTACATTCTGGTGGATGAGTACCAGGACACGAATTTCAGCCAGTACCTGATTGTTAAGAAACTGGCCGCCAACAACGAAAACCTCTGCGTAGTAGGTGATGATGCCCAGAGCATCTATGCCTTCAGGGGCGCCAACATTCAGAATATTCTCAACTTCAAGAGTGACTACCCCGACCACAAGGTCTTCAAACTGGAGCAGAACTACCGTTCAACCCGGCACATCGTATCTGCCGCCAACAGCCTTATCCTTCACAACAAGAACCAAATCCACAAAACCGTCTGGACCAGCAACGGCCCCGGTGAGAAAATTCAGGTGATGAAAACCACCAACGAAGGCGAGGAGGCTTCCTGGGTTTCAGGACGTGTTTTTGAACTGTTGCAGCAAAACCAGCTTCCCTACAGCTCCTTTGCCGTACTTTACCGCACCAATGCACAATCCAGGGCACTTGAGGAGGCCATGCGAAGACTGAATATCCCGTACCGCATTTTCGGCAGTGTATCTTTTTACCAGCGAAAGGAGGTCAAGGATGTGCTCTCCTATTTCAGGCTTATCATTAACCCAAGGGATGAAGATGCTTTTCTGAGGATCGTGAATTTTCCCGCACGTGGCATTGGTTCAACCACCGTAGACAAACTGGTGGCCGCAGCAGGTGACACGGGGAAGCCGCTCTGGGAGATCGCGCAGGATCCGTCCGCCCACGGGGTGGCGATCAATGCGGGGCTCACCAGAAAGCTGGCGGAATTTGTCACCATGATCAAAAGTTTTTCTTCCAGGTTGTATAAAATGACAGCTTTTGAAATGGGAGAACTGGTGATCAACAAATCAGGGATCCGTAAGTTTTATTTTGAGGACGAGTCTCCGGAAAGCATCAACCGCCGGGAAAACATAGAAGAATTACTGAGCGGGCTGCAAGAGTTTGTCAGCAGCCCGGAAGAAGGGGAAACTGAAGTTCCCCTGCGAACACTCGATGAGTTCATGCAGGACATTGCTTTGCTGACCGATGCTGACACGCAACAGGAAAAGGATGACGACAACAACAAGGTGTCGCTGATGACCATCCATGCCGCCAAGGGGTTGGAGTTTCCCTTTGTATTTATCACAGGGGTGGAAGAGAACCTTTTTCCCTCGCAGCTGTCCATAAACAGCCAGTCAGAACTGGAGGAAGAAAGAAGGTTGTTTTATGTAGCACTTACACGCGCCATGAAACGGGCCACCATCACTTATGCCGAAACACGGTTTCGTTACGGCAATTTCAACTTTTGTGAGCCAAGTCGCT
>PWGY01000187.1 GCA_003554665.1 Bacteroidales bacterium | reverse complement strand
TGCGCTGGGTCAGGGTGATCAGGGCGCCGATCAGGGCGCAAAAAATGATTACCCGGGTGTTGCCCGGGTCCTGGAATACCCCTACCAGGGAATCAATGCTTTGGGCAATCCCCGCGAGAATATTCCAGTCTGCCAGAATCAGCCATCCCAGAAAAATGCCAAGAAACAATGAGAGATACACCTGCCTGGTGGTGATGGCCAGCAGAATGGCCACCAGCGGAGGCAGGATGGAAAGCCAGCCGTAGTCCATTGGTGCGGTTCAGTTTTGGTGGTGTGGTTCAGTTTTGGGTTCAGTGTTGAATTGGCGAATGGCCAATTTGTGTTCAGTCCGCCAAAATAATAAATATCCGTCATATTCGGATGCTTGCACCAGATGACAGAAAAGAAAAAAAGGTGCACTGGAAAGGCAAAACGGTACACGGTAGAGGAAAAAAGGTGCACCGGGAAGGCAAAGCATTGCACGGGGAACGCTAGACACTGTGCGGAGGAGACAAAAAGGTGCTTGAGGCTGATGCACCAATTAATCATTAACTTTGAAAAAACAGTTTACCGCAATCAAAACAATGACAGGGCCAATCCATTATGCTGACGATCTTAAAACACTTACTTAATCGCCTTTCATGGGGTTATTCCGGAGATAAATACTATGGTCGCCTGGCCCGGAAATACGAAAAGCGAAGGGAAAAGAAAAAGTGGTGGCACCAGGAGAATAAGGTGGTGCGGGATTACCTTCAGGCTTTGCCAGATGGGATCACCGTGGTGGATGTGCCTTTCGGAACTGGCCGTTTTGTCCCTTACTATCTGGAAAAGGACATGCAGGTATACGGGCTGGATGCGTCCCCTGAAATGCTCAGGGCTGCCGGGGAACTGCTGAAAAAGGATTTCGAAAAGTGCGAAACCGTGGTGGGCGACGCCGCGAAGCTTCCCTATGAGGATAACTTTGCCGACCTGGTGGTGTGTTTTCGTTTTTTGCAATCCATCATCCCCTTCAGCACCGTAAAAGCTGTGCTGAAGGAATTTCACCGGGTTACCAGGTCGCGGGCCCTGCTTGAACTGAAAGTCAGGCACGACAGGCTGAAAGATGTCGAACAGCCAAAAGAAGACCAGTCGATCCGTGATAGCCTAAAAATGGATGACATTCGCCGCTTGCTGCGGGATGCAGGTTTCGAAATTGAGGAGGTGGTCCCCATCAGCCGGCGCAGAACCCATGTGCTGGCGGCCTTTGCCTGCAGGAAAAAATAATATCCGCAGGCGGAATTCCACCGGTTTCACAGGGAGTCACTCCACCAACTCACAGGGAACCGCCCCTCCGGCTTACAGGAGGTTATTCCACCAGTTCATACCCGTCGTCAATCCCTTTTCTCACAGCAGGGATGCCTTCCTTCATCCATACCGGTGCAGGTTCATCCTTCAGGTAATGGTCGAAGAACTGGTACATCCTGACTGAAAGATCCATCATGTTCGGACGGCGGGTCAGGTTGTGGGCCTCATCGTTGTAATTGAGCATCCATACAGGTTTGCCCAGCCTTCTGAGGGCCATGAAATACTCAATGCCCTGGTACCATGGAACGGCTCCATCAGCATCGTTGTGCATCATCAGCAGGGGGGTGTTCACCTTGTTGGCAAAAAATACCGGTGAATTTTCAATATAACGCAGGGTTTCATCCCAGATGGTGCCCCCGATGCGGCTTTGGGTCTCCTCGTACTGGTAAATCCTGCTCATGCCGGTAGACCAGCGGATACCGCCATAGGCACTGATCATGTTGCTCACCGGTGCACCTGCCATGGCTGCTTTGAACATGTCGGTCTGGGTGATCAGCCAGGCGATCTGGTAGCCGGCCCAGCTCTGACCCTGGATGCCGATGTTCTCCCTGTCAATAAAGTCAAATTGGTTGGTCATGGCCTTGGTGCCGCTGACAATGGAGTTATAGGCGCTTTGCCCGGGATAACCAACCGTGTAGGGAATGTCGGTCATGAATACCACATATCCGTTGCTGACGCTGTACGACCGGTTTATGGTAGACCGGCTGGGTGACGGAACCTGGTGGGTATGCAAGCCATCGGACGAACGCTCATAAAAGAATACGATCATCGGATATTTTTTGTCCGGATCCATGTCCTCCGGCGTATAAAGCAGCCCCTGCAGGGTATCGTTTGAAAATGAAACCCACTCCACCAATTCTACGTCGCCCCAACGGTAATCGGATTGTTGGGGGTTGGCCACAGATATCCTTTCGGGGTCGCGGAAATTGATGTCGCTTACCCAAAGATCAGGATACATCTCAAAGGTGCTTTTCCGCCACAGCAACCGGTCTGTTTCTTTTGCTTTTTCCGGGGTATAGTAACGTACGTCATCCATCACGATCCGCTGGGGGTTGCGTGAGCGGTTGGCACGGGCATGGTAGAAACCACTTTGTTTATTGTAGATGTGGAATGCGGAGAGCATGATGTCGTCGCGGCGGCCAATGTGATTCGTTTCAGGATCAAGGTCCACATAGCGGAAACGAATGTCATTCTCGCGGCCGTAGCCGTTGGTCACGGCTTCCGGGGCGTTACTGCCTGAGGGGTCCACCCGCCAGATATCGAAGCGGTCATATATAAGCACGTAGTTGTCATCTCCCATCCACCCGGCAATGCCATGTGGATCGGGCTCGCTTGGTGCATCATGCAATTCATCCCACATGGGGTAAGGGATTGCTTCTGTGAGGTTGACATGGGTGCGGGTTTCTAGCGACATGGCGTACCAGTCACGATCCTTTTGGCTGTAGTACAAAAGGTATTTGCCGTCTGGTGACAACCTCGGGTCGCCGGTGGTTGAGAGGTGTACCGAACCACGGTGCTTTTCCAGGATCAGTTCTCTTTCACCGGTATTTACATCCACCAGATACACATCGCGATAATCTCCTGATTCATAGGAATTGGGGATAAGGTAAGGGGTGAGGGACTCTCCCATTTCAAACCTGCCGTCGCCGTACTGATTGGTGGTGACATCGGGCATCTCTTCATCGGCAAGCTGAACCATCCTGTCATCGCCCAGGTGATAAACGGCCCTGTAAGTACGCTGCAACTCCTGGTCTTTCTGTACCAGCTGCATGGGCTGGATCAGCGGATCTTCATAGTGCCATACATCAAGCCGGTGGGTGTCATCATTGTCTTTTTGCCTGGCTTCAACGTCTTCCCTTGCGGGGACGGGAGCCGTGCCGAAAAACAGCCTTGCCCCGTCATCCGTGAAGTGAAGTGGTGCATAGTTACTGGCACTCCAGCCGTCTTTCATGCCATCTGTACCGGTTGTAATGATGTTTTCAGCGTCCTGAAGGCCTTCCTGCCAGTGGAGCAAATCATACACATAAGGAGCCTCTGAATCATCAGTAAACAGGAAGGCTGCCTGTGAGCCTGCCTTATCGGTGGTGATTCTTTTGCTTTCTCCTGCTCCTTCAAAGATTACAGCTGACTCAAGGGATCCGGTGTTGAATACTTTTACGCTGCTGGTCTTTTGATTGTTTCCTGAATCCTCCTGACGGATCAGTCCAAGCAGTTCGCCGTTATCTGACAGGTCAAAGCCTGTTACGTTGCCAAAGCGATGTGTGACCTGGTCAAACGGGTTGTGTATTTCAAGTGCTTCACCTTCATCTTCGCGGTCGGGATCCTTTTCCAGGTGATAAGCAATCCACGGCGATTCTTCAGCGGGAAGGGTAAAGGATTTAACGTTTTCAATGACCGATGTCTGCCCGTCTTCCAGGAGGCGGATGGCCAGGTTGTTTTTTGGCATTTCTGCCCGCGACCGGCCTTCTGCCTCGGCTTTTTCAATATCTTCCTTTGCGGGAGCAATCAGATAGGCCAGAAAACCGCTTCCGGGCGAAAATGCAGCTCTCGTGCCCCGTGGCATAGAATCTATTTCAAGGGTTTCCAGGTTAACCAGGTAGAGCCAGCCGTCTCCCACCTGTGGATTGATTTCATATGCAGCCCATTTCCCGTCGGGCGACAGCT
>PWGY01000218.1 GCA_003554665.1 Bacteroidales bacterium | reverse complement strand
CATCACTTGATTCACAGGCGGGGCCTGCCACATCGTAGGTTTCCACAGCTTCCGCTGAACTCAGGTTGTCAATTTTGTGGACGGCACCGTACAAAGCCGGGCGCATCAGCTCCGTCATCCCTGCATCGGTGATCAGAAATTTTTTATTTACTCCCCGCTTTACGTACAATACCCGGGTGATCAGTGAGGCACACTGCCCTACCACACTTCTCCCCAATTCAAAATGCACACGGATATGCCGGGGGATTACAAGGTGCCGGGCAAACCCCCTGAAAAAACCATCAAAATCAGGAATCTCCTGCCCTTCAGGATCCGAGTAATTTATTCCCAGCCCGCCTCCCATGTTGAGCATTACCGCCCCATAGGAATCTATCCTGTAATCCTTCCAGATCCGGCTGACCTGCCGGCAAAGCTGCACAAAGGGTTCATTGGAGGTAATCTGTGAACCAATGTGAAAATGCAACCCCATGAAACGCAAAAAGGGGTTGTCCCGGCAGAAATCCAGGGCCCGTCCCAGTTGCGGAAGCGGAATCCCGAACTTATTCTCAGACCGCCCTGTGGTGATCTTGTGATGGGTGTCAGCATCCACTTCAGGGTTCACACGCAGAGCCACACGGGCCTCCACATCCATTGCTGAAGCGATCTCCGCGATCACTCCAAGCTCCTCCAGTGATTCACAATTAAAACACATGATTCCTTTGTCCAGCCCCAACCTGATCTCGGCATCCGTCTTACCCACTCCTGCAAATACGATGGAATCCGCGGAAAACCCGTGATCCATAGCCGCAGAAACCTCAGGACCACTGACACAGTCTGCCCCAAAACCATATTGCCTTACCACATCGAGGATCTCGCTTTCGTGATTGGCTTTCATGGCATAATGAACGGTAAAATGGTGGCGGGAGGCCGCAGAAGAGAGACGGTCAAGGGTTTCATTCAGCAACCCCATGTCGTAAAGGTAAAACGGAGTGGGATATTCGGTGAGATCCGGGTTGACAGTTTTAAGGTACGTATGCTGCCCTGAGAGAGATCCCGAAGCTGACGAACACGGCACAAACCTCCCGGAAACAGAATCATCATACTTTGACATTGATCTAGTTGTATTTGTGTGCATTTTAAGTTTTATCATTTTGATCATGTTTTAACAGGCTGCGCAGCAACCCAACCCATGAACTCTGGCCATCCGGTGATGCGGCATGCAAGCTATCCGGGGAATAGGGCTCTTGCCTCTCTGGAAGCAGTTCTCAAACCACCCCGGGAGCACAGCCTTTGCCCCCGTAAACCCTGAACCCCTGCCGCTAACGTGGATGCAAAGAAACGAAGGCCCATTTATTTTGTGAAATTTTTCAAAACAATAAACATTTTTATAACTTTGTGTTATATTTGCAACATTACTGGTCAGGGAAACCCAGGCAACCCAGCAGGAAACCTTAGGCAACCCAACAGTAAACCCCAGTTGAATCCTTCGGCAAGCCAATACAAAATACCAAACCACAAAACAATAAACCCCACTGAACCATGGCCAAACCCCAAACCGCCACCTTCTAACCTCTAACTTCCACCTTCTATCTTCTATCTTCCACCTTCTAACCTCTAACTTCCCACACCATGATCATCGCAAAAGCCGTAGATGCCATCATCAGCCAGTCTCCCTTTCTGGAGGAAGCCCTGAGCGAAAACCTGATCAACCTGTCTTCCCTGGCTCGCAAGATCAGGCCGGAAGTGGAAAGGATGACCAGAAAACAGGTAAAGGAAAGTGCCATCGTCATGGCCATCAGCCGGCGGCCGGAAGAGCAGGCCTTTCGCATCAGCAAAGGGATCCGCAGCTTCGTGGGCGGACTGGGCGACATCATCGTACGTTCCGGACTCAGCGACCACACATTTGAGAACTCGGCAGGCATGGCAGAATGCCAGCGGAGGATGATCGAGGAGCTGGCGGGCGAGCGTGAAATATTCTACACCTTTTCACAGGGAGTATATGAAACAACCCTTGTGGCAGGCAGCTCTCTCGACAACAGGATCAGGGAAATCTTCCGGGAAGAAACACTGCTGTCGTTCAAGGACGGGCTCAGCTCAATCACCCTCCTGCTTCCCAAAAACAACACCGAAATATCGGGCATCTATTATTACATCCTGAAACAGCTGGCGTGGGCGGGGATCAATGTCTGCGAGGGTGTCAGTACCTCAAACGAAGTCACCATCGTGGTATCGGAAGCCGATGTAAAACGCGCCTTCCCGATTCTCATGGAGATCAAAAAAAATCCGTAAACTTGCATCCCGATTAATCACTTTGATAAGCTGATAATTGTTCAAGACTTCATATTTTCCTGGCATGGCCTCTTACAATATCCCCAAAATACTTTTTCAGCACGGTTGGCTGAGTTTCCGCCGGGCCCATTATTTTGACCGCAGCATGGGGGTCAAGGTATTGATGGTTTTCGTGGGGTTCATTTTTATCTGGTACCTGGCCATGGCAGGGGCGCTTTTGCCGCAACTGCTCGAACATGTTTTCCCTGACACCCCCCCCCACCATGCGTTCTTCTCCATCCTTCTGTACCTTTATGCAGCCGACCTGGTGACGCGTTTTTTTGTGCAGTCACCCCCGAAACAGCTGATAGTCAGCTACCTTCCCCTGCCGGTAAGCCGCAGCAAACTGGCGGGGTTCATTCTTTTGCGCGGCTGGTTCAGCGTATTCAACATCTACCTGTTTCCCCTGCTGGTTCCCTTTTTCTTACGGACACTGCTTTTCCCTGTTTCCGCCAAAGCTTTCTGGCTGGCACTTCTGGGTTGCTTTCTGCTGGGAGCAGTAAACCACAGCCTCATCACCTGGTTCAAGACATGGCCTGGCCGGCAGACCAGAATTGCTGCGCTGGTTTTATTCATTGCCGGGGCAGGCATAGGCGGTGGCCTTTACCCTTCCGTATTCATGAGTATTTCTGAACAGCTCGGACGGGCCTTTATTGACGGAAACCCCTGGGCTTTTATGTTTCCCCTGGCTGCAGTGGTATTTTTTCAGTCACTGTCGAAAAAAGGCCTGGTACAATCTTTTTATGACTGGGCAGGTTCAGGGCATTCCAAAGCACCTGCAGGAAGCAGCAAAATAGAGAAATTCTTTGCCAAAATTCCGGTCTTCGGCACCTACTGGGAGTTGGAGTGGAAATTACTCATGCGCAACAAACGGGCATCTGGCGGCCTCAGGCAGTGGCCACTGGCAATCATCGGAATCCCCCTCTTCCTGTATTTTGCACCGGACGAAAGCTCAAGCCAGTATATCTACCTGCTGGTCATGGTGGCCGGCGGCTACGGGTTTTACCACCTGCAGTATGCCTTTTCCTGGGAAAGCCGATTTTTTGACCTGATCGCCAGCCGCAACACCAATCTGTACCGCTTCATGCAGGCCAAGTACTATTTCTACACCCTGCTGGCCCTGTCACAGATTTTGCCCATGCTCATTTTGCTGGGATTTGCGGCTCCGCATATGGTACTTCCCATGGCAGGGATGTTTTTATATGTCACCGGGGTCATCTTTGCCTTTTTGTTCTATACAGGGGTGAATAACAGCACCCGTATTGATCCCAACAAAAGGGCCTCATTCAATTTCGAGGGTACCAGCGGCACACTTTTCATGACCATACTGGCTGCCATGTTTTCCGTCATCTTCCTGATGATCATTGCTTTTTTCCTGCCCTTCGGAATGGAAGAGAGTTTTGCACTGGTAACAGCAGCAACCGGACTGGTCTTCATCATGCTGCACACCAAATGGTTGCGCGCCACGGCGAAAAAATTCCAACGAAAAAAATACCACAACCTCAGTAAATACCGGGAGAAATAATGACTGCGATCCGAATCGAACAACTCATCAAAAAATACGGTCAGCAAACAGCCCTGCATATTGACCACCTGGAAATCGAAGCCGGGACACTCACCGGGATTGTGGGCAACAACGGTGCCGGGAAAACCACCCTCTTCAGGCTCATGCTCGATTTGATCGAGCCCACTGAAGGTCAGGCAATGATTGAAGAACAGGCGGTAGCAGGCAGTGATCACTGGAAACCTTTCACGGGTAGCTACCTGGATGAGGGGTTTTTAATTGATTTTCTGACACCCGAAGAGTATTTCTACTTCGTGGGAAAACTCCATGGAATGGATCCCATTGCGGTGGATGAAAAGCTGAAAGTGTTCAGCCGCTTTATCAGCGATGAGGTGGTGGGGCAAAAAAAGTATATCCGCCAGCTGTCAACGGGCAACAAGCAAAAGGTGGGAATTGTGGCAGCCATGATGGTTCAGCCCCGACTACTGATCCTTGACGAGCCCTTCAATTACCTGGATCCCAGCTCGCAGATCATGGTTAAACGGATGCTGAAGGCAGACAACGAAGCCAGAGGGACCACCATGCTGGTTTCCAGCCATAACCTGAACCATCTTACCGATATCTGTTCCCGGGTAATTTTGCTGGAAAAAGGGAAGATCATTAAAGATCTCACCCCTCCGCAGGATGACCTGGAAGAGGTGGAACAATATTTTTCGATACAGGCCGAAGACCAGGATGAGAAATAGGCTGCGGATCCGCACCACCAGGCCAAGCGCACTGAATTATTACTGCCTCAGGGCAGCCTCCAGCACGTCGTCAATTTCCGGATCACTTGGGTTCGGCGGCCGGTGATCATAAATATGACCGTCGCGACCGATAATGTAGAATGTGGGAATCCACCGCACATTGTAAAGGGCAGGCACACCCCGCTCACGGCCCGGGGTACGGGCATGTACTCCGGTGATTTCGTGGGCCTCAATGGTATTTTGCCAGGCATCCGGATTGACGTCAATGGACACATACATGAACACCAGGTCATCCTCACCAGCCATCCGTTCTTTCAACTCGGCCGCCGGGGGGACTTCCCGCATGCAGGGTCCGCACCAGGAGGCCCAGAACTTCAGGTAGACCACCTTGCCGTGGTAGTCACTCAGGGAAAATTCATTGCCATCCAGATCCGTCATGGTGAAACCCGGTGCCGGATTGCCGGCCCATAATTCCTGCAATGCCTCATAGGCATTTTCCAGCCTGGATTGGTATTCTTCTACCGGACTTTGTTCCATAAAATGGTCATACATTTCCATGGCCACATCGATGTCGCCCGAATGAAGCTCCCGGCTGACAGACAATGCCTGGATGTAGTACTTTGACCGTCCGGTCAGATGATCTTCCGCAAGGGCATAGTTGATCTCATGTCTGGACTTGTCTTCCGCAAATACCCTGTCGCCGGTTTCCCTTTTGTGATCGAGGTAGTTCAGCAGGAAGCTGACGTAGGTCAGGTTATTCAGCCGGTCGCCGTCAAAGTGGGTCGCATCATCCAGAAAGTCGTAATAATGCGGGGGAAGATCCGGAGCTTCCTCCAGTTCATTCATCCGCTGATGCAGCGAAGGATAATCAAGCAGTTGCTGGTATTTTTCGTAGGCGACCCGGGTTTCAAAAAACTGGAGAAAATTCGCACTCATGTCATGTGCTTCCGGGTATTCATTCAGGAAGTTAAGTTTGATATCTTTGGTTCTGGCAGCAAAATCAAGGTATTCTTCAGGTGTCAGGTCACCGGCCTGCTCATTCAGGAAAGTTCGCCCGAGACCTGACTCCACTTCATCATAATAAGCAACCAGGAAGTTATTTTCCACACTTCCCAGTCCCTCAAACTCCGCATCCTGCGGCAGGCGTCTGGCATCGCCCTCCAGATACAGGGCAAATCCCGGCTCCAGGTATATGTCCATTGATGACCGACCGGCATCCAACGTACCCATCACAGGTTCGCGCACCTCAAATGACACATTAAAGGCGCCTTCATGATCCGGATCCAGCTCTACAATTTTCCGGTCATTATTGATGTGGTCCCTGAAAAAATCAAGTTCCACAGCAGCATCGGGGAAATTCTCAAGCGAACCCGAAAACTGCACTTCAGTAACTTCAGGCTGTGGGCCGCATCCAAGCAAGCCTGCCAGGGGGAAAAGCAACAAAAACTTACGCATAAAACTCATTGGTGAATGTTGTTATGATTGGTTGGTGAATGATTGGATTATTTATTCTTCCAGGGCGGCCAGCAGCACCTCGTCAATGTTGTCATGGCTGGGTCGTGGCGGACGATTGTCAACGATCTGCCCGTCGCGACCAATCAGGAAAAACGTGGGCACCCCGCGCAGGTTATACTCTTCAGGAACTTCATGCGAAAAGCCGGGCACATTGAGGTGTACGCCCTGGATGTTTTCTTCAGCCACTTTGGAGCGCCAGGCATCTTCATCAGTATCTACAGAAATGTAAAGAAATACCAGATCGTCATGATCTTCCATCCGTTTTTTCAACTCCCTGGCATAAGGAACTTCACGCATACAAGGCCCGCACCAGCTTGCCCAGAAATCAAGGTACACCACCTGCCCGCGGAAATCACTCAGGGAAACCTCCTCCCCGTCAATATCTGTTAGTGTAAAATCAGGTGCAGGCTGACCAGGGCTTAAAGCGAGGACCTGCTGGTATTCGGCATCCACAAGATCTTTATATTTATCAGTGATGGCCAAATCCAGGAATTGTTCGTAATGCTCCCCAGCCAATTCGAAATCTCCAAAACGTATCATTGAGATGACGGCACCCGCAAGGGCAATGTCTCTGGTCTCTCCTGAAAATGCTTCATAAGACTGCTCAAACAATACCTGGTAATAATCCCTGTCGCCATACCCTTCTTCGGGCTCATTTTTCTCCATCATGTAATTCTGATACACATTTAAAAAGGCCACATAGCTTGAGAGATTGGTGTGCTGGTCACTGAAGAGTTCCGGGTCATCCAGAAAGTCATAATAACCATCAGGTAGTTCCGGATGGCTGTCCAGTTCGCGGAAATGGGCAGCTGCCATCGGGTACTCCATCAACTGTCCAAATTTTTCGTACCTGATGTTGGCCTGCATCATTGACACGAAACCTTCACTCAGTTCATCAAAACGTACGTCGCTTTCCAGGTACTCTCGTTTCTCCTCATAAATATCATTCACATATTGCATGAACTCATCAGGACCCATTTCAGCAGCCCTGCTCAGCACAGTCATCCGGGCATACTTGCTGGCCACGTCGGCATTGTAGC
This sequence comes from Bacteroidales bacterium, assembly GCA_003554665.1. The sequence continues at coordinate 9,843 of PWGY01000218.1, read as the reverse complement.
CTGCCAGCAACCGATTCTCGGCAGCCTGATCCCCTTCAATATCAGGCACCTGTGTAGTATCGTCCACATCAAAGTTGACATCCACCTCTGCTCCGGGCTCCAGATAAAGGCTGATTGAGCGCCCCTGGGTTCGAACGCTTACCAAACGGGGTTCTTTCATTGGTAGCTTTGCGGAAAAACTGTTGTTTTCATCCAGGGTGGTCACCACTTCTTCACGGGTGTTGGTAACAAATTCTTTTACATAATAAACCTCCACCTCCTCACCGGCCGGGTTCTCAACATGACCGGTAATGATGGCAAAATCAGGTGCCGGCTGCGCACAGGCGGCCAGGGCAACAACCAACAGCAGAAATACTTTTTTCATTGGAATGTGTATTGGGGTTTTGAAAGCATTTTGAAGGTATAAAGTAACGAATTTTTCATGAATAATCTATTCTTTTATTGAATTAATCACCATAGATAGATAAATTATTTCACCAGTCAGCTTCTTTTTTTGGATGCGGGAAGCTACCTTTGCACCGCCAAAACCAGCCATTGGCTACTTTCTTAAACCACTTTTATCTGCGCATGAAAATCCCGGTTCTATCTGATTTGCAACCCCGGGAAAAGAAAACTTTCGGGCTGCACTTTTCCTATTCCTTTATCGAGGGGATTTTGGCGGGGCTCATTGCGCTGAATGAGTTCGTCTTTGTCAAAAGCCTGCTTGGCTCGAGCTACCAGATGAGCGTGCTGTTCCAGTTTTCAACCCTGGTATTCCTGCTGTTGATCTTTTTCAGCACCTTTTTACGCCGCATCAAAAACAAAAAGCGATTGTTGCGCCACACGGCCATACTGACAAGGCTGCCCCTGATGCTTTTGTTTTTTTTCCCGCGCAGCCCCGAGCAGCTCACCGGCGACTCCATCTATCATTACCTTTTCCTGGCCATTTTCCTGATATATTACCTGGCCAACCCCATCGTATTTCCCAGCATCAACCTTTTTCTCAAAAACGCCTACTCACACGATAATTTCGGCCGTTTTTACAGTTACGCCACCACCGTGAACAAAATTGTCATGATGGCCACCACCTTTGCTTACGGATGGGCGCTGGATGCAAATCATTACATCTTTGTATACATTTTTCCGGTGGCTGCCATTCTGGGAATGCTATCCATTACATTGCTGTCTCTGATTCCTTATCAGCAGGAAGAGCCGCCGGATACGGGTTACTCATTCTGGAAAGGCGTCAGACAATCGGTCAGCGAAATGACCAATATCCTGATAAAGAACATTCCCTTCCGGCACTTCCAGATCGGATTCATGTTTTACGGCTTTGGCTTCATGGGGTCATATACGGTCATCATTCTTTTCTGGGAATACGGGCTGGGACTGAACTATTCCAGCGTGGCCTTTTACCGCAACGCCTACAACCTGCTGGCCATTTTGTTGCTGCCATTTTTCGGACGGCTGATCGGTCGCATTGACCCCCGCAGGTTTGCGGTAATCCCCTTCCTGTCAATGGCCCTGTATATATTCTCTCTGATCATGACACAGTATTTTGACAGCCATGTGACCTTCTGGGACATCACCCTTTACCACAGCATGACGTTTTACATTCTGTTTCACGGAATTTTTGCTGCCACCATGGCCCTGATGTGGAGCATTGGTTCGGCCTATTTCTGCGCCCCTTCCGAGGCTGGTGTTTACCAGTCGATTCATCTGGGATTGACTGCGCTGCGCGCCCTTTTTGCACCGCTGATCGGGGTGTTGTTCTATGAACTCTGGGGCTTTCCCATTGCCTTTTCAATTTCCATTACCAGCCTGGTGATCGGCAGCTGCATTCTTTGGTGGTCGCAACGGAACCACCCCCTCATGGAGAAAAAAGTGCTTTCCTGAGCTGTGGGGAAGTCCGCCGGGAAAGCCTGAATCGCCGGAAAGGCCACGATCCGGGAAGAGTTCACCCGATGGAGCACACCGTCAAAAGCCGCAAACCGCCATGACCTCTCAGGAAGACTGTGGACGTGAGCAATTAACCCGGCGGTGCAACCCGTCAGGAAGAGCGGGATCCTGAACGATCCATCCGGTGGAGTACCCCGTCAGGAAGACCGGGATTTCGAACGATCCATCCGTCGGACAAACAGGGAATAAAACACAATAAACAGCGTCACAAACACACTGACCACAGCCGGCGGCAGGGCCACCCTCGCATCCCCGCGAAAGAAAGTAAACGCAGTAACCGCGGCAAATGCACTGCTTTTGATGACCATCATCAGGGTGCTGCTGATGATGAACCCCCTGGGTTTGCCCATCCGCTGCATCAGCACATGGTACACAAGCCCCATCACAAACATGGCCACAAACAGTACCCCGGAAATCTTCAGCACCGAAACCGGTTCACTGAGAAACACCGGGGCACTCATCCCCACAATGGGCGCGATTACCAGGAAAAACCCCCACTTAACGACAGCACCCCTGATCTTTTTTACCTCCGGAAGTATTTTGGGATGGCGCAAAAAGCGACTGATCAGCAGCGGGATCAGGATCAGCTGGGCCATGATCTGCAAAATCACCAGGGGGTTGACCATCGCCTGGCCAAGAAAAACCAGCAATATCAGGGGGGTCAGAAGCATGGCCAGCAGGTGCAGCCCGAACACGCCGGTAACGCTGAAATTGCTGTCACCGTCAATTAAGGTGGAGAAAGGAATCACAGATGGGCCCGGGGGTGCAGCCACCACCAAAACGAAGCCGACATAAAAAGGGAAGTGTGTCTCGTGAAAGAATATCCAGGCCATTGCAATCACCACCAGACCGAAAAGCCCGAAGTTGAGAAACGCAGACCATGCCAGGGGACGCAATGCATTGGAAAAGGGCACCCAGCTTTTGAAGGAAAACCCGGTGGTGGAGAATACCATCACCAGCCCAAGGGTCCACATGGATATTTCAGCCAGCGGTTCCGTGCGCTGCCCGAGTACCAGGCCCGCCACCAATGCCAGAATCAGTACAAAATCGCGGTGATTGATGATGCGGAGGAATACATTCATTCTTATCTGTATTTAAAGACTGCCTGTATCTGTTGTTACGACCTGTATCTGTTGTTGCAGCCTGAAGCTGTTGTTACGGTCTGAAACTGTTGTTATGGCTCGCCCGGCATTCGGGGCAAGTGTACTGATTTACCAGTTCCAATATACATAAATATGGCAAATAAAGCCTTTTATTAAAACGGTTTTCGATTATCTTTGTTTGGACAGATGAGGATTCAGCGTTGGAAAAGACGATAATCAGCGTTGGAAAAGATGAGGATTCAGCGGGGATCAGCACCCGTATGATGATTTGAAAATCAGGATTGCGGCATTATGCATGTTTTTTTTGTCCATGATCTCTCCGGCGACCTGTTCTCGCTTCCCGAAGAAGAGTCGCGCCACTGCGTCAGGGTGCTGCGCCTGCGACCCGGTGACCGGGTTGCCCTGACCAACGGCAAGGGCTTATGGGCTGAAGCCTCCATTGAGGAGTCCCATCCGAAATCATCCCTAGTAAAGGTCATTGAGAAAAAAGAGCATGTGGGCAAGCGGCCTTACAGGCTCCACATGGCAGTGGCACCCACCAAAAACATCGACCGGTTTGAATGGTTCCTGGAGAAAGCGACAGAATGCGGAATAGATGAAATTACACCGGTTTATTGCGACAACAGCGAAAGGCGGATCATCAAACCCCATCGCCTGGAAAAGATCCTGGTGGCTGCCATGAAGCAATCGCTCCGGGCATACCTGCCAAAACTTAACCCGGCAGTTGAACTACAGGCATTTCTGCAGCAACCCGCTCCGGCCAATGCATTCATTGCCCATTGTGCAGACGGAAAGAAACAAACCCTGAATGGGTATTATCAAACCGGGGAAGATGTGACCATGCTGGTGGGTCCGGAAGGAGATTTCAGCCCGGAAGAGATCGATCTGGCCACGGGTTCCGGCTACCGGGCAATAAGTATAGGGAGCCACCGTTTACGGACTGAAACCGCTGCTGTGGCTCTTTGCGTACAGATCAATACCCTGAACAACCTTTTGTAATTGCAAATTATCGTAATCATTCAACCATGCGCACCACATTATTATTCATACTCCTGATTTTTGCAGGAGGCTTTGCGGAGGCCCAGCATCACCAGATCGCCACCCTCAAATACAGGGGCGGAGGCGACTGGTATTCCAACCCCACTGCCCTGCCCAACCTGGTGAGGTTTGCCAACGAACAAACCGGAACCACCATCAGCACCCGGATAGCCACGGTTGAAGTGGGAAGCTCCCAGCTGTTCAACTACCCCTTTGTGTATATGACCGGTCATGGCAATGTGGTATTCTCGGCCCAGGAGGCGGAAAACCTGCGCAACTATTTGATCGGCGGGGGATTTCTGCATGTGGACGACAATTACGGGCTGGATCCCTACTTCCGTCGTGAAATCGAAAAGGTATTCCCTGACAAGGAGCTTGTGGAGCTTCCATTCAATCATCCGATTTACCACCAAACCTTTGCATTCCCTGACGGACCGCCCAAGATCCATGAACACGACGGCAAGCCGCCGCAGGGCTTTGGGATTTTTTACGAAGGCAGGCTGGTTCTTTATTATACCTATGAAATTGACCTGGGCAATGGCTGGGAAGACCAGTCCGTACACGGAAACCCCGAAGAAGTCAGACTGAAGGCCCTGCGGATGGGAGCAAACATTTTACAGTATGTATTCAACCGGCAGGATCCGGATGTCGCAAACACATCACCATGAAAAAGGCACTGTCCACGGCCAAAAAAGTCTGGTACGTATTCCGCGACGCTGGCATACACTGGAACAAATCCGGCCCCTGGCGGCAAAGCGCCATCCTGGCCTATTATGCCATTTTTTCACTGCCAGCCCTGCTGCTGATCGTCATTGCCATTACCGGGTACTTTTTTGGTGAGGAAGCGGTATCGCGGGAACTTTCAGCCCGGATTGCCGAAACCATCGGAAAGGAAACGGCCCGCACCGTGGAAAACATGATCGCCAATGTGGCCGAAACCGGTTCATCCACCATCGCCATGCTCATCGGTATCGGAATGCTGCTTTTCGGTGCCACCACTTTGTTTTACCACCTGCAGTTGTCACTGAACCGGATTTGGGGTGTGCTTCCCAAACCTAAGCAGGCTTTTGTGAAATACCTCAAAGACCGTTTATTGTCTTTCGGACTGATCCTGGTTATCGGTTTTCTGCTGCTGCTGTCGATGCTGGCCAACTCCCTGCTGGCCATATTCAGCGACTGGATCAGTTCACACTGGCCGGGGATCAGAATGCCCATGGTCGTGTTCATGAATTACGGCATCTCCCTGGTGGTTACCACCACATTGTTTGCCCTGATGTTCAAGTTCCTGCCGGATGCCATCATCCGCTGGCGTTCGGTATGGATCGGAGCCCTGCTTACCGCTCTGTTGTTTGCCCTGGGGCAATACGGGCTGCGCGTCTATTTCAGTACCACCGACCCGGCCTCGGCTTACGGAGCGGCAGGCACCCTCATCCTGATCCTGATATGGGCATCCTACATGGCTATGATCGTGCTTTATGGTGCGGAGTTTACCCGGCACTGGGCCGAACAGTTCGGCCACGGGATCCGGCCCAAAAGAAATGCCATGCTCATAGATGATTTACCTGAAAAAGAACACCTGATCACTGAATAATTCAATCCATTCCAAAACACACATCCTATGAAACAATTGCTACTTTTTTCAGCTTTGATTTTTCTGATTGCCAACCAAACCATTGCCCAGGACCGAATCACCGGGCATAATTTTGCCACCCGCTCAGAGGTGATTGCGCAAAACGGGATGGCCGCCACCAGTCATCCACTGGCCACCCAGGCCGCTCTTGACATCCTCAAACAAGGAGGAAGTGCCACAGACGCAGCCATTGCGGCCAACGCCATGCTGGGCCTGATGGAGCCCACCGGATGCGGCATCGGGGGTGACCTTTTTGCCATTATCTGGGATGCAGAAAGCGAACAACTTCACGGACTCAATGCAAGCGGCCGTTCTCCGCAGGATCTCGAGATCGACTATTTTCTTGACAACGAATATGAAATGATCCCGCAACGGGGCCCGCTGGCAGTCAGCGTACCCGGAACTGTGGATGGCTGGTTTGAGATGCATGAGAAATTCGGCCGCCTTGAAATGACCGACATCCTGGATCCGGCCATCCGTTACGCCAGAGATGGGTTCCCGGTACCAGAGCTCATTGCTTATTACCTTGAGCGCAGCGCTCCGATTCTTAGTCGCTTCCCCAACTTTGAGGAAACCTACATGCCGGACGGACGCATGCCGGAAAAAGGAGAGATATTCCGTAACCCCTACCTGGCCAGCACGTACGAAACCCTGGCTGAGGTTGGACGAGACGCATTTTACCAGGGAGAGATCGCCCGCATCATCGCCGACCACGTGCAGGAAAGCGGAGGTTTTTTGAGCTTTGACGACATGGCTGCGCACACCAGCACCTGGATTGACCCCGTTTCGACCAATTACCGGGGCTATGATGTATGGCAGCTGCCCCCCAACGGGCAGGGAATTGCCGTGCTGCAGATCCTCAACATCCTGGAAGGCTACGACATTGCCTCCATGGGGCTTTACAGCCCGGAATACATCCACCATTTTGTGGAAGCCAAAAAACTGGCCTTCGAAGACAGGGCCAAATACTACTCCGACATGGCCTTTAACCCCGTGCCGGTGGATGGACTGATCTCCAAGGAATATGCCGCCGACCGCCGCGAGCTGATCAACCCTGACCGCGCGGCCCTGTCGCAGGACGCCGGCATTCCGGAAGCCCCGAATACAATTTACCTGACCGTGGCCGACAAAGACGGCAATATGGTGTCGCTGATCCAGAGTAATTATCGTGGGATGGGTAGCGGGGTAACCCCTCCCGGCCTTGGGTTTGTATTGCAGAACCGCGGCGAAGGGTTTACCCTGGAGCCGGATCGTTTCAACACCTATGAACCGGGTAAAAGACCTTTCCACACCATCATTCCCGGTTTCATTACCAAAGAAGGGGAACCTTACATGAGCTTCGGTGTGATGGGCGGCGACATGCAACCACAGGCCCATGCCCAAATCGTGATCAACATGGTCGACTTCGGGATGAACCTCCAGGAAGCAGGCGATGCGCCACGTATCCGCCACCGCGGTTCCTCCCAACCCACCGGCCAGGAAATGCGCGACGGTGGCATCATCAACCTGGAATCCGGATTCCCTTACGAAACCATCCGTGCACTGATGCAGAAAGGTCACCGGATAGAGTGGGCCGTCGGGCCATTCGGCGGCTACCAGGCCATTAAGTGGGATCCCGAAAACGGCGTATTCTACGGCGCCTCTGAATCCAGGAAAGACGGTCAGGCGGCGGGGTATTGAAACCCGCGGCCTGCCACCGGTTAAAACCAATGAACAATTACTGAAATATGATTACGGATCTCTCATAACCCCAGACATTATGAACAACAAAAAACCACCCAAAGCCTATAAAAACCCGAAATTCCTCAACTCCCCGGCTGCCCGGGAGATCCGGATTTTGTCGGAATATTTGGAGCCCAAATCCCGGCTCCGGAAAAGCAAGGTTCAGGATACCGTGGTGTTTTTCGGTTCTGCGCGAACCCTGCCCGAGAAAGAGGCACAGAAGAAGCTGGAGGAGTTAAAGGCCTCCGGGAAGGCGGGAAAAGAAGCACTGCGGATCGCAGAAAGAGACCTGGAGAACTCCAGGTATTACGAAGATGCCGTGGAACTCTCCAGGAGACTCACGAAGTGGGCTAAAGACAGGTACACCCCGCACAGCCGTTACATCGTGACCACCGGCGGCGGCCCGGGGATCATGGAGGCAGCAAATAAAGGCGCCAAACTGGCCGGTGGAAAAACCATCGGGTTCAACATCAGCCTGCCATTTGAACAGGAGCCCAACCCCTACATTGATGACGACCTGAACTTTGAGTTCCACTACTTCTTCATGCGCAAGCTCTGGCTGGTGTTCACAGCCAAGGCTTTTGTCATATTCCCCGGTGGGTTCGGCACCCTGGATGAATTCATGGAAGTACTGACCCTGGTGCAAACCGGTAAGATCAAAAAAGACCTGAAAATCATTTTGTACGACAAAAAATTCTGGGACCAGGTCATCAACATCCCCAAACTGGCAGAGCTGGGAACCATCAGCGAAAAAGATCTGAAGCTTTTCAGGTATTGCTCCAATGTGGATGAGATGGAAAAAGAACTTCTCCCCCACCTGCAAAAAGTGGAGAAGAAGAGCCGGCTGCTGAGGTAGTCAAAGTCGCGGCTCCCGGGTCACGATTCATCCCGGGTCACGATTCATCCCGGGTCACGATTCATCCCGGGTCGCGATTCAGCCCGGGTCACGATTCAGCCCGGGTCAAACCCTCCCTGGGTCCGGGTTTACGATTCGGCCCGGGTCACCCCCGCACGCATCTTGTGCCGCAGGGATCAATGGGGCCCGGCGCTCATTTCGCGCAGTGTAAAACAGACAGGGCCTTGGCGTTCGAAGCCGCGGCCCTGTCTGTTAATTCACCCGCAGATTTATTCATACCTTAGTAAGCTATTCATACCTCAATGAGATGGACGGATTCATGGAAGCGGTGCGGATCACACGATAGCTGATGCTGCCCAGGGCAATCACCACGGCGATCACAAAACCAAGCAGGAAATCCTGCAGCTGCATGCTGATGCGATAGTGGTAATTCTGCAGCCAGTTGCCTGCGATCCAATAGATCAGCGGCCAGGCCACCAGTGTGGCCAGGGCTATCAAAGCCAAAACCTCTTTGCTGATCATCAGCCAGATGCTGCTTACCCCGGCACCAAATGTTTTGCGGATTCCGATTTCCTTGATGCGTTGCTGCAGCGAGAAAGCGGTCAGGCCATACAGCCCCATGCTTGCAATGAAAATGGCCAGCAAGGTGAAAATAACGGATAACTGTGCATTTTGCTCTTCCTCCCTGTACAGACGGTTAAAATCCTGATCCATAAAGAGGTACAACATAGGCTGATTGGTAGCAAAGGATTTCCAGATGACTTCCGTTTCTTCCAGCACCCTTCTCAGCATGTGCGGCTCATAACGAATGCTGACATATCCCCACTGAATGTCTTCATGCTTGAAGAATATCGCTGCCGGTCCGATATCCATACGCAGAGACTCGAAGTGATAGTCGCGCAGCAGGCCGATCACCGGTGAGCCGGGAGGGCCATGTCCGATATTGATCACACGGCTGGTAAGAGGATCATCCAGTTCCATGTTCCGGACCGCACGCTCATTAATAAGACAGGCATCCCGGTCTGTTCTGTTTTCCGGATCAAAGAAACGGCCGGCAGCCAGTTCGATGCCATAGGTTTCCAGAAAATCATAATCCGCATAGGTTGTCTGCAATAAAAAGGTCTCATCGCTTCTTCCGGGGAGGGTGTGTCCGTTGAAGTTATTGGGCCTTCCGGGTACCGCTGTGGAAGAAGACACGGAAACCACACCCGGAACACCCTGTAGTTCAGTTTTAAAGGCATCCACCTGGCCACCGAGCACATAGGCCCTCCTGAGCACGAGCACGTTCTCCTTGTCAAAGCCCAGGTCTTTATTGGTCATGTAATTCAGCTGACGGTACATGATCACGGATCCGGTAATCAGCATAATGGAAATAACGAACTGCATCACCGTAAGCGACATCCGGAAACGGGTGTTTTGCTTGCCGTTGGTTTTTCCTTTCAGCACGGCAGCCGGTTGAAATGAAGACAGGTAAAACGCCGGGTACACTCCCGCGAACAACCCCACAGCAACAACCAGTGCCAGCAACAAGGGAATTACGAACCATGAACCCAGGT
>PWGY01000167.1 GCA_003554665.1 Bacteroidales bacterium | reverse complement strand
AGACACCTTGCAGGAAATGCCTGAGGAGGAAACTCCGGAAGACACCTTGCAGGAAATGCCTGAGGAGGAAACTCCGGAAGACACCTTGCAGGAAATGCCTGAGGAGGAAATTCCGGAAGACACCCTGCAGGAAATGCCTGAGGAAGAAATTCCGGAAGACACCCTGCAGGAAGCGCCCGTGGTAGAACTTTCGCAGGAAGACGCTGACAGGGATGGGGCTCCGCAGGAAGCCCCTGACCATCGGAAAGTGAAATAACAAAACACATGACGGGTTTTACCATCATATTAATCAGCCTGTTGTTGTCTGCTTTTTTCTCCGGAATGGAGATTGCCTTTGTGGCGGCCAACAAGCTGAAGGTGGAAGTGGACAAACAGGGGGGCGGGTTTTCGGCCAGGCTGCTGTCGCGCTTTGTTCGTTCCGAGTCCAGCTTTATCTCCACCATGCTGGTCGGAAACAATATTGCTCTTGTAATATATGGTATCGCCACCGCGGCCATGCTCGAGCCTTTTCTCTATCGTCTTTTACCCGCTCCTGTCAGCAGTGAGTTTCTTGTGTTTCTTCTGCAGACCTTCATTTCTGCTTTGGTGATTCTGATTTTTGCGGAGTTTTTACCCAAAAGTCTTTTCCGCATCAATCCCAACCGCTTCCTTGAGGTCTTTGCCCTTCCCGTAACGGTTATCTATTATATATTGTATCCCATCATCACCTTTACCATGTTTTTGTCTGATTTCATCATGAAGCATGTCGCGGGTCAGGATGTATCTTTTGACAAAAGGGCGTTTGATGCCATTGACATGGATAATTTTCTGAAAGAATTCGGAGAAACCGGTGATGAGGAACATGAAGGCCAGCGTGAGATACAGCTTTTCCGTAATGCCATTGAGTTTCCTGATGTGAAGCTTCGTGAATGTATGGTGCCGCGGACGGAGGTGGTGGCGGTGGCGCAGGATGAGAGTATTGCCACGATACGCAATATACTTTCCCGCACGGGGTTGTCCAAAATACTCGTCTATAAAGAATCCATAGACAACATGACAGGTTATGTGCATGCCTTTGACCTGTTCTCCCGGCCCGAAAATGTGACGGCCATCATTCGTCCTGTGCTGCTGGTACCGGAAACCATGTATGCCAACAAGTTGCTGAAAAGCCTGTTGCAGCAGCGCAAAAGTGTGGCTGTGGTGGTGGATGAATTTGGTGGTACAGCCGGTATCATTACCATTGAAGATATCATTGAAGAGATCTTCGGTGAGATTGATGATGAATTTGATGTGGAAGACATGATCGAAAAGCAAACCGGCCCCGATGAGTATATTTTCAGTGCCCGCCTGGAAATTGATTACCTGAATGAGAAGTACGGCCTGGAGCTGCCGGAGTCTGAAGAATATGAAACCCTGGGAGGGTTGATCATTAACCATATGGAAAGCATTCCTGCGCGGGGTGAAGAGATACAGATCGGGAACCTGCAGTTCCGGATCCTGCAGGTGAGCCCGAAACGGCTTGAACTGCTGCGGGTCGTAAAACAAGAATGAAAGACCGGGGCGAACCAACAACCAATAACCGCATTGCCCGTTTCCCAAGCCATTGGCAGCTTCCCCATCACTCTGCCCATGAAAACCAACAACCGGAGGCGCGCAGCGCCGACTAACCAACAACCGCATCGCCTCGTTTAACATATATGGGTAACACCCACAAACCTCATCCCATGAGAACCAACAACCAACTAACCAACAATTTTTTTATTAACTTTGCACCCTGAAATTTTAAATAAGAGGATAAAATGGCTGTAATACAAAAAATAAGAAGCTATTCAGGATTGCTGATCGCGGTGATCGGTATTGGTCTTGCTGCTTTTGTGCTGGGAGATTTTCTCGGGCACGGCCCCATGCAGCAACAGCGTTATGACGTGGGGAAAGTGGAGGGAACATCCATCCCCTACCAGCAATTTGAACAGCGGGTGAACCAGCAGATGGATAACTGGCAGCAGCAAACAGGAGAAACCCCGGGTGTACAGGAAACCTATCAGATCCGTCAGCAAGTATGGAACGATATGATCCGGGAGATCTTGCTGGAGGAAGAGTTTGAGGATCTTGGCATCGCGGTGAAAGCCGAGGAGCTTTACGAACTCATCCACGGAAGTGACCCCCATCCCATCCTGATCCAAAGCTTTTCTGATCCGGCTACCGGAGCTTATGACCCGCAACAGGTTGTGGAATTTCTCCGGAATTTTGACCAGATGGATCCACAAGTACGCAGCCAGTGGGTAATGCTTGAAGACTATATCAGGACTGAACGAAGGGAAGATAAATATCATCAGCTGATCGGTAAATCTTATGGGGTGCCGGATGCTATGGCCAAAGCCGACTTCAGCCATCGGAACACCACAGCCGATATCCGCTTTGCCTATAAAACCACAGATGAAATTGATGATGACCAGGTGAGTGTATCTGACCGGGAGTTGCGTGCTGTGTATGAAGAACATAAGCAAAGGTTCCGCCAGGAAGCTTCCCGTGGGATTAAAATGGTTGTACAGCCCGTGCATCCTTCGGAAGCCGACCAGGAAAGTGCCATGAATGAAATTCTGGAACTTCGCGAAGAGATGCTGGAAGTTGATAATATCCCTGCCTTTATCAATGCAACGTCTGACAGACGGTTTGATCCTGCATATTATGCGGAGGGCGAGTTGTCTCCCCAGATTGATCCCGAAATTTTTGATGCGCAGGTAGGTGATGTTTTTGGCCCTTATGCCGAAGACAATGCCTATGTGGTGTCTATGCTGATGGATGCCCAAATGCGGCCGGACTCCATGCGCGCCAGTCATATCCTGATCAGTTATCAGGGTTCGCAGAGCGCTACCGAGCAAACCATGCGTACGTATGATGAAGCGCAGCAGATGGCCGACAGTTTGCTGGGCGTGGTTCAGGCCAACCCCGACCGTTTCCCGGAGCTGGCCACGGAGTTGTCGGAAGATCCGAGTGCTGCAGCCAACCAGGGTGATTTGGAATGGTTCAGAGACGGTGAAATGGTGCCGGAATTTAATGATGCCGTGGCGGAAGCCTCTGTGGGTTCATTCCTGAAAGTGGAAACCGATTTTGGTTTTCATGTTATTCATGTAACAGACAAGTCGCCGCTGACGCAAAAGGTGCAGGTGGCAAATCTTGTACGTAATATCGAACCCGGCAACCGTACCTACCAGGATGCTTATAGTCAGGTCAGCAGGTTTGCCTCCGAGATCCGTGAAGGCGCTGATTTTGAAGAGGCTGCGAATGAGGCCGGGTTGAGTGTTAGGGAAGCCCCCCGGGTGGGCCGCATGGATATGAGTCTTCCCGGCGTTGACGAGGGGCGTCAGGTGGTGCAGTGGGCCTTCGGTGAGGACACCCGCGAGGGAGATTTTTCACGCATTTTCGAACTGGACGATACCTTTGTGGTTGCCACTTTGGTTGAAAAGCGTGATGAAGGCATCCCTTCACTGTCGCAGATTCGCGGCGAAATCATGTCCATTGCCAGGGAAGAGAAGAAGAAGGAAATGATTGCCGAAGAGATTTCCGCAGCCATGGCCAATGGTTCGCTTGACAATGTGGCCGGCCAGCTCGGGCTGGAAGTGGCAGAAGCAAATGACCTGACCTTTTCAAGCAACAATTTGCCGGGCCTCGGTCCTGAGCCAAAAGTGATCGGTTCAGTATTTGCCATGTCAGAAGGAGAGGTGAAAGGGCCTGTTACGGGTACTGCCGGTGTGTTTGTGGTGGAGGTGATCCGCAAGGATGAAGACGTTACGCCTTCCGATTTAACTGCAAACAAACGCAGGCTGCAGGATACCTTCCGTAACCGCGTTCCGACAGATGCCTTTGAAGCGATCAAAAAAAGGGCTGATATAGAGGACAACCGGTCGATGTTTTTCTAAGCGAACAACCGGTCGATGTTTTTCTTAGCCGGCTTTTTCCTGATAATTTGGTAAAAATATCCATGTCGTCATTGGTTTGGCGGCATGGATGTTTTTATATGGTCTGTTCTGCGTTACGTCCCTGTGTTTTGCCCCTGCGTTACGCCCCTGT
>PWGY01000192.1 GCA_003554665.1 Bacteroidales bacterium | reverse complement strand
TCGACCTCAGGGCCGGGCTGCGTGACGCCATTCTCTTTTATTTCGTACCACCCGCAGTAACTGCATTGCTGTTGTGGGCCTTCTTTAATCCCGGAATTTACCAGATTACAACCCTGGTCAATGTGCTGCCCATGATTATTATCGGTTACGCAGCAAACAGGATTCAAAACAGTTTCCGGCACAAAATATTCAGATCCAACTATCTTTTAAAGCAGGAAAAACAGCGTACTGAATACCTGCTGAATCAAACCCGTGAAACAAACCAACAGCTCAACCAGGCCAACAGGGAACTTTACGAATCCGAAAAATCGCTAAAAAATGCGCTGGAAGTAAAAAACAAATTGTTTTCGGTGATCGCCCATGACCTGTATGGTCCATTTAACTCACTGCTTGGATTCAGCTCACTGCTTTCAAGCATTGATCCGGAGCAAGAGCCCGAAAAAGTGAAAAATTACACCACCCTGATGCTACAGGGATCGAAAACTTTGTACAGCCTTACAGATAACTTGCTGAACTGGGCCAGAAGTCAGATGGACGACATTCAGTTAAAGCCTGAATCAATCAACCTCAGGGAAGTAATTGCTGAAGCAGCAGACGTTGCAGGCATACAGGCCTTGTCCAAAGACATCAGAATACACCAGGCAATAGCGCCCGGTCTCTTAATTGAAGCTGACCGGGAAACCCTTGCCATAACAATTCGCAACCTGTTGTCCAACGCCGTAAAATATTCCCACCGTGGCGGGTCGGTCTCCATTTCTGCGACAAAAGAAGATGGGAAGGTGCTGATCAAAGTTTCGGATACGGGAATCGGAATCCCCCGGGAAATGCAGGCTAGATTATTCACAATAAACGAAAACCATTCACGTCCGGGAACAGAACAGGAAAAAGGCACCGGCCTTGGCCTTGTTTTGTGCAGGAGTTTTGTTGAAATGAACAACGGCACCATATCCGTATCCAGCCGTGAGGGTAAGGGCAGCACTTTTACCATCACCTTACCCGCAGCATAAGGGCTTTCAGAAGCAAATCCTTTTTTGAGGCGACCCTAAAAGTTCAGAGCCACATAAAGTTGACCATATGAATTTTTGCTGTCACCCAGCAATAGTTGGGTAACATCAGAATCGGCGAGCTCACTGCGTCCGAGGTTATAGCGGAGCCCGGCAGCAACGATACCGGCATTGAACTGAATGCCGAAAGCAAATCCGTAATCAATGGTATTGAAATGATCCCGGTCAATTTCATCCTCTCCCTCAATCGTTCCACTGAACCGGATGTTGCTTCCCAGCATCAGCCCCCCGTATGGGCCGGCATGGATTTCCAGTGCCTCAACCGGCCTTATCACCAGTAAAACAGGCAAGTCAATATAGCTTAGTCCGAACTCAACATTCTGATTGATCAGGCCATCATAATAGGCTTCAGATCCCTTGGTGGTGTATAATAATTCGGGTTGTATTCCCAACGATGGGGTATACATAACCTTGCTGAACAGTCCGGCATGAAAGCCAAAGCGGGCATCCTCATCATCCAGATCATCCACATCCATATATAAATTGCTCATGGTAAGACCAATTCTGACACCTTTGTCTACTTCCTGCGCCTTTGTTTGGTGCTGGAAAACAAACATGAACAACAATACTCCCGAAATAATCAATATACGCTTATACATGTCAGTAATTTTTAGTTATTGTTTCAACAGATACCTAAAGTTACATTTTTTTACCGAACCATCAAGTTTTGTGGGGGTTTACCGGCCGGACTCGAAAAAACCTGCAGCAAATCCGGAAAAGCTTCATTGAAAACTTTTTATCTTTATAACATTAGAAAAACAGTGTTTGTTCGGATTGCCAAAACCCCTGACTAAATGGAAACCTGGTGGCTCCATGTACTGGATATATTTTTTGTGGTATTTCATTCAGCGCTCATCGTTTTCATCCTGTTCGGATGGATTTTCCCGAAAACCAGAATGGCTCATTTGGTCGTGGCCCTTTTAACCGGCGGGTCATGGTTTATCCTTGGGTTGTTTTATGGCATGGGATTTTGTCCGTTGACCGAATGGCACTGGCAGGTGTTGCGTGAAATGGGTAAAACAGGCTTGCCTGTTTCCTATGTACAATACATCCTGGATCGTTTGACCGGAATTTCCATATCGCCCGCCTTTGCCGATCAGATCACTTTTCTCGGATGGCTGATCCCCACTATACTATCGGTAATATTAACCATCAGAAAGTTTTTTTCTGTTTCCCGTTAGCCTGAAGCTTATCCGTACCAGTTTCCCGGGTTGTAAAGGCCCCCGCGAATTCGTATATTTGAGAAATGCTGAAAATCAAAAGAAACGACCAAAATAACTTCTTTTATGGGTGCGTACAGGGTAATTGAAAACACCTGGATCCGAATGGGTGACGGAGCCAGGCTGGCAGCCAAAATATGGCTTCCTGAAGATGCTGAAACAAAACCGGTACCCGGCATACTGGAATATATTCCATACAGGAAAAGAGATTTGAAAGCCCCGGGTGACCACCAGATGCACAGTTATTTTGCCCGCAGAGGATATGCGGGGATACGGGTAGATTTGAGGGGAAGTGGTGAATCTGACGGCATCCTTCGTGATGAATACCTGCAGCAGGAGCTTAACGATGGCGTGGAAGTGATAAAATGGATCGCCTCCCAGGATTGGTGTGATGGCAATGTAGGGATGATTGGCATTTCCTGGGGAGGGTTCAACGGGCTCCAGATTGCAGCCATGCAGCCCCCGGAGCTGAAAGCGGTTATCAGCGTGGCCTCTTCCGACGACAGATATGCCGATGATGTACACTATATGGGGGGCTGCCTGCTTTCTGACAACCTTTCCTGGGCATCTGTAATGTTTGCCAACAACAGTGCACCACCTGATCCTGAAATAGTCGGTGAAAAATGGAAATCCATGTGGCTGGATCGCCTGGAAGGAAGCGGACTGTGGCTAAAAAAATGGCTTGAACATCAGCGCCGGGATGACTATTGGAAGCATGCTTCGGTATGTGAAAATTATGAAGCCATTCAATGTCCGGTTATGGCTGTGAGTGGATGGGCAGACGGCTATTCCAATACTGTTTTTCGCCTGCTTGAGCATTTGAAAGTCCCCCGCATGGGTATTGTCGGGGCTTTTGGTCATAAATATCCCCACACGGGTGGACCAGGGCCTGCTTTTGACTTTCTGGATAAGTCTGTCAGGTGGTGGGATCAGTGGCTGAAAGGCATTGACAACGGGGTAAAAAAGGAGCCAATGCTGACCACTTATGTGCTTGATTCAGTATCTCCCCTCACCTCGAAACGGCCGGGCCGCTGGGTTGATGAGAAAACCTGGCCCAGTGAGCGCATCCATGAGGAGCATATTCCGATGGATACATTTTGCGTCGGACACCAGGACAAACCCCCAAAAGAAAAAAAAGCCATGCAGATCAACAGCCCGCTGAGTGTAGGTTTGTTTGCAGGAAAGTGGTGCTCTTATTCAGAGACAACAGACCTGCCAAGCGATCAGCGTGAAGAGGATGGCGGCGCCCTGGTGTTTGAGTGTCCTTCACTGGAAGAGGACAAGGAAATCCTTGGCAAACCCTTTGTAAAGCTAAAAGTTGCCTCAGACCAACGGCAGGGTATGGTAGCAGTAAGGCTATCTGATGTTGCCCCTGACGGCAGAGCTACCAGGGTAACTTTCGGGTTACTCAATTTAACCCACCATAAAAGCCATGAAGAGCCTGAAGAACTTGAACCAGGCGAGCCCTGTGAGGTGACAGTCCCACTGAACTACATTGCCCAGCGATTTCCTGCCGGACACCAGATAAGAATTTCAATTTCCTCATCTTACTGGCCACTGGCATGGCCCTCACCCCAGCCCGCAACCCTGACAATTTACCCTGCCGAAAGCACCCTGATTTTACCGGTAAGGCAGGCAAAAGAAAAAGATACCACAGAAAGGGCGCTGAAAAAACCAGGACCGCTGGATGAACTGGATCTGACACTGCTGGTTCCGCCACACAGGGAATGGATCGTTGAACACAACCTGGCCAACAACAGGGTCGAACAAAAAATCACCAATAACG
>PWGY01000054.1 GCA_003554665.1 Bacteroidales bacterium | reverse complement strand
TCTTTTGCTTCCCAATTTTTCAAAGATCGTTTCCCAAACTTTTACCGAAAACCCTACTCCTGCATTCAAAATCCCCGGCGATCGGTTCCCCGTTTGGGGAGGGCAAAGATACAAACTATTTCTTTTTTAACAATAAAAAAAAGAAAAAATTAAGATCGTTCTGTTTGGCCTCCCGGATTTCTCCGAAAGAGGGATGCAAAGATAATCACTTTTGCTTTAAAGACAATGTTTGTTGCCGGAATTTTCCCTATTCCTCATTGAGGAAGCGCCCCACAATCTGCTCCACAGAAACCGACTCTGCTTCGGCTTTGAAATTCCTGACAATGCGATGCCGCAAAACGGCATTGGCCACCGCCTTCACATCGTCAATATCCGGTGCATATTTGCCGTTTAGGGCGGCATGACATTTGGCACCAATGATCAGGTACTGCGAGGCCCTGGGGCCCGCCCCCCAATGTACATATTCATTGGCCATCGAATGAGCCATCCCGGAGCCGGGACGGGTTCTGGCAGCCAGTTTAACTGCAAACTCCATTACATTATCAGTAACCGGGATCTTTCGGATCAGGTTCTGAAAATACAGAATCTCTTCTGCTTCCATCACCACATCGAGATCCATTTGGGCTCCCGAAGTGGTACCCTGTACCACCCGGATCTCTTCTTCAAAACTGGGGTAATCCAGGTACACATTAAACATAAACCGATCCAGCTGGGCTTCCGGCAAAGGATAAGTCCCCTCCTGCTCTATGGGGTTTTGGGTAGCCAATACAAAGAACGGTTCATTCAGTTGATATGTGGTACCTGCAGCAGTTACTGAGCGCTCCTGCATCGCCTCCAAAAGGGCCGACTGGGTTTTCGGAGGTGTCCTGTTGATCTCGTCTGCCAATATGATATTGGCAAACAAAGGTCCTTTGACAAAACGAAAACTCCTTGTTTCATCAAGGATGTCAGTACCAATAATATCCGAAGGCATCAGGTCAGGGGTAAACTGAATGCGGCTATACTGCAAGCCCAATACTTTAGAAATGGTGTTTACCAGCAAGGTTTTGGCAAGGCCGGGAACACCAACCAGCAAACAATGGCCTTTGCTGAAGATGGAGATGAACACATTTTTAACCACCTCATCCTGACCAATAATCACTTTTCCAACTTCCTCTCGCAACTCCCGGTATTTGGAAGCCAGCACATCCAGTGCCTCAACATCGGTTTTATATTGCATAACTTTTTACCTGTCAATGACCTGTTATTTAACCCAATCTACCTCAAAATCACAGTTCTGGTATTCTTCTTTAATGGTTACATAAGTGCTCTGCAGCATTCGTTTTGCCCATGCACGGATGGCCTCCTGTTGCTTTTCTTCAAGGGCTAGTTTCTGAATATAATCATAGTCCTGTTGCAGATTTGCAGGGTGCGGGTCAATCCGTTCCCTGACAGAAATAATCTTGTAGGCCGGACGCCCGTCATCGGTCATGGTTTCCACAGGGCGTGAAATTTCACCTTCATCCAGGCGATCAATAACGTAAAACAGGTTGGGGTCCAGTTCATCTGTTTTAAAGCGGGTTGTACCGGTAAACTGGTTAACCATGACCCCTCCACTCCGGGCACTGCGATGATCAGAAAACTCTCTGGCGGCTTCAGAAAAAGTCTTTTCGCCGCTGGTGATCAACCCGCGAATGCTATCCAGTTTTTCTCTGGTCTCCTGCTCTACATCAGGCGAAACCTGAGGCCGCAGAAGCAAATGCCTTACATTTACCTGCTCCCCCCGCCGTTCAATTAACTCTATGATATGATAGCCCGAACGGGTTTCAACAACTTCTGAGATCTCTCCGGGCTCAAGGCTGAAAGCCTCGGCTTCAAATTCCGGATGAAGCTCCCCCCTGCCATGGAAGCCAAGCTCGCCACCTCTCCTGGCTGATCCTGGATCTTCAGAATACATGATGGCAAGGGTACGGAAGCTGTCCCCGTCAATGATGCGCTCCCGAAAAGTTTCAAGACGGCTCCTGAGGTCCGCGATCTGGTCTTCCTCAATCTCGGGTTCAATTAAAATTTTGGACAACCGCATTTCGCTTTCCACCATCGGAATGCTGTCTTCCGGCAGATTATTGAAAAATGATCTGACCTCCGAAGGGGTAACTGATACATCCTCGGTGATAACCGACTCCATCCGGCGGCTGATCTCCTGTTCGCGGACTGGCTCACGAAACTCCTCACGAAGCTCTTCTATTGACTGGCCATAGTATTCCTCCAATTGTTCACGGGATCCGATCTGTTGAATAAAATACCGCAGCCGGCGTTCAATCTCCTGCTCCACATGACTTTCACTTACCTCAATACTATCCACCATGGCCTGGTTGTAAAGCAGCTTCTGAAAAAGCATGTCTTCCAGTACCGCACATTCAGGGTTGCTGCCCAGGTCAACCCCCTGCCCCTCAAGCAGGCGTCTTTGTTCAAAAAGCTCAGATTGGAGTATGGCATTGTCTCCCACCACGGCTACAACCTGGTCAATTATTACTTTTTCCTGGGCATTCCCGTTAAATGGCATGGCAAAAGCCATGATAACAGCGAATCTTGTTAAATAATCAAACATCTTCTTCATATATGGTTCTACTTTTTCCATTCAGGGCCCCGCTGCGGGAGCAAAAAATCAATAAAATGTTTCCACCTGATTGTTTTCGATGGCATCGTTGAATAAATCCCGTCTTTTTTGCTGAATAAATTCTTTCCTTCTTTGGTTTAAAACCAGCATCCGGATATTATTTTTAGCAAACTCAAAGGGTGAATCATCCCCCCTGAGCCGGTAATCGTGTATATAAAGGAAATAACGATAATAATCGTCTGTTATTTCCGTTGACTGATTATTGCGCAGGAAAACGGCCGGATCTTCATCAATCGGCATATCCTGTGTAATGTCGTTAAACAGCATCCATTTGGCAGGATCAACTGAATAGGCCGCAGCATGTTGCAGACTGTATTGCTCCAGCCTCTCAATACTCTCTTCATCATCAGACCGGTATAGCGACCTCACCTGCCCGGCATCCGGAGCAGCCAACGGCAGTTTAATATACGTGGCCTGCACAATGTGATTCCGAAGGGCAAACTGTTCCTCATTGCCTTCGTAGTAATCCAGAAGCTCCTGTTCACCAACCACAGTATCCATTTCCTTGTTTACCAGGTCATTTTCATAGGCATGTATCCACAGTGAGTTCTCATACTCCCTTACCTGTCTGTCAAAATCAGCTTTTTCAGCAGGCAGTGACTCCATGGCATGGTGAAGAAAGACTTGCTGGTTGACCCATCTGTCCACATAACGCCGGACTATGTCTGAGCTGTCTGTAGACGAAGCCCCGCTGGGAACAAGATCCGGAAGGTCCTCCAAATACAGTCGACTTCCATATGTTTTGGCCAGTAAGGTTTCATCCGAACGACGATCAAAAAAATCACAACTGCCCATAAAAAAAACAGCCGGAAGAAGGATAAATAAGATCCTCACCTTCCTGAAGAATTTTTTATGACACAAATGCAAAACCTTCATGGCTATTCAAAATTAATGGTTTTCAGCAACTCCCGGTTAACCCGGATGTCATACTTTTTACGGAGGCGGGCAACCCATTTTTCCTCCAGATACTTTTGATAGTCCGCAATAACCATACCCCGAACTGAATCCAACTCATTTTCTTTGTACCGGGAGGGGCTTTCCCCGAAAAATGCCTCCAGCCCCAATGTATCCCTGATGGCTTTATCCCAGACCTCTTTTTCGGTAATTTCGAAAAGCAGAATCCCGTCGTGGTATTCCTGCATGATCCGGCCGAATTCCGGAAACGCTTCATACATATCCTCCGGCTCCTTCTGGAAGATCTGCGAACGGTCACTGCGGGCAACCCTGGCCCTGATATCTTCTTCTGCATCTTCAAAAGCGGGAGGAGTTGATCGATCGGTCAGTTTAATGATATGCCAGCCAAATTCAGACCGAACCGGAGGGGTGACATCCCCTGATTCATCCAAATGATGAATGGCCTCAATGAACTCCGGAACCATGCGGGAAGAAACAAAAGGAGCCATTACACCACCATTGCCTGCTGTCTGGAGGTCCTCAGAATATTCCTCTGCCATATAAG
This sequence comes from Bacteroidales bacterium, assembly GCA_003554665.1. The sequence continues at coordinate 13,184 of PWGY01000054.1, read as the reverse complement.
CAAAATCAGCACCCTCCTGCAATTGGTTAAATATGTCAAATATTTTACGTTCTTTTTCCTCAATCTCTTCTGCCTTCATCTCCGGAGAAATCATCAGCATGATATGAGACACCTGCACCTCACCCATGGCCGGCAGCCGGTCGGTTATCTTTACAAGATGGTATCCGTAATCTGTCCGGACCGGTTCAGAAATTTCACCTGGCGGAGTGGTGTATGCGGCAGATTCAAAAGGATAAACCATATCAAAGACAGTAAAGTACCCCAAATCCCCAGCATTCCCTCGCCGGGCAGCCTGATTGGGTGCTCCCTCACTGCCTCTGGCAGAAGGATCCTCAGAAACCTCCCGTGCCATTTGGGCAAAGTCAGCCCCTTCTTTGAGTTGATTGTAAATATCCCGGGTGTGGTTATACACTTCAAGGGTATCATCAGGGGTGGGGTCATCAGGAAGCCGAAGCAGAATGTGAGAGGCCCTGATGTCATACCTGGACCGTTCCCAGGCCTCCCTGACCAGCTGATCAGTTACCTCATGTGAAGCCAGAATCTCTCTTGCCAGCTGATCGCGATAACCATCAAGCTCCTGACGGAATCCGGGAAGCGTATCCAGCCCCTGCGCCTTTGCTTCCTTTACTTTTAACCTGTAATCAATGTACATCTCAAGATATTCCTCCACATCCTCACGCTCCGTGCGGGTAGCCTCAATATTGTTGCGCTCATAAATCTCCTGAAACTCAGACAAGGTAATCTTTTCATCCCCGATACGGAGCAACACAGGGTCTTCCGCCAAAACCGGAGTAAGCCAAACAACATGAAGCAAAGCCAATCCAATAAAAATCCGGAAGATAAAATGCATTGTTGTGGAAATTGCCGGAATAATGATACAATTACAGGTTTATGATACAATCGAAAGATTAACGACTATAATTGGGAGACTCACTGGTAATGGTAACGTCATGCACATGACTTTCCCTGACCCCCGAATTGGTAATACGGGTAAATTTGGCCAACTGGAGTGTTTTCACATCAGGCGAACCGCAATAGCCCATTCCTGCACGCAGACCTCCCACCAGCTGATGAACAACCTCTGAAAGCGTTCCTTTATAGGGCACCCGCCCCACAATTCCTTCCGGTACCAGTTTTTTGATATCATCCTCCACATCCTGAAAATAACGATCTTTGGAACCCTGTTGCATGGCCTCAATGGATCCCATGCCACGATAGGTTTTATACTTTCTTCCTTCATAGATGATGGTTTCACCAGGCGATTCTTCCACGCCGGCAAACAAAGAGCCGGCCATAACCGAAGAGGCACCGGCTGCAATGGCCTTCACCACATCGCCGGTATAACGGATGCCACCGTCTGCAATGACCGGAACTCCGCTACCGGTCAGCGTGCTGGCCACTTCAAAAATGGCAGTAAGCTGGGGAACACCCACCCCGGCAATAATCCGGGTGGTACAAATGCTTCCGGGTCCGATTCCCACCTTGATCCCGTCAACCCCTGCCTTAACAAGGTCTTCAGCGGCTTCTTTGGTGGCAATATTCCCGGCCACAAGATCCAGCTCAGGATAGCTCTGTTTAATCTTCGACACCATTTCAAGCACTCCCCTGGAGTGACCGTGGGCGGTATCCAACACAACCGCGTCAACACCTTCCTTCACCAGGGCTGCAACCCGCTCGGCTGTATCGGCAGTCACCCCGACAGCCGCAGCCACGCGCAAACGACCGCGCTTATCTTTGCAGGCATTGGGGCGCTCCTTGATTTTGATGATATCGCGGTAGGTGATCAGGCCGACCAGCCTGTATTCATTATCAACCACGGGAAGTTTTTCAATTTTATGCTCCTGCAGAATCTCTTCAGCCACCTCAAAATCAACAAACTCCTTGGTGGTGATAAGATTTTCGCGCGTCATCACTTCAACCACCGGCTTTCTGTGGTTCTTCTCAAAACGAAGATCCCTGTTGGTGATAATACCCACAAGTTTATTGCCATCGCTCACCACCGGAATCCCACCTATGCTAAACTCCTTCATGATGTCAAAGGCATCGCCGATCAGGGCATCCTCATGAAGGGTCACCGGGTCAATGATCATTCCGTTCTCAGAGCGCTTGACCTTCCTGACCTTCTTGGCCTGATCCGCAATTGACATATTTTTATGAAGCACGCCAATTCCCCCTTCCTGTGCAATGGCAATGGCCATGCGCGATTCGGTGACCGTATCCATGGCAGCTGAAACAATGGGGATATTCAGGCGGATATTGCGGGAAAAAAGTGTGGAAGTATCTACATTTCGTGGCAGAACTTCTGAATAGGCAGGAACCAGAAGAACGTCATCGTAGGTCAGTCCTTCACCGGTAAATTTTTCGGAATACAGATTCATGGCAGCTCGCTGTTTTAGAGAGCAAAAGTAGGAAAAATATGGCAGAGTATTCTCCAAAAAATACTAAAAAACAGGTGGGTAAAAGGCATGCAGCCAAGGTGGAGCCATATGCTACCGGCATGACCATTGTGATGATGCAGGGGCTCTGCCTGACCAGCACCCTGCCAAGGCTATTGTTGATGATGCAGGGGCTCTGCATGACCAGCACCCTGTCAGCGCACCAGGTAAACCACCCCGCTCCTCTCCTGATGCTGCCCGCCAGGGTCCGTATATCGCAAATGATAGAAATACACCCCGTGTGGCAACGGATTCCCTTTTTTTGTGCCGTCCCAGCCGGTTTCATAATTACCGGAGGAAAACATTTCCAGACCATTGCGGTCAAGGACAACCAGGTGATAATCGTCCGGTTCAAAACCAACAAAGAGCGGCCTGAACTCTTTGTTATCAGGAAGGCCCCCATCTGGCCGGAACGCATTGGGAATATTTACTTCCGGCTCAATGTGCACACTTACCACATTGGAAAAAATGCGCTCCCGGCCGGCACCATCAGCTGCGACCCCCTCCACACGAAACAACACCTCTCCGGAGTAGGGAAGTTCATCGGTAAGCACAGCCTGGTATTGATCTGTCCGGTCTTCGGCAATAACCTGAAAATCTTCTTCCCCGGCCATCTGACGGGCAATGTCATACTGCATAATATCCAACCCTGATTCATGGAAAAACTCCAGGTGTACTTCCCAGGTTTCACTTGTTTGAATTTCCTCTCCCACCGCAAGAAAAATACCAGATTCCGGAACGGAAGTCTCAATGACCTCCTCACACCCCTGGTCATTATCAATCATAGAAACTTCCGCCAGGTAGTACCACATATTGCCCGAAACATCAACCTCTGCATCCGTAAACAAAAAAGGGTTTTCATCAGGACGCATCACTTCATCTACCAGGGAAAAGCCATCAGAAGGGTTATCGGAACGATATATACGATACACAAAATCTTCATGGTGTTCATCTCCGCGGATCAGCACCTCCGCCTCTCCGGCCTGGTTGACATGCACATAATCAACTGACACTTCCGTGGGAATTTCCCACTGAACCGGAACCTCCTGCCTGTTGGAGAATGAGGTTTGCTCGCGCTGGTCCGGGTCAGAGTGATCCACGGCTTCAACGCGGAGGGTATAATTGCCCGGCCCGGGGATCTCCAGCGAATGTGATTGTACGGGGAAATCATCCTCAAAGTCAACAAGGGCAAATTTTTCACCATTCAATAAAACCCGGTAGTGCGTAAAAAGGGGATCCAGGGTATCAACAGGAGACCCGGGCCTGTTCATTACCAGGTAATGCCCCCATTGCAATTCGAATGTTCCACGGCACAAATCAAAATCAACTTGTTGCAAAATACTGGCCTGATGCCGAAAAGTGTAGGCATCGGCTCCTTCGCCATCCCGGTCAAATGCCAGATAATAAATAAATGGTGGCTCCGCCAATTCCGGGATATCATCATGGAATAAAAAAAAACGACCAGACTGGTCTCTGGTCAGGTCTTCCACCGGGATCTCGTCAATTTCATCATAGAGGTCTTCCTGCGGATTGTATCGGTGAAAAAGCACACTTCCGGATTCAACCGTTTCATCAAGCCGGAAAAAAATATCAATCACCTGGTCATCTTCTTCAGAAAACCCCAGTCTGACAATCTCAATCCGTTCATCACCATTTTGACTGAAAACCGGCGGAGGTTCCGCAAGCCCGGGAAAAAATGCCAGCCCCAGGCCAACAAGCCATACCCGCAAGGCTACACTGACAGTAAAATATTTCATCAGGCTTTTCATCCTTACAGATTTTTAGGCCGCCCCCTGAACTGCCTGCATGCACCGCAGGCCTGGGGCCGCTTCCGAAGCTGGAATCATATACCGCAGGCTTTGGGCCGGCTCAGGAGCTGGCTGGGTTCACTGCCGGTCATGCAGGCATTTTGACAGGCCAATCACCATTAGATCAAAGCCGGCCTGTCAGAGAATCACCTCCCCACAACCACTTCAATCATCCCATCTTCATGAAGATAATCACCGGCACACTCCATGATATCTTCAGCTGTGATGGTTTTCAGTGTGTTCAGGTATTCATCATAATGAGACACATCCAGGCCAAACATGACCAGCTCCCTGAACCGCTCTTTTTGGGCAAGCGGCCCGTCAAAGGAACGCAAAAAGCTCCCTGACAGATAGTTCTTTAAGATTTTCAGTTCCCGCTCCTCCGCAGGAACGGTCCGCAAAGCTTTCAACTCCCTGTAAACTTCTTCCAGGGCAGCCTCGCGCACCTCAGCCCCAACCTGGGATGTAATAAAAAAATATCCGCTGTGCATCAGTGAAATAATATTGGACCCGATGCCGTATGTGTACCCTTTATCCTGCCGGATGTTTTGCATCAGCCTTGACCCATAATATCCGCCCAGCAAGGCATTGGTGATTTTCAGCTTATGATGGGAAGGATGGGTGCGGTTAAACAGCTGCTTCCCGATTCGGATGGCCGATTGCAGGGCATCAGGCACCTCCAGGTGCACCTTTCGCTGACCGGGGGAAATCACGGTATATCCACGGGAAGCAGCGGACGCCGCATCCGGACTGTCATCCTGTCCGAAGCGCTGTTGCAGCTGTGCTGCCAAATCCTGAGGCACCCGCCCGGCAACCAGAATAAAAATATTCCCGGCATGGAAATAACGGGCATGGAAATCAATCAGGTCTTTGCGCTCCACCTTCTCAAAATCGGGGATTTTAAGCCTGTATCCATAAGGGTGGGCTTCTCCGTAAATCAATTCAGTAAAGTATGTACGTGCAAGGTGGCTGACCTTCTTTTGATTCAGAAGATGCACTTGCTGTTGGTTTTTCAGGAAGGAACGCATGTCATCTTCAGGAAATGCAGGTTCCTGCAAGATTTCCGCCAGCAGTTCAAGGGCAGGTTCCAGGTGTCTGTTCAACACAAACATCCCGACCGAAATCATGTCTTTCTGTGCATCCAGATGAAGATAAGCACCGTAGAAATCAAGCATTTCATTGATCTCTTCACGACTTCTGCCTTTGGTTCCGTAACGCAACAGCTTCGCTGTAGCAAATGCCACCAAAGGCTTGTGCTGGTGGTAACTGCCTGCCCTGACAACCACCTCAACTTTCACAAACTCTTCGGTGCCGCCCTCCAGCAGGTAAACGGGCAGTCCATTTTTAAGGGTATGATATGCCGGCTCCCTGAACGGCCTGTCAGAAAGTAATCTTACCGGTGGTGCTGTTTTTCTGTCCAACATGAGGTATTCCTTTTTAAAGTCTGCTCACTGCTCACTCCTTCCGTTTTCCATAATGCAGGATACTCAGATTTTCAGGACGCAGGACTTCTTGCGCTACCCTGCGAATATCCGCAGGTTCAACCCGGGCATATGCATCCGTTTGCCGGTTCAGAAGACCTGCACCCCCAAGCAGCTCATACCAGCAAAGATTCATGGCCTTTGCAAGCACACTGCTTTCAAAATAGGTTTGGGTCGCCTCCACCCGGTTCTTTACTTTCTGCATCTCTCTGTCATCGGGCAAGGCTTTTGTCAGTTTTTGGAGTTCATTCTGCAAAATTTCTTCCGCCTCCGGAGGTGAAATATGCTCATGGAGTTTAGCTGTTACCATCAGCAAACCCGGATCTATACTCCCTGTCACGTAAGCGTTGGCCTCACTGAACAGCTTGCGTTCATGCACAAATTCCCTGGTCAGCCGTGCAGATTCACCGTTGGCAAGCAAATCACTGATAAGGTCGGTGGCATGATAGTCATGATGGGTGCGTCCGCACATGTGCCAGGCCATAAAGATCTGATGCTGCGGAACATCTCGATCGACTTCAAGCCGCTTTTGCTGTGTCTGGCGGGGTTCGGCGGGCAGGGAACGTCCGTTCTCAGCCCCTGACGCAATGTCCCCGAACCATTTTTCAGCCAATCTGAAAACCTCCTGTGGATCCACAAAGCCACTGACGCAAAGTATGGCATTGGAAGGATTGTAATAACGCCTGAAAAAGTCCTTTACGTCATCCATCCCCGCATTAAGTATCTGCTGGATATCCTGACCGATGGTGGCCCATTGGTAAGGATGCACCTGATAGGCCATTGGACGAAGCTTCAACATAGCATCACCATAGGGCTGATTCAGGTATGACTGCCGGTACTCTTCCGCCACAACCTTTTTCTGGGTTTCCAGTTTTTTCTCTGAAAAGTCGAGCCCCAGCATCCTGTCAGATTCAAGCCAGAAAGCCACTTCCAGGTTTTGGGCAGGAATTGTGATGTAATAATTGGTAATGTCAGTGGTGGTAAAGGCATTGTTCTCACCTCCTGCAAACTGCAGCTGGCGGTCATAATCAGCCACATTGACCGAGCCCTCAAACATCAGGTGCTCAAACAGGTGTGCAAAGCCGGTCTTTCCCGGAACCTCATCCCGCGATCCCACATCATATAAAAGGTTGAAAGCCGCCAGGGGGGTGGTTTCGTCCCTGTGCACCAAAACCCTGAGTCCGTTGGGCAGTGTATGCTTCTCAAATTTCACCATGGTCTTTATCTCCATTCAAAAATATCCCATTTATCCCTGGGCCGGCGATCCCCCTGCCACTGAAAATTATCCAGCAGCCGTTCTTCCTGCGGAATATCCTCCGGGGGATACAAGGTAGCTTCGGGCTGCCTGACAAACTGTATACCTGTAACCTCCCTGCCTTCAACAAAAATAACCACATCGGAAGAAATGGCTTTGTTGATCCCTATCAGTTCACCGTCTTCGTCTCTGATAAAGAAAATGGTCTGGCTGTTTCCGTCCACATCCACACGCCACAGCTCATTGTCTCTGAAATGCCCCAGCATATTGCGCCCTTTCATCTGGTTGTAGCCAAGGGTGTCCTCTTCTGAAACAATGAATGCTGCCTCATCAAGGGCAACCGACAGCACCTCCCGGCCATCGGTTTTTATCTCTATTGTGCTGGCTGTCAGCTGATAAGCATCCGACCACAAAACAGGATTATGGTACATGTATATCAGTGAGTCGGGTACACTGTAAACAATGGAATCACTGAGGCCCTGCAGATTATTGCTAAAAAACCGGGCATGGTGATGTGCATGAAAAAACCTTTCATCCTTTTCCTGCTCATAGATGGATTTCAGGGTGTCAGCATGCAGGAAAAGGGAGTCGTTTTCGGTGATCATGGTCAGCACCGCTTCCTGTGTTACCACCGACAAACCATCGTTTTCAAAATGCTCGGCAAAATGACCGGTAATCATCACATCCTCAATGCTGTCGCGGATCAACACATTGCTGGTGGCCTTTCCATAACCCCGGTTCCGGTCGTAGAACACCGAATCTCCGGTCATGGACTGCTCCTGGTTGGTAAAAAATGCATCTTTACTGAAGCGGGCCAGATCCTGGCGGGTGTCATACCAGCCATTTCTGCAGAAAATGGTGTTTTCCTCACTTACGATGGTTGTCGGACCAAAAAAATAGGCCACTTCGGTCTGGGTATTGTATTTCAGGGTATCCGACTCCATCACATACTCAGGATTTACCAGCTTTACCTCATCACGAAAAAAAAACTCCTTGTCGTCGGCAAAATAAAATCCCCAGACACTGGTCAGTTCATTTTCTGCATCCACAATCCGGCCTCCGTCAATATAATTGGCGGTATTCATGTCCAGATCATACTCCAGGTAGTCCGTATACAGAGTCATCTGCGGATCGACCATTCGTACATTGCCGGTCAGTTCAGCCCAGCGACTGTCACCGTCATAGTAGAGTTTATCTCCGTAAATACTAACCGTATCGCTTACATGAATATAAACATTGCCGAAAGCCCGCAGGCTGTTGGCTTCCGAATACAGGTAAGCGCTGTCGCAATACATGCGGGTGTCTTCATGGGTAAACACCACATCATCAAGAAGTCTTCTCACATCCTCACCGATACGGCGATCAAATTCTATGGTACCTGCCTCCCAGTCGATGGGGGTACGCTCTTCCTGTCCGTAAACCGGAACCAGCCACAGAATCAGAGCAAAAAACAATAATCCGGTAAAGGGGCGTACAGTCATTTGAAAAAATCACGAATTCAATTACAGGAATAATAAAGCAGGGGTGTCCAAATCTGTGAACACCCGCTGCCAAATAAACTGCAAATTAAACAAAATGTTGCATACGCCCGCAAAACAATTGCAGATGCATGTTGCGGAAATCTTATGCCCGCTTCTCCTCATCCGTCATGCTAAAGTACTTGTTGATTTCCCGTTTCATAACCGGGGTAAGCAATACGATCGCAATCAGGTTGGGGATGGTCATAAAGGTAATCACCATATCCACAAAGTTCCATACCAGCTCCAGCCCCCAGACGGACCCAAAGAATACAAACAAGGCATACACATAATAGTACCTTTTGATCGCTTTGAAGCCAAACAAATACTGCGCGGCACGCGACCCGTAGTAAGACCAGGAAATGATGGTTGAGAAAGCAAACAACATCAGCCCCACCGAAATGATATGCGGGGCAATATAGCCGATACTGATGGCATCCAGCCCGAGGCTGAAAGCTTCAACTGTCATACCGACTCCTTCAATGCCCGATTGCCATGCACCAGTCATGATGATCACAATGGCTGTAAGGGAGCAAATGAACAAGGTATCAATAAAGGGCCCGATGCTGGCCACCAGCCCTTCCTGCATGGGGTGGCGGGTTTTGGCAGCAGCATGCGCCATGGGGGCGGAACCCTGCCCGGCTTCATTTGAGAACAGCCCGCGGCGAACCCCCATTGTCAGGGTAATAATAAATGCGGAACCCGCAAAACCACCTGCTGCGGCCGTTCCGGTAAAGGCATCCTTGAAGATCAGTGCAAATGCCGGGATGAAGTTTTCAATGTTCAGCACCACAACCATTAGGGCAGCGAGGAAATATACGGCAGCCATAAATGGTACCAGGCGGGAGGTAACCCGGGCAATCCGCTTCAGCCCTCCGACAATAATCAGCAATACCAGTGCGGTAATCACCAGACCACTGATCCAGTGCGGGAAATTGTAGGTAGAGTTCAGCACATCGGTCATGGAATTACTCTGGGCCATATTCCCTGTACCGAGGGAAGCCATAACTGCTGCCGCGGAAAAAATCAGGGCCAGGGTCTTTGCATGTTTTCCCAGAATATCCTTCAGACCGTATTCCATATAATACATGGGCCCACCTGACACCGTTCCGTCTGGGTTGAATTTCCGGAACTTCTGCCCCATGGTACACTCGACCATCTTCAGCATCATCCCGAAAAAACCGGTGACCCACATCCAGAAAACAGCCCCGGGACCGCCCCAGTGGATGGCCAGAGCCACCCCGACAATATTTCCGGTACCAACTGTGGCTGAAAGCGCCGTGGTAAGTGCTTTAAAGTGGTTTACATCACCCTTTTCACCTTTGGAGGTGTAGCGGCCTGCAAGAATGGCAATTGCATGGCCGAAAGCGCGCACATTCAAGAACCTGAATTTGATGGCAAAATATATACCCGCCGGTACAAGGAAGAAGAGCAGCAGATAGCCTCCGACAAAATCATTGTACCACGAAATGACACCGTTTAGCCCTTCAAGGAAGGCGGAACCCGTATCGGCCACAGCATCACCGTTCTCAGCAATTAATGGATCATGTGTTTCTGACATTGGATGGTTGTTTTGGTTTGGTTAGAATCAGATAATACCTATACTATCAAGAAGCACGATGGCAATGGCCACCGGTGCAATAAACTTCAATATAAACATCAGGGCATTGAAAAGATGGACTTTCAGCGCACCGCCATTGGACAATTCATCCCAAACATCGCCCTGTTTCATATACCAGCTCACGAATACCACAATCAGCAACCCGCCGAAAGGCAGCAACACATTGGAAGCGGTAAAGTCAAGCAGATCGAAAATGGTCAGCCCGGATATGGTAAAGCCCTCCATGACCCCGAATGACAAGGTGCAAAGCACACCCACCAGGGTAGCCGCAGAAGCAGCCATGACAGTAGCCTGACGGCGTGTCACATTCAGCTCTTCAGTGAGGTAGGCCACCACCACTTCAAGAATACTGATGGAGGATGTCAGTGCAGCAATGGCAAGCAGCACAAAGAATACGATGGCAAAGAAATACCCTCCCGGCATCTGCTGGAAAATATTCGGCAGTACGGTATAGATCAGGCCGGGTCCGTCAGCAGGGTCGAGCCCGAAAGCAAATACTGCCGGAAAAATGGCCACACCGGCCAGGATGGCGATCATCGTATCGGCCAGGGTAACCTGAATGGAAATATTGCTGAGATTGTTATTCTTCTGGATGTATGATCCGTAAGTGATCAGTGCTCCCATCCCGATGCTGAGGGAAAAGAAAGCCTGCCCCAGGGCAGCCAGCAACACACTGGAATCCACGGCAGAAAAATCTGGTTTAAAAAGAAAAGAAAGCCCCACTGAAGCGCCCGGCAAGGTTACAGCGCGGATGGCCATGATCACAAGCAGCAATACCAGAAAAGGCATCAGGATTTTGGCATATCTTTCAATCCCTTTTTTGACACCTGATAGGATAATCCAGGCTGTCATCACCATAAATACCAACTGGTAGAAAAGCGGCCAGAAGGTGGTCGTATGAAAAGCCCCGAACGATTCGGAGATCTCCTGGGATGTCATCCCCGCAAAAGCGTTGGACACAGAACGCACCACATAAGCCAGGGTCCATCCTGCAATGGTACTGTAAAAAGCCAGGATCATGAAGGCCGCTACGATCCCCATTACCCCGACCAGGTACCAGGGGGTTCCGGGAGCAAGCCGTTTGAATGAGCCAAGCGCATTTCGCTGACCCCGCCTTCCAATGACAAACTCAGATAACATCACCGGAATTCCCAAAAGGAGAATGAACCCGAGGTAGATCAATAAAAAAGCGCCCCCCCCACTCTCTCCGACGATATAAGGGAAGCGCCATATATTTCCTAAGCCAATTGCTGAACCTGCTGCCGCACAAATAATCCCAAAGCGACTGGTAAAGCCATCACGGCTTTCATTTCCTGAAGAAGACATAGATTGGTGTGTTATTCTTTAAAAAAAGCCAAAAATATGAAATAATATGCAAAAACCAATTGCAGTAAATATTTTTCCGTTAAACGAAAAACCATCCCGGAATCAACATTTATTACGTCTTATTTTTTTAAACTTGTATTGAAGCAATACCTTTTTTTAGCTAAATTTTATGGTATTTAAAGACTGGATATTTTTTAGCCGGGCACAGCAACGTGGCATCATTGTTTTGCTGTTGCTGATCATCCTGACACCAGTTTTTTCTTCTATGGTTACAAGGTGGAAACTCCGTAAGCCTCCTGACCATGCGCTTTTTATCGCGGAAATTGAGCGCATGGAGCAGCATCTGGCTAAAATGAAAGAGTCTGCTGCAGGAGCCAAAGAATCTGTTGCTGAAATGAAAGAACCCACGGCAAGTGGAACCCGACCTGCTGTATCCCCTGCTGTATCCAGCGACACAAAGCGAAATATCAGAAATCAGGAACGCCCCCGGCAACTGAACCCCCGGCAACTGCACATAGATATAAACCGGGCTGACTCGACCGACTTTACCCGGATTCCGGGCATCGGACCGGTTTTCAGCAGCCGGATTGTAAGATACCGGGATCTTTTGGGTGGTTTTTTTGAAAAAAATCAATTGCTCGAAGTCTACGGGCTGGACAGCACCCGATATCAGCAGATCATGCCCCACCTGCTTGTTGACACCACCAATACAATACGCCGGATAGACCTGAACACGGCCACATTTGGCGAACTGATCCGTCACCCATACCTGGATCGCAACCAGGTCAGTGCCTTGCTGAGGCTTCGTGAACAGCACGGCCCTTTCTGCTCACCCGAAGATATCCGCAGGTCTCATCTGATCGAAGACTACGACTGGAGGCGGCTGCGGCCTTACCTGACAACAACGGATTGATCACCTGACAATAATGGATTGATCACCTGATGCGGGTTGAACAGGTTGGTTGATGGTTGAACAGGTTGGTTGATTGAGACAGGTTGATTGAATTGAGCAGGCTGATAACTTGACAAGTTGAACATACTGATTGAACAAAAACTATTCCTGCATGTTGTTTAGATAAAGTCTAAATAAAATTAAGCAAAACCGAAAAGAATATTTGCCATGAAACAATTAAACACAATACGTACAGCTTTACTCTTACTTGTTGTCATCGCCCTAAGCGCCTGGCAACTGCCACTTAAAGAAACCGTAAACTATAAAACAGGAGATATTACTATGACACAACAAGAAAAACACGTGCTGCCTGATTTGCCTTATGCCCATGATGCGCTTGAGCCATATATCGACGAGCGGACCATGGAAATCCACCATGGCAAACACCACCAGGCTTATGTAAACAATCTGAACAATGCCATAGAGGGCACTGAGCTGGCCAATATGCCACTGGAAGAAATTTTCCAAAACATGAGTCAGTATTCCGCAGCTGTCCGCAACAACGGAGGCGGACACTGGAACCACGACCTGTTTTGGAAGATTATGAGTCCCGACGGAGGAGGCAAACCATCAGGTGAATTGCTGGCAGCCATTGAAAGCCGATTCTCCTCATTTGAAAACTTTCAGGAAGAATTCAACCGCGCCGGTGCCACCCGGTTCGGAAGCGGCTGGGCATGGCTTATTGTGGATGACCAGGGTGAGCTTCATGTAACCAGCCCCCCCAATCAGGACAATCCGCTGATGGATGTGGCCGACGTACAGGGGCAGCCGATCCTCGGTGTGGATGTT
>PWGY01000172.1 GCA_003554665.1 Bacteroidales bacterium | reverse complement strand
CTGCCCGGTATCGTTACAAAAATGCCGATATGGAAGACCTGGAAGCCAAACTGAAGGAGGCTCAGGCACAGCGTTTCCGCATCATTGTAACCGATGGTGTATTTTCCATGGATGGCAATGCGGCTCCGATGGACAAGATCGTTGAACTGGCGGAGAAGTATGATGCCATGATTATGGTGGATGAGTGCCACTCAGCAGGTGTGGTGGGAAAAACAGGACGCGGTGTAACGGAACTGTATGATATCCGCGGAGAAGTTGATATCATTACCGGTACACTGGGTAAAGCCTTTGGCGGTGCCATTGGTGGCTTTACCACAGGCAGGAAAGAGATCATTGAATTGCTGCGTCAGCGTTCAAGGCCTTATCTTTTCTCCAATTCCTTGCCTCCGGGTGTGGTGAATGCAGGCATCAAAATGTTTGACATGATGGCCGAAACCCATGAATTGCAGGACAAGTTGCACCGCAACACCGAATATTTCATGGACAAAATGCAGAATGCCGGTTTTGACCTGAAACCCACGCAATCTGCCATCGTTGCTGTGATGTTGTATGATGCACCGTTATCACAGGAGTTTGCTGCAAAATTGCTGGATGAAGGCATTTATGTGACCGGCTTCTATTACCCTGTTGTGCCCAAAGGGCAGGCGCGTATCCGTGTACAGGTTTCTGCGGCCCATGAAACGGAGCACCTTGACAAATGTGTGGAAGCCTTTATCAAAATAGGAAAAGAGCTCAAGGTACTTAAGTAGGTTATGTGTTGGAACTGATCGACACCCATACACATATTTACCTGGAGCAGTTTGATCAAGACAGGGCAAAGGTGGTTGACCGTGCAGTTAAAGCGCGGGTCAGCCACCTCCTTATGCCCAATATTGACAGTCATACGGTGATTTCGATGATGGCTGCTGCCCGGCAATACCCGGGTAAATGCCTGCCCATGATGGGGCTTCATCCGACTTCCGTGAAGGCTACCTGGCAGACTGAACTCGCCAACATTGAAAAGTGGCTCAAAAAAGGGGATTTTGTTGCTGTGGGCGAAACCGGTATTGACCTTTACTGGGACAAAACCTATCTTGCAGAACAGAAGGAATCGATGGAGCAGCACATTCACTGGGCAAAAGAATATTCATTGCCCCTTGTGCTGCATTCACGCAACTCACTGGATGAATTATTTGATGTGCTGATGCCTGCTCAGGATTCTTCACTGTCGGGCGTATTTCATTGTTTCCCCGGAGATCCTGGCCAGGCCCGGAAAGTGATTGATATGGGGTTCATGCTGGGGATCGGCGGTGTTGTTACGTACAAGAACAGCCTGATGGCGGAGGTGGTTGATGCTGTGGATCTGGAGCATCTCCTTCTGGAAACGGACGCCCCCTTTCTCTCACCGGTTCCTTACCGGGGAAGAAGAAATGAAAGTGCCTATCTGCTATATATCGCAGAGCGGATTGCCGAGATTAAGGGGGTAGAGGTGGAGGAAGTTGCTGAGGTGACCACAGCCAATGCACGGCAACTGTTCAGGCTGGGAGGTTAGTCGTGGCTGCGCCACTTTGGTTGTTGGTTCTCATGGGCTGTGGATTGGGAAAGATGCCAATGGTCTGGTGTAGGGCCTGAGCGGTTGTTGGTTAGTCGTGGCTGCGCCACTCCGGTTGTTGGTTCTCATGGGCCAAGGATTGGGAAAGCTGCCAGTAGGCTGGTATAAAGCCAAAGCGGTTGTTGGTTGTTGGTTAGATCCCGAAGGGATCACATGTTACTGACACAGCGGAGTTACCACACCCCTATGACCCCGCAGGGGTCACATGTTACTAACAGGCGCGAAGCGCCGAAACCAACAACCAGAGGGTGCGAAGCACCCGACTAACCGGAGAGGGCGATAGCCCTCGACTAACCAGAGGGGGCGTCAGCCCCCGACTAACTGGAGGCGCGAAGCGCCGACAAACTGGAGGGGGCGTCAGCCCCCGACTAACCAACAATTGTCAGCGCGCAGCGCTGACTAACTAACAAACCAACTGACCCAATGAACCCCAAACCCCGCATTCTCGTCATCTACACTGGTGGAACCATTGGCATGGTGGAAGACCCCGTGACCGGCATACTGAATCCGTTTGATTTTGAGCATCTGACCGATCAGATTCCAGAGATCAAACGTTTCAATTACCAGATAGACAGTATCTCCTTTGACCCTGTAATTGATTCGTCCAACATGGAGCCGGCCATCTGGGTAAAGCTTGCAAAAATGATCGAAGCCCATTATAATGCCTATGATGGTTTTGTGGTGCTTCATGGATCAGATACCATGTCTTATACGGCATCTGCGCTGAGTTTTATGCTGGAGAACCTGTCAAAACCAGTTGTATTTACCGGCTCCCAGCTTCCCATCGGTATGATACGTACCGACGGAAAAGAGAACTTCATCACCGCCCTTGAGATTGCAGCAGCTAAAAAAGACGGAAAGGCCATGGTGCCGGAAGTCTGTATTTTCTTTGAATCTCAGCTTTACCGCGGGAACCGCACGCATAAACATAATGCCGAGGATTTTGAAGCTTTTTTCTCGGTCAACTATCCGGTGCTTGCCCAGGCAGGGGTGCATATCAAATACAATGAGGTGGCCATTCAGAAAGCCTCTGATGACAAACTCCGGGTGTCTGTTAACCTGGACAACAACATTGCCGTGCTCAAACTGTTTCCCGGCATCAGTCGCTCCGTGGTTTCTTCCATCCTGTCCATTGAAGGGCTAAAAGCTGTGGTCATGGAAACTTTCGGAGCAGGGAATGCCCCCCACCTCGATTGGTTTGAAGAGGAGTTGAAGCACGCCATCGACAAGGGCTTGCTGGTATGTAATGTCAGCCAGTGCAGGGGAGGTGCTGTCAGCCAGGGGAAATATGAAACCAGTGCATGGCTCGAAAAAGCCGGTGTGGTCAGTGGGTATGACATCACCACAGAGTCTGCTGTTGCCAAACTCATGTATCTGCTTGGCAACGGATACACATCCGACAGACTCAGAACACAGTTGCAAAAACCTATCCGGGGGGAACTCACATGTTAACAGCAGATGGTGTCTGCGTTGTGCCGGTCAGATCGCGGGTCATGTCCGATCCCTGCTTATGTCCGGTCACCGGTCATGTGGGCTCTTCAGTAAGTTCCATGCCTTCATCGGTTCCACATCCCGGGCTCCACACCCTGGTCAGCTTTGCTCCTTGTAGCACGGTTCTTCCTGCATAAATGGATACCTGAAATCAGTAGGCGGATTGAAGGTTTCCTTGATTGAGCGGGGGTTGATCCATCGCAACAGGTTCAGGTAGCTTCCCGCTTTGTCGTTGGTGCCAGATCTTCTTGCTCCGCCGAAGGGCTGCTGACCCACCACAGAGCCTGTCGGCTTGTCATTGTAATACAGGTTGCCGGCGGCATATCTGAGGATGCGGCAGGCCCTGACAAATGCTGTGCGATCTTTTGAGAAAATGGCTCCGGTAAGCCCGTAAGGAGAAGTTTCATTGCAAAGGTGCAGCATCTTCTCGTAATCATCGTCTTCATAAACAAAGATGGTCAGCACCGGTCCGAATATTTCTTCCTCCATGGTTACAAAATGGGGGTCGGAAGTAAGAATCACCGTGGGGTCAATGAAATACCCAAACGATTTGTCCCCGTTTCCTCCTGCAATTATTTCGGCTTTGGACGAATCTTTTGCTTTTTGAATATAGTCCATGATCTTGTCATAGGCTCTTTCATCAATTACGGCGTTGACGAAATTGCAGAAATTGCGTACATCCCCCTTTTTGATGAGGTCAATATTGTCAACAAGTTTTTTCTGCAGACCGCTCCATTTGGAGGCTGGAATATATGCCCTGGATGCAGCCGAACATTTCTGTCCCTGGTATTCAAATGCGCCGCGTACCAGTGCGGTAGCCACTTCGTCGAGATCAGCTGAAGGGTGCATCACCAGAAAGTCCTTGCCTCCTGTTTCTCCCACCACCCTGGGGTAGGTTTTGTATTTGTCAATGTTGTTGCCGATGGTGTTCCAAAGGTTATTGAACGTGAACTCGGAACCGGTAAAGTGCAATCCACCAAGGTTTTCATCGTTGAGGGCGACATCGCCGACGGTACT
>PWGY01000124.1 GCA_003554665.1 Bacteroidales bacterium | reverse complement strand
GGCAAGATCTCCGGAAAATTTCTCAGGAACAACAACAGTTAAAGAAAGAAGAAGAGACCCTTGAAACCCTCAGTAAAGAAAAAGAAAAGACCCGACAGGCCGCCCGGCTACAGGACTTTTATTCCCTTACGAAAGAATACCTCGAAGCCAACCAGGCAGTCGATATCAACCGAAAACAATTAAACCGGTTCCCCGGCCCGATGGAAAAAGTTTCAGGGGATGAGTTCTCCAAGATTACAGAGCTGGGAGAAGAAATTGATCAGGCGGACGAAAAAATTAATGAGGCCCAAAAGGTCATCGAAAACAACCGGGGGATGATTGCCTCCCTGAAGCTGCCTTCTGAAGGAATTGGCAAAGAAAACATTGAGGAGCTTGAGAGTAAAGCTGAGGACTTTGTTGATTATGAAAAAGAACTCAGAGATACCAGGCATCACCTCAGAGAAGCCGAAGCAAGGACCCGGGCTGCACTGACAGCCATTGACAAAAACCTGGATACAGACCCCTGGAAAGGCCTGGATTTGCAGGATGTGAAGGAACTGGATGAATACCTGCAAACGGCACAGGAACTATTAAGCAAGAAACAGTTTCTGGAGCATGAAATCGGGGAACTTGAAAAGGAAATTGCGCCGGATCCGCCTCACACATCAGAAAATATACAGTCAGGAATCACCGCTCTGAGTAATTGGCTGCAGGAAGAACAAAGCCATAACGGGATTCCCGTAAAATGGGCGATTATTCTGTCAGCCGCAGGGAGCATAACGGCCATTGTTACACTCTTTGCAGGGATGTACGGGCTGACCGGAATACTGCTGCTTATGCTGCTAACGTTTTACGCCCTGAGTTTGCGCCCGGCACAAAAAAACAACATCCGGGAAACGGATTATAAAAAAACCGGTCTTCCGTCGCCGCGCATATGGGATACTGAAGCGGTATCCGAACGTTTTGACAGTCTGGCCGCTGCCCTACAGGAAACAAAACACAGGGAGCATATTATTCCCAGGCTGAAGTTCCGGCAGGAAGAACTGGATAAGGTCGACCGGCAGATGGACAAAATCCTGAAGAAAGAACAGGACTTGAGGAAAGAACTGGGAACCGCTCCCGGCATTCCGTCAGAAAATTTAAAAAGCCACAGCTCACTTTACTGGTTTCTGACCAATATACTTGATTGGCAAGAACATAACACCAGGAAAAACACCCTGGAATCACAAAAAGAATCTTTACATGATCAGATGAGAAAACTGCTGGACGACCTGAACACCAGGTTCCGGCATTTTAACATGGATGAAGCAACAGATGCACATCAGGCCAGGGCCGCCTGCAAAAAAATCGCCCGGGAAGAGGATACAAGGCAGCGGTCACTGGAAGAAATCAAAAGACAGGAGCAACGGATCCGGGAAAATCTGAAGATCCGGCAGGAGAAGAATCAAAGGTTGCACAAAGTATACACGAACCTTGGGCTGAATTACGGAGAAAAAGAAGAAGTCTGGCAGCTGACAGAAATGCTGGATGATTACAAAGAGTCTGTTTCTGCGCATGATAAGGCGAATATCCTTTTTATAAACAAAGAACAGATTTTGAAAAACCATTCCCTTTACCGGGCGCATGAAAAAGAGATTGAAATACTCAGCGTGGATGAGGCTCAAGCACTTCAGGACAAATATGAAGCTGAAGCAGCCCGTTCCGAAGAGGTTAATAAAAGGATCACGGAAATTCGAACCCAAATAAGGCTGGCCACCCGGGGAGATGACCTGGAAAATGCATTGGCAGACAAAGAAAGGACCCTGGATGAACTGGAATTGCTTTATGAAAACAACCTTACCTCGCTGACCGGTCACCTCCTTGTAGGCAAACTCCGGGAAACTACCCAAACACAGAATAAATCAAAAGTTTTCAGAGACGCGGGGAAACTGTTCAGCCGCATCACCAACGGGCGTTATGAGTTGCGGATCGGTGACCTCAATAAGGCGGCTTTTCTGGCCTTTGACACCAACACGCGACAGGGACAGCCTTTGGATGAACTGTCGACGGGAACACGTTTGCAGCTTTTATTATCGGTTCGCCTGGCTTTCATCGAAACCCGGGAAAATCATTTGCGCCTGCCGTTGCTGGCGGATGAATTGCTTGCAAACAGTGACGATGTCAGGGCCGGGTCAATTATGCAGGCACTCATTGCATTCAGCGAAGATGGAAGACAGGTTTTTTACTTCACCGCCCGGGAAGATGAAGTAGCCAAATGGAAATTGAAGCTCCAGGACCATGCGGCCACTTCCTCCAAAATCTTTCGCCTGCAAAACAGGCTGTATACAGGCGGACGAAAACCTGAGGAGAAGGCGACTGATTCACTCCCGCGGTTTGAGAACTCGGAGCTCCCATCCCCGTCAGGTTTGAATCATCATGAATACGGCAAAGCCATTAATGTACCCGCTTTCAGCATTATGCAGGATCAGCCAGAGAGGCTTCATCTCTGGTACCTGATCACAGACACAAAACTGCTTTATGATTGCCTTCGCAAAAACATCAACAGCTGGGGGCAGTTAAGCAGCTATTTTGAACACGGAGGTCACCTTGAAGGGGTCACGGAAAGCTTGCAGGAAAACCTTCACAAAAAAATGAAACTGCTCGGCCGTTTCCGGGAACTCTTCCGCAAGGGCCGTCCAAGACCGATAGACATAGAGGCCCTGGATGAATCGGGGATAATCAGCCCGGCTTTCAGGGAGAAAGTATACAAGAAACTTGAAGCAAACCATGGTGACCCGGCAAAGCTGCTGGAGTCTTTGCAGAAAAAAGAAATACCCGGTTTCAGGTCCAATAAAACAGAGGAGATGGAGACATTCCTGAAGGAGGAGGGTTACATTGATGACATGGCTCCGCTTTCCATGGAAGAGATCATGGTTCAATTGCAGGCTTTTTGCTCCGCCCTGAATCTGGATTTACCGGAAACAGAAACTTTTTTACGAAGAATATTAAAATAAATGTGCGAAAAGATCGCATGCTGCATATATTAATTCCGTATATTGATGTCCGTATAATCCATATTAAATGACTGATAACACATACAAGTTAAATAATAAGAATATTGATTCGGGAAGCGACAGAAAATACCGCCTGATATTTGAAAACGCCCCACTGGGCATTCTTCATTTTGACAACAACGGGATTATTACTGAGTGTAACAGCAATTTTGTCAGGATCGTCGGATCTTCCAGGGAAGCACTGATCGGGATGAATATGCTGAACCTGCCCGATCAGAATGTGGTGCAGGCTGTACAATCAGCCCTTGAGGGTAATATGTCATCTTATGAAGGCATTTACCAATCAGTTACCGCAAATAAAACCACCGCGGTAAGCGCCTTTTTTGCCCCGATAGTTACCCCGGGAGAGAATATTAAAGGGGGAATTGGCGTGGTGGAAGACATTAGTCCGCGGAAAAAAGCGGAAGAAATCCTTGACTACCAGTTACAGTTCCAGCAACTGACGGCGGAACTATCCTCCAGTTTTGTCAGTGCCAGCAGCATTAATATTGACGATAAGTTCAACCGGATGCTTCGGGAAATCGGACTGTTTTTCGGGGTAGACAGAACTTACCTGTTCTTTTTCTCGGATGATTTCACCACCTACACGAATACGCATGAATGGTGCGCTGAAGGAATCGCTCCCCAGATTGATCAGTTACAAAACCTCCCTGCGGATTATCTGCCCTTTTGGAAAATGAAGATATTTCAAAGAGAATCCGTGCACATTCCGGATATCGACCAAATTTCCGAAGAAGCTGCTTCCGAGCAAGCTGAGTTCCGGAAACTTGAAATAAAATCCTTATTGAATGTGCCCATATACAGTGAAGAACGCCTCCATGGGTTTTTTGGTTTTGACATGGTCCGGCATAAAAAAAGCTGGCATGACACCGACATCGGTTTTTTGCGTGTACTGGGCAACATTCTGGCGGATGCTGTTATTAAAGTCAACACGGAGCGGTCACTCCTTAAAGCCAAAGAAAAGGCCGAAGAGAGCGACAGGCTGAAGTCTGCATTTCTTGCCAATGGGAGTCACGAAATACGAACTCCCATGAACGGCATACTGGGGTTCCTTGATCTGCTGAAACCCCCCAGCCTTGAGGGAGCGGAAAAAGACAAGTACAT
>PWGY01000021.1 GCA_003554665.1 Bacteroidales bacterium | reverse complement strand
GGCGATGAGGCTGACGACGGAACCGACGACGACACTGACGACGGAACCGACGACGAGGAAGCCGACGCGAACGCCGAGGGCGTCGAGCGGCGGGGTGGCTTCTACATCCTCGATCTCGATGGCGCGACAGTCGACCTCACCCAGGTCGTCGGCGACAGGGCGATGGGCGTCTTCGACGGCGAACTGTCGGCGGGGAGCTACAACAAAATCGAACTCCACGTCGAGACGATCGACGGGATCGTCGACGGCGAGTCAGTCGAGGTGAAGGTCCCCAGCGAGAAGTTACAGCTCACGACGGCGTTCGAGGTCCATGCCGACGAGGACGTCGAATTCGTGTTCGATATCAACGTCGTCAAACGCGGCCCGAACAACGGCTACATCCTCCAGCCTGTGATCTCGAAAAGCGGTGTAAGAGGACGAGACGTCGACGTCGAAGAAGTGGATGGCGAGGAAGTCGACGACGAGGACGGAACTGGAGACGAAGACGGAGACGAGGACGGAACTGGAGACGAGGACGGAGGCGACGACGAAACTGGAGACGAAACCGAGAGCGACGACAGCATATAATAACGCGTCTATCCGCACCGATCGTCCCACCGAGTCGACGATCGGCGGAGCGTGACGACGCTCCCGCTGAATCGATGCGGGCGTTCGTCAGTCGGCGATTCAGTCCGACGCTTCCGCCGTTGCAGGAACCTCGATCGCGAGCACCATCGTCACATCCTCGACCTCCCACTCCTTGCGGTGGCCGTCGTCGACAGTGCCGATCTCGTCGGCGCGGACCTCCTCACTGATCAGGTCGGTCCGTTCAGCGACGAGGTCGGCGACGCGATCGTCGTCGACCTCGATGTCGAGGACGATGCGTTCCTCGACGTCCAGATCGAGTTCCTTGCGCATCTCTTGGACCCGGCGGATGACCTCACGGGCGTACCCCTCGCTCTCGATGTCCTCGGTCAGCGAGGTATCGACGTAGACGACCCCGAGATCGTCACCGTTCAGATTGAACTCGCTGCCGGCGATCCCCTCGGGTGTCTTGGTGACAAAGGAGACCATCGACTCCGTGAGTTCCTCGTCGTCCTCGAGGTGATCGTCGACGGCCGCCTCGAGTGCGTCCAGCGTTGGCTCCTCGATACGGGCTTCGTTGAGTGCGTTCATCACTTGCCCGGCGCGACCACCGAATGCCGGCCCGAGTTCGCTCATGTCTGCCTCGGCGCTGTATTCGAGTTCGTCCCAGCGATCGTCGGGTGCGACGAGTTCGATCTCGCGGGCATTGAGTCGATCCTCGAGCAGCGAGGCATGGCGCTCGACGGCCTCGATAACGCGCTGGCCGTCGACTCCCTCGACCGACTGATTGGCGGCCACGATGACCCGAGAGACTGGCCAGCGAAGCTTGCGGCCGGCCTGCTGGCGGGCGTTGCCGCCGGCCTCCTCGATCGCACGCAAGATCGCGACGTCGTCTTCGAGTTGTTCGTCTTCGAAGTACTCCTCGACGGCGGGCCAGTCTTCCATGTGGACGGTGTCGTGGCCAGCGTCACCAGTAAGGGTCCCGTAGATCTCTTCGCTGATGAACGGCGCGTAGGGGGCAAGCAGGGCGACGCTCTCTCGAAGGACGTGGTAGAGAGTCGCATAGGCGGCCGTCTTGGAGCCGCTGTCGTCTTCCTCCCACATTCGTTCGCGGACCGCCTGCACGTAGAACCGCGAGACGTCCTCGATAATGAACTCGAGGAGCGCGTCGGCGGCTTTGTCCTGACGGAACACCTCGAAGTGGTCCGTCATTTCGGCTTTCCTGGACTGGAGGCGAGCGAGGATCCACTCGTCGATCAGTTCGAGGTCGTCATCAACCGCCTCAAGGTCCGTCTCGGACGGATCGAAATCGTCCAGTCGCATGTACGGCAGCGGGAACCGGAAGACGTTCCAGAGCGTCCGGAGATGGTTCTCCATCGTCGCCATCTCGTCCCACGAAAAGCGCATGTCGTCGCCCTGTGGGTTCGCCGAGAGCAAGAACAGCCGCATGGCATCGGAGCCGTGGCGCTCGATTGCCGCGTCCGGTTCGACGACATTGCCGACGGATTTGGACATCTTCCGGCCGTCCTCGTCGAGTGCATGACCGTGCATGAGGACCTGCTCGTAGGGACTCTCGCCGAGTGCAGCGGTGCCCATGCCGAGCTGGGACCAGAACCAGCCACGGGTCTGGTCGTGGGCCTCGAGGATGAAGTCCGCGGGCCAGAGTTCGTCGAACCGGCTGTCGTCCGATGGAAAGTCGAGTGTTCCCCACGAGGCGACCGAGGAGTCGAGCCAGACGTCGAACACGTCCGGAACGCGCGTATAGGTCGTTCCATCCTCGGTAATCGTCAGGTCGTCGACCGTATCCTTGTGGAGGTCGACGGCATCGGGATCGATCTCCTGATCGACCCGATCGGCGAGTTCCTCCCGATCGCTGATGACGATCCGATCCTGGTCGTCGTCCCGATCTCTGGGTGTCCAGACCGGCAGCGGAATGCCCCAGTAGCGCTGGCGGGAGACGTTCCAGTCCGGTGCCTCCTCGACGAAATCCCGAAAGCGGTTGTCGCGAGCCCACTCGGGGTACCACTCGCTGTCCTCGATGTTGTCGAGCAGTTCGTCTTTGACGTCGGTGATCGTGATGAACCACTGGTCGGTGACGATCTGGAGGATCCCCGTGTCACAGCGCCAGCAGTGGCCGTAGCTGTGGTCGACGGTACCTGAGGCAAGGAGGGCGTCGTTGTCGTCGAGATCGGCCATGATTTCCTCGTCGGCATCTTTGACGAACTGCCCCTCGTATTTGCCGGCTTCGGCGGTGTACACACCGTCGCCGTCGACAGGACAGAAGATCGGGAAGCCGAGTTCGCGGCCCCGTTCGAAGTCGACCTCACCGTGGCCCGGCGCGGAGTGGACGAGCCCCGTCCCGTCGCCGTCCGTCTCGACGTACTCGGCGGCGTAGACCTCGAAGACGCCCTCGGCGTCGACGTGATCCGGCACTTCCTCGGCGAGTGGGTGCTCGTACGACGAGCCGATCAGTTCCTCGCCGGATAGTTCCTCGACGACCTCATAGGTCTCATAGCGGCCCTCTTTGAGCACTTCCTCGTGTTTGGCTTCGGCGACGTAGAGCAGTTCTTCCTCGCCGTCCTTTTCAGCGCGGACACCGACGTAGTCGCCTTCCTCGTCGACCGCGACGAACGTATTCGCCGGGATCGTCCACGGCGTCGTCGTCCAGATGACGATCGATCCCTCGCGGTCTGCTAAATCGAATTTGACGTAGACCGACGGATCCTCGACGTGCTCGTACTCGACTTCGTTGTTCGCGATCGCCGTCTCACACCGGGGACACTGCGAGATCGATCGGTGGCCCTTCTCGACCAAGCCGCGGTCTGCAGCCTTCGCAAAGCCCCACCAGGCAGCTTCCATGTACTCGGGACTGACCGTCCGGTAGGGGTTGTCCCAGTCCATCCAGACGCCAAAGGATTTGAAATCTTCCTGGAGTCCCTCGAGTTGCTCGTCGGCGTAGTCTTTGCACTCCTGGATGAAGTTCTCCTCGCCGAAGGCCTCGATGTCTTTCTTGTTCTCGAAGCCGAGGCGCTCCTCGACTTTCGTCTCGATGGGGAGCCCGTGCATGTCGTAGCCCGGGCGGTCGGTGACGTCGTACCCCTGCATGCGGAGATAGCGGATGTAGACGTCTTTCAGCGTCTTGTTCCAGGTCGTCCCCATGTGGGCCGACCCGGAGGTGTACGGCGGGCCGTCGACGAAGAAAAACGACTCCCCGCCCGATCGGTGCTCGACCGTCCGCTCGTAGGCGTCGACGTCGTCCCAGTACTCGAACACGGCCTCCTCGAGTGCGTGTGGGTCGTACTGGTCGTCGACCTCGTCGAACCTGTTCATACCCGCATTGATTCACTCCGACAGTAAAGAGGAATCGGTCCCGCCGACTCGAGGCGGGCCGAATTCAGACGACCCGCGCGAGGACCGTCCCGTAGCCAAAGCCGTAGAGGCCGGCGTACAGCATGATTGCGCCGAACCCGGCCAGCCAGAGCGCGACCACCGTCTCTCCCGACGCGAGATACTGCAGGCTCATGTACTCGAGGACGAGCCCACCCGCCGTCAGCAAGCCGGCCAAAGCCACGTAGACGAGTCCGGTGAGCGTTTCGACGAGGAGGTCC
>PWGY01000063.1 GCA_003554665.1 Bacteroidales bacterium | reverse complement strand
TTTTTGGGGATTGATGTGGGATCGATTGCAAACATTTCCATTGATCCTGCCGATGTCAATACCATTATTGTGGAGCTGGCACTCCGGGAGGGCACACCCGTTAAGGAGGATGCCCAGGCCGATATCGTGTCTATGGGTATTACCGGGTTGAAAACCATTGAAATACGTGGTGGCACCCAGGAAGCTGATTTTCTTGAGCCTGGTGATTTTATTCCTGCGGGAACCTCACTGACGGAGGATCTGACCGGAAAGGCTGAGGTGATCTATTTCAGGCTTGAGCAGGTTCTGAAAAACCTGGAGGAATTTACAGCTCCGGATAACATGAAGGTTTTCAGTGAAGCAGCCGATAATATTGGTGCATTTGCCCTGCAGGGAGGAGAGGTGATCGGACGACTTGATACGGTAGTTGCGGAGAACCGGCAAGACTTGCGGGAAACAGTTTCCGCTGTCCGCGAATTGTCCGGAGAACTCGGCAAAACTTCAGATCAGTTGTATGCTGGCGTTTCACGATTCAATGAGATCATGCAGGGCGACACCCTCGGTGAAGTGCTGGCTAATTTCAGGGATATTTCCATCACACTTAAAGAAACCAACCTTAACGAGTTAATTGAACAGCTGGCGCAGACTACCGTGGAAACCCAGAATCTGCTCCGTCGTGTGGGAGACGATGTTGACCGTGGCAGTGAAGCCCTGACACATAATCTGCTGATACTTCAGTATACCCTGAATAATATTCATGAAGCATCCAGGAAAATCAGCACAGATCCTTCCGTATTGATCCGGCGGCCAAGGATGGAGGATGCACCGGACAGGATTCTTGATGACAGGTAAACGGATTGTTCCCTGGATTCTGGGAAAAAACAGGAGAGAAGGGTCACTTAACCTTATAATTATTTTGCCATGATTAGACACCTGCTAATTCCGATTATTCTGCTGCTTGCCTTTGCAGGTTGCCGGAGCAGCAACGAGATTTCCACCCAGCATTATATACTGGAAACCCCATCAACTTATGATTTTCGCTGGGAGGGGGAACCAGGGCCTATTCAGGGCAGCTGTGAGGTTCTGACCCCGGAAATAGCAGCTGCTTATTCATCCCACAGAATTGCCCTGAGAGAGAAATCGCACCAGATACGCTATTTCGGATTTAATGAGTGGGCTACGCGTCCTGACCTGTCACTTCACAAAATTGTGGTGGATTTCATGAAAGACAACCAGGTTTTTGAGGAGTTGGTTTATGGTCGTGTGGCGGTACCTGCAGATTATGTGCTGGAAACAGAGGTCTTTCATCTTGAAGTGGATAACCGGCAGGAGGTGTTTCATGCCAGGCTGCAGGTGGAATTCAGGCTTTGGAAGAACGGAACAGATGAACTCATTCTGACCCACCGCGAAGACAGAAAGGAAGCACTTGAGGGCCGGAGTCTGAATTCCTTTGCTGAAGTGGTCAGCCGGATGTTTACCGAAGAGTTGGCGGCCTTTACCGGATCCATTACCAGAAAAGTGGACTGAACGCGTTAACCGGATCATTCGGGTTGGCTGATGCCTTATGAAAAACAAAAACAACATAAAGGATATATGTGCCGGCAACACGGTGGTGGGCCGGCTTGATGGCAACATTCTCCGTTTGGGCCAGGTGCTTACGATCAGGGAGGCTTCAGGGTTTACAAAAAATTTCTTGCGCTGTATTAAAGCTTCAGCCCCGGACTCATTGGTTATTGATCTGGATAAAGTAGAGCAGGTTGATAGTGCCGGGGTGATGGCCTTGTATTACCTGGAAAAGAAAATGCAGGAAAAAGGAACGGGGGTGGAGTTTTCAGGTGGATCGGAGGCAGTGACTGAGAAAATCCGTCTTTTTTACCCCAAAACCGCGGCTGATGTGAAGCCGCCTCCCAAACCCGGATTGTTTGAATATACCGGAGATGGGGTGAGCCGGTTTTTTAACACTTATGTATTTGAATTTTTGCTGCTTGCATCTAATATTTTTTACTGGGGGGTTGCTGACCTTTTCAGGCCAAGTGCCCGCCGTAAAGGAGAGTTTGTGAACCAGGCGGTTTTGATCGGTGTCAATGCCGTACTGATTATTGTTTTTCTTTCTTTTGTGATTGGTTATGTGCTTGCTTTGCACTCGGCTACTCAACTCCGGACTTTCGGGGCAAACATTTTTGTTGTTGACCTTGTAGTCATTTCCACCATGAGTCAGATGGGGCCGCTGATTACTGCCATATTGGTTGCAGGTAGGAGCGGATCTTCAATTGCTGCAGAAATAGCCACCATGAAGGTAACTGCCGAACTTGATGCGCTCAAAACCATGGGGTTGAACCCCAATCGTTTTGTGGTGGTTCCGAAGCTTTATGCCTGTATGGTAACCATGCCTTTTTTGATGGTGTTCGCAAATGTATCGGGAATTGCAGGCGGTGGCCTGGCCGCTTACCTTTACCTTGATGTTACCCCGGAGGTTTTTATCAACAGAATGGGTGATATCATGCGTGGGCTGGATCTTTTTACGGCCCTTGTAAAAAGCCAGGTGGCAGCCGCAATTATTGTGCTGACAGGGAGTTTTTACGGATTTCGGGTTGAAAAGGGGGCTGAAGGTGTAGGTAAGGTGACCACCCTTTCGGTGGTGGTAAGCATAACCCTGGTTATTATTGCAGACAGTGTGCTGGGGGTGATTTTCTATTAAGGATATGCAGATGGAAAAAGAAAAAGTGATCGAGGTACAGGAACTCCATGCGGGATTTGAAGACCGTGTGGTGCTGAGGGATGTTTCTTTTTCTGCTTACAAAGGGGAGGTTACGGTCATTTTGGGGGGCAGTGGTTCCGGAAAGACCACATTATTCAGGCATTTGCTCGGATTGTTGCCAATCCATAAGGGAAATGCCTCCATTCTTGGGAAGGATGTTGCCACCCTCAGGGAGGTTGAACAGCTGGAACTATACCTCAAGATGGGGGTGTTTTATCAATCAGGTGCCCTGCTCAGCTCATTGACGGTTGCAGAAAACGTGGCACTTCCGCTGGTGCAGCATACACGAATGCCCTCCTCCCTGATTGACGAGATTGTGCGCATGAAACTTGGGTTGGTAAACCTGAGCCATGCTTATTATCAGTATCCGGCAGAACTCAGTGGCGGGATGGTTAAGCGTGTAGCCCTGGCGAGGGCCATAGCCATGGATCCGCCTTTGCTTTTCTGCGATGAGCCGGGTGCAGGCCTTGATCCGGTATCCCTTGAATCGCTGGACCAGCTCTTGCTGAACCTGAAAGAGCAACTGGGGATTTCTGTTCTTCTGGTTACCCATGAAGTAACCAGCATTATGCGTGTGGCCGACAGGGTAGTATTCCTGGATCAGGGAGTTGTGGCCTTTGAGGGTCCGCTCAAAGAGGCACTGCATTCTGAGCACCCGTCAGTGAAGGCTTTTTTCTCGGTCTTGAAAACCGAGCACCTCAAAGAGATTCTTGGCTAACTATTTTTATTCTCTTTTTGACTGTCGCAGTCTTCCGGCATGCCGGAAGCACAGGCACACGACCTGGTTGGTTTTCCTGTGTCAGGATCATACGAGCTGGTGCATGATTTGGTAAAAGTAGCCCCCGGCTTGAAAAACATCTTGATGGCAATTCCACCGATGGCCAGTCCGAGCAATAATATGGCAAGAATCAGTATTTCCATTTTTCCTTTTTGTCAATAGCTTGTCCGTAATTTGTGATGCGAATAGCTTGTTATTTATTAGCGTGGTGTTTTCTGTGCTTTTGGTATTTCTCCATTTTAAGTTTGCAGCTCCGGGAATTTTAAAATTATAGCTCCGGGAATCTTGAAATTTTAGCTATATGCCCCGGGAATCTTAAGAATTCAGTTCCGGGAAGCATTCCCATGCTTTTTAAATTCAGAACAAATTCTACGGCCGGAATGTTCACTGCGTTCTTCCTGCAGGTTTCAGTGTTCTGCCTGGGTTCCCGGTTTCCGGTTCCGCCTGGGCTCCCGTTTTCAGTGTTCCGCTTGGGCTCCCGTTTTTCGGTTCCGCCTGGGCTCCCGGTTTCAGTGTTCTGCCTGGGCTCCCGGTTTCAGTGTTCCGCCTGGGCTCCCGGTTTTCGGTAAGCATTGTGCTGCCTGGTATTGCGTTTACTGTCACAATTCATCATGTCATACTACAAGCTGTCACATCCGGAACCATGACATCATAATTCCGGCTGC
>PWGY01000123.1 GCA_003554665.1 Bacteroidales bacterium | reverse complement strand
TCCACCTGCCCCATATCCGGACGGACTTTTGCCCGGTACTCGTCATATATCGAATCCCAGTCCACACCCTTTTCTGCAAAAAAAGAATAGTGACGGTCTGCAAACGTCCATATTTCATCAAAGACGGTTACCGGGTCATCACCCGCCTCCTCTTCCATGAAGAGTTTTTCACAGGAGGGGAACAATACCGTGAGAAATGCCCAAAAGCCGATTAATATGTTTTTATTTATTTTCATACCTGCAATTTTCATCAGGGTCTGGCCCATTCACCTTGTGTGCCTGATGACAGGCCAGCAATCCCGGTTCAGTTCAAGAGAAAGTACAATTCGAGCACAAACTGATGGCGTACATTATATAAACGCAGCTCATGGCTGCCGTCCAGACGCAAATAATCCCAATGATATCCGATCCTGAACCAGTTGGGGTTGTGTTCGCTGCCAAAAGAGTGCCGGTAAAATACACCGCTGCTGATCTGCGCAGTATTCCCCGGATGTGTCAGGAAGCTTTCCAGGTTCTGCAGGGTGCTTCCCCCGTCTTCACCAATTCGGTAACTGGTTCCGTACTCGGGAAAACCCAGGTTATAACCGATCAGGGATGCGGCAATGGAAAAATCAAAATTCCATTCGCGGTCAAACAACAACAATGCATAGGAAACATCTGCCCTTGGTTGCAACGAAGCCAAAACATTGGCAAATAAAAACGAATTACCCATGGCTGGTATAATCCGGAAATCCCCTGTCAGGTCGGCTTGCCCGCCTGCAAAGAAACGAAATGGCCCGCGTGGTTCCAGACGACGCAAATGCACATACCTTGCACCACCCGAAAAATTGTAAAGTTCAGAATTTTCATGCTTTGGACGGGAATACTGAAATGTACCACGTGCAAAATGCAACTCGGATATATGGGACGGAGCGCGCCGGTGCAGGGCAAAAGCAAGTACACCCCCCGGACCGCCATAATAAAGATTGGACATTTTCCGGTCTAAAAGCAGCCCTTTTGAAAACCCCTGATCGATCTTCAGGTAAGTCAATACATCGGGCAGATCCGCTAAATAGGTGGCACGCAAATGCCCCCGGTCATTAGAACCGGAAGAAGCATCCCCCCCCACCCCGGACAATTGACCAGCAAAGACCCCCGGCGCCATAAACCCTGACAAAATCAGAAAAATAAAAGCCATCCGGGCAAGCCGGCAGCAAAAAGACTTAAGAAGAACTGAATGATGGCTGATTGACATTTCGCTGATGTTTGGAGGTGCCGTCAAAGATACAAAAATCCATATTTTTCATAATTTTGCAGGCCTGTAAACTCCTAAAAATTCATGGCACAAGCAAACAAGCAATCATTGGCGGGAAAAACCCTCGAAGAGCTCCAGCTACTGGCTGTTGAGTACCACTGGCCCCGTTTTACTGCCCGGCAGATTGCAGAATGGATTTACAAAAAGCGCGTATGCCGTATCGACCGGATGACCAACCTTTCAAAAAAAACCAGACAGGAACTGGCTGAAAATTTCTCCATCGAATGGACTGCGCCGGTTGATGTGCGAACATCCTCTGACGGGACCAAAAAGTATCTGTTTCCCACCAGGCACGACGGGTTCATTGAATCTGCATACATTCCGGAAGAAAAGCGTCATACACTTTGTGTTTCATCGCAGGCCGGGTGCCGGATGGGCTGCAGTTTTTGCATGACCGCCCGCCAGGGACTCCAGGGCCAGCTGACAGCCGGAGAAATCCTTAACCAGGTTCACAGCCTGCCTGAAGCAGCCTTACTGACAAATATTGTTTACATGGGAATGGGTGAACCTTTTGACAACATGGATCCCGTCATGAAAAGCCTTGAGGTTCTGACCTCCCCTTATGGTTACGGGATGAGCCCGCAACGGATCACAGTTTCCACCATCGGACTGGTTCCGGAAATGAAGCTTTTCCTTAAAAACAGTCGCTGCAACCTGGCTGTCAGCCTGCATTCGCCTTTTGATGAAGAACGCAGGAAGCTGATCCCGATGCAAAAGATTCACCCGGTGGAAGAGGTCATCAGTTCCATTGCAGATTTCCAAATGACCAGACAAAGAAGGGTATCTTTTGAATATATCGTTTTTAAAAATTTAAACCACAGCCCGAAACACATCAACGCACTGGCCCGTCTGCTGCATCCCATCCGATGCAGGGTAAACCTGATGCGGTTTCACCCGATACCGGGCAGTAACCTTCAGTCGCCTGATGAGGAAACGATGCAGTCTTTTAAAACAGCCCTTGAGGAAAAGGGAATAACCACCACAATCAGAAAATCCCGGGGAAGGGATATTCAGGCTGCCTGCGGTCAGTTATCCACCAATAACATGAAAGCCACCGGGGGACAAAACAGCAATTATTAAATTATTATAAATGTACATATTGACGGCATTTTCGTCGTATCTTTATCTGTAAGTAATATTAAAGCCGCTGATTGGCAAGTATATCACACAACAATCGAATGCATAAATGGTCGTATTGGGAAATATTATAAAAGCCGCCCTGGGCATCACAGATTTCGTGCTGCCGGATCACAACCCGGCGGATTCTCAAAAAGAAATATTGAAGGATCTGCTTGAAAGAGCAGCATCCACGGAATTCGGTCAGGCATACGCATTTAAAGATATTTTAAAGAGTAAAAATCCTGCTGCTGCTTTTGCAGAAGCAGTTCCATATCATGATTACGATGCAATGAACACCCGTTGGTGGAGCCGGCAAAAGGAACACGGCACCCCTGACGTTACCTGGCCAGGCAGGGCTGAATATTATGCTTTGAGTGCGGGTACGACCGGAAAGGAAAGCAAAAGAATTCCCATCACCGAAGAGATGCTGGAAGCCATTCGTAAAACCAGTATCTACCAGATACTTGCCACGTCAAACTTTGACTTTCCGGCTGAATTCTTTGAAAAGGAGATCATGATGCTTGGCAGCACCACAGACCTGAAAAAAACAGGGCATTACCTGGAAGGAGAGATCAGTGGAGTTGCTGCAGGGAATATCCCTTCCTGGTTTGAGCGTTTCTACCGCCCGGGGAAAAAGATCGCATCCATTAAAGACTGGGATGAACGGGTTGATGCCATTGCCAGGGAAGCTCCCGGATGGGATATCGGTGCCATGGCCGGAATCCCTTCATGGAATGAACTAATGCTGAAAAGGGTCATTGAGTATAACAAGGCAAATAACATTCATGAAATCTGGCCAAACCTGAGGGTTTTTGCCTCAGGCGGCGTAGCTTTCGGGCCCTATAAAAAATCCTTTGATTCATTGATGGGGCAACCACTCACCTACCTCGATACGTATCTGGCCTCAGAAGGCTTCCTGGCTTTCCAGTCCAGACCCAACGAGGATATGGCCATGACCTTGGCCACCAATAGCGGGATTTATTTTGAATTTGTCCCCTTCACAAACGACAATATTGATGAAAACGGGGGCATTGTTCAGGGTGCCCGGGCACTGTCACTGGATGAGGTAGAACCGGATACAGACTATGTATTGGTAATATCATCGGTAGCTGGTGCCTGGCGTTACATCATCGGGGATACAATCCGGTTTACCGATACAAAGCAATCGGAAATTGTGATCACCGGACGGACAAAACACTTTCTCAATGTGGTGGGATCCCAGTTGTCGGTCATTCAGATGAACAACGCCATGCGCCAGCTGGAAGACACCTTCGGGCTGAAAATCCCGGAGTTTACTGTAGCTGCCGTAAGGCCGGAGCAGGATTACATACACCACTGGTATCTAGGGATTGAAGGGCAGGCCAGTGAAAAAGACCTGGCCTCTGCACTTGACAGTGCATTGAAAGAGACCAACAAAGCCTATGCAATGGCTCGCACTAAAGCCCTAAGGGACGTCAAAGTTACACTCACCAGCCCGGATACATTCTATGCATGGATCGAACAGAATAAATCCAAAGGTGGTCAGGTAAAATTTCCCCGGGTCATGAAAGCCGGAGAATTTACTGAATGGCAGCAGTTCGCGGACCAATACTCACATTGAACCACAGGCAGGTGACCACTTAACCCGGTCGGACAACCCTCCGGATATTATTTTCCATTCTTCGCTTTGTTTTTTATATTAAACGTTATATTTTTATGACGTATTAATGTTTAAACAAAGCGGATATGAAAACAACATCAATCGGAGACGGAATATGGGTCAGGGAAACCCGTCGCCTGCGGCTGATCCCT
>PWGY01000089.1 GCA_003554665.1 Bacteroidales bacterium | reverse complement strand
GAAGAACTGGACGTTGCATTGATGACCAAACATGGCAGCATTGACATCCAGCATCTGCATGGCGGGTACGCCCCTACCCATGACATGCGTCAGTATGCCGAAAGAATCAGGCACTCCATCAACAGAATGCAGGCTGCCGGCTCCAGTGAGGAACAGATGGAAAACTTCGCCATGCGATCCGGCATTCCCACCGAATGGATACATCATACAAGTACCTCAGATGATTTCCCCAGCAGGGAGGAACTGGATCAACGCGGAAACCTTTACGTGAAAGACATTGACAACATGACATCCAATGCCCGTCTGATGATATTGGATGCCTGTTACAACGGCTCTTTCCATCATCCGGAGAACATCGGAAGTGCCTATATTTTCAACCCGGGAAACACCATTGTTACAGTCGGGAACACGGTCAACGTACTGCAGGACAACTTTCCTTACCAGTTTATGGGGTTACTGTCTGAAGGAGTACGGATCGGCCACCTGCGCCAGCCAGTGAACACCCTCGAGTCACACATCATCGGGGATCCCACTTTTCGTTTCCACAATGCCGGAGACAAAGATCTCAACAACTTCATTCTGGAAAACCGGGAAAACCCTGAAGCCTGGGCCGGACTGATCCAATCGGAGAATCCGGATCTGGCAGCCTACGCCCTGATGATGTACAAAGAGGCAAATGACCCCAACTACAGCGACCTGCTGATGGAGATTTTCCTCACCTCACCATATCACACCCTGCGCAAAGAGGCTTTCCTGCAATTGCACCGGCTTAATGACGAAAACTACCGGAAGGCTCTCACACATTCACCCCAGGACCCCTACGAACTGATAAGGCGTATCGGCTCCAGGTGGATGGGAGGCCAGGGAGATCCCGATTATGCGGATCTGCTGGTAAACATGATCCTGAACGACCTGTTTCAGGAACGCTCTGCCAGATTCAGTGCAAACAGATCCCTGATCATGTTTGAGAGCGATGTCATTGATGCAGCCATAGATAATGCCTTGAATGAACGTCCGGAAATGGCAAACCGGGAAATGGCCCGGAACTACCTCACAGATAACAGTGACATGAACCGGCAGCGCACCAGCGACTGGGTAAACAACATCAAAGACAGCGAAGCTGATGTGGAGGATCGGACCATGAGCATCCGGTTCATCCGCAACAACACCCTCCATTACCACGTGGATACATTTACCGCCGTTGCCAAAGATCATAGCGAAAAGGAAATAATCCGCCTGACAATGATAGAAGCACTGGGTTGGTTCACCCACTCCACAGAACGAGACCGGATCATTGAGGCATGCCGGGAAATATCCGGTGATACTGATAACCCTGATAGCATCAGGGCAGAAGCGGAAAAGACCATAAACAGGCTGACCCGCATATGACAAACCTCTGAACCCCTGAACCCCTGAAGCCCGGAAGCCCGGAAGCCCGGAAGCAAGTCAAAGTTCACACCTCCGGGCCCCCACTTCAAAGCCTGGAAAGCATCACCAAGCAATGGCATCCCCACGGGGGTGCCATTGTTTTATCATTCCGGATAAGCGATCTTCAGCACCTGGTCAAAGTTCTGCACAAAGTGGGGGGTAATTCCCTGTTTGAGGTGATCCGGCAGCTCTTCAAAATCTTTTTGATTCTGCGCCGGAAAGATGAGCTCATAGGTCTTTACCCGGCGGGCTGCAATGGTCTTTTCCCTGATCCCACCCACGGGAAGTACGCGACCGGTCAGGGTCAACTCACCAGTCATGGCCAGACCCTTTTTCACCGCCTTACCCTTTACAAGAGAATACAGGGCCAGTGCCATGGTAATACCTGCTGAAGGACCGTCTTTCGGAGTAGCGCCGGCAGGAACATGGAGATGAATAAAGTGCTTATCCATAAAATCACTGGCCTTTTTCCCTTTCTGGAACAACGAACGTACATACGAATAGGCAATATCCACCGATTCCTGCATCACATGCCCCAGCTGACCAGTCTGCTTCAGACCCGGACTTTTGGCCCTGGCGGCCGCCGCTTCAATGTGCAGGGTCGCCCCTCCCCTTGCCGTCCAGGCAAGGCCCAGGGTTACACCGGGAATGGGCTTCTTGTATAACTCTTCCGTAGTATAAGGCGGATTTCCGAGAAAATCCTTCAGGTTTTTGCGATTCACATTCACCTTTTTATTTCCCTTCTCAGCCTGAATAAGGGTTGCCTGACGCATGACCTTCTTGATCTGGTTCTCCATGTCGCGCACACCAGCTTCCCTGGCATAGCCGTCAGCGATCTGTTTCAGGGCAGACTCGGTAATATTGATCTCACTGGCCTTGAGCCCGTGCTCTTTGCGCTGTTTTTTGATAAGATATCTTTTGGCGATTTCCACTTTTTCCTGCAGGATATAACCAGACAACCTGATTACCTCCATGCGGTCGAGCAGCGGCCTTGGTATGGTGTCCAGCTGGTTGGCGGTGGTCACAAACAAGATGTTGGAAAGGTCGAAACGTACATCAAGATAATGGTCCAGGAAATCCTTATTCTGCTCCGGGTCAAGCACCTCCAGCAATGCCGCAGCAGGATCACCCTGGTAACTGGCACTCAGCTTGTCAATTTCGTCCAGCATGATCACCGGGTTGGAAACTCCGGTTCGCTTCAGGCTCTGGATCATCTTGCCCGGCATGGCACCGATGTAGGTTCTGCGATGCCCTTTGATCTCTGCTTCATCACGCATCCCTCCCACAGAAAACCTGTAGAATTGGCGCCCAAGGGCGTCGGCAATGGATTTACCAACAGAGGTTTTACCAACACCCGGAGGCCCTGCAAGACAAATAATGGAACCCGATACCTTACGACGTTTCACAATGGTGCCGATAAACTCAAGGATGCGTTGTTTGACATCCTTCAGCCCGTAGTGGTCTTCATCAAGGATCTTCCTTGCTTTGGGCAACTCAAAATTGTCATCTGAATAGACCCCCCAGGGAAGATCTGCCAGCCAGTGAAGGTAAGTTCTGGCAACCTGGTATTCCGGGGATCCCGTTTCCAGGGTTTTCAACTTGTCCATCTCCTCCTCCACAACCTTGCTGACTTCTTCCGTCAGTTTCAGGGGTTTAAGTTTTTGTTGTATGTTTTCTATCTCCGTGGATTTGTCATCCTTTTCCAGACCCAGTTCTTTTTTGATCACCTTGAGTTGTTCTCGCAGGAAAAATTCCTTTTGCTGTTTGGATACCTTCTCTTCAATCTGTTTCTGAATGTCCTGCTGCATTTCACTGACCTCAATCTCCTCCTTGAGCAACAACAACAGTTTTTCACTCCGCTCATACAGATCCG
This sequence comes from Bacteroidales bacterium, assembly GCA_003554665.1. Next base: position 910 of record PWGY01000089.1, on the reverse strand, counting down.
TACTTTCCAGAAGTTCCTGCAATTTTTTCCCGTCAGCCGTCAAAAAGGAGGCGACCAGATCCATCAGCAAGCCGGGTTTTTCCATCCCAACCTGCGAAAGCGCCAGCCGCATCTGTTCCTGAAACATGGGGTTGAGCTTGATCAACTCCTTCACGGAGTTCATCACGGCAAGGACATATGCTTTCAGCTCCTCTGAAGGAGACTCCTTTTTGTCATACTCATAGTTTACCTGCCAGTGCGGGATACCCTGCCGGTACACTTCCTTGACAAAATGGAAACGGGTCAGCGCCTGGGCAAAAAAGTCAATGCTGTCTTCCCGCTTATTGTTCACCTTAACCACCTTCAGCAGGGTGCCGGTCTTATAAAGGGTCGAATTCAGGTAATTTTTCTCATCCTCATTCTGAATATAAGAGACCCCGATAAAACCGTTGTTGTTCTTCAGGGCATATTCAACGCGTTTTACCAAATTCTTGTCCATGAAGGTAAACGGCATGGCCAGCCCCGGAAACACTGGCCGGTTCTCAAGTGGAAGAATTGCAATGCTGTCCGGATATATTTCCGATACGAGCACCAGATTCGCTTGATCTGGCGATTGCTGCTGCTTATTATCCTGATCTTTACTCATGGCATTGATTTTATTATATTTGCTATATAAGGTAGTGAGAATTTTTCAAACGGCATGCCAATTAACTGATACCGGCAGATAAATGCCAATATGACACCGGAGTCAGGTGAAAAAAACCTGTTTTTGTATAAAAAACTGCAGATATGACGAACAAACCCCGGATCCAACCAGAAATCGTACGTGGCGATATAGCCGCCCAATCTGACATAAGCGCAGTGGTCAACGCAGCCAATGCATGGCTCAAAACCGGCGGCGGAGTAGCCGGTGCCATTCACCGTGCAGCAG
>PWGY01000221.1 GCA_003554665.1 Bacteroidales bacterium | reverse complement strand
GGACTGCTGAGAGCCTGTTATGAATGGCAAAGAATCGTATCTTTGTCCGGAGTTGTGAGCAGCCCGGATTATCCGGTATAACCAATCTTGTTCTCATGAGAGCTTTGGCGCGTCTGATCCTTAAATTGATGGGATGGAATATCTACACCAGGGTATCCATTGATTATCCCAAGTCCGTATTTATCATGGCTCCCCATACGAGCAATATGGATTTTTTTGTCGGTCGTCTGGCGTTTTACATGTATGGCGTCCGTCCCAAAATTCTCATCAAGAAAGAGGCATTCACACCAATGATGGGACCTTTGCTCAGGTGGCTGGGAGGAGTGCCTGTTGACCGGGGGTCCAGCCAGAAAACCGTAAAGAAGGTAACGGAAGAGTTTGACAGGCACAAGGAGTTTCACCTGCTGATCACACCTGAAGGTACAAGGCAACGCGTTAACAAATGGAAGCGTGGGTTCTACTTTATCGCTTTACAGGCAAAAGTCCCCATTTTTCTGGGGTTCCTGGATTACCGCAGAAAAGAGGGGGGGGTGGGGAAAATGATCATTCCCAGCGGTGATTTTGACGCCGATTTCAGGATCATTGAAGATTTTTACCGCGACAAGCATGCGCGTCATCCGGATAAATTCAATCTTTCCGGTACCTCCTGACCCCGGACTCCCCATCAGAATAACGTAAAATGCCGGATAATATCTCCCCGTGGGCTCCGTTACAACATCCTGCATGGCAGCACAAGGCAGGAGGGCTGATCAGTTCAATCCGGATGGCCCATAGCTCAGGTAAAGCCTGACAAAGAAGGTAAACTGCAGGTCGTAATTGCTGTTGTCTCCCAGGTTGATCCTGGTGTAATTGCTGTTGAACCCCAGATCAAAGGCATAGGATTCGCCCACATCCATCCTGAATCCTCCGCCGCCATAGGCACCAAATCCGATGCCATCATCCCGGACATCATAATAAGTGTCGACGGGCTTCCTGATGCTGTAAGAGCTGCCTTCTATCCGGATGTTATTTTGACGGATCCGGGTTGCCGTCATGCTTCCCCCCATCTCAACATAAGGATGCAGATATGATCCTGGTGAATAATAGGTGTGGCGTATCCCGGCCATGATCTCAGAACGTTCTTCTTTCCCGTATACTGTATAGGATTTAATGTTATCTCCCTCAATAAAACTCGGGCGTTCTAATTCAAGGGTAAACTGATCCCGTGCTGTTAATCTTGTATAGTTTGTTGATGCAAACAGTGCGGTTCGATCATTAAAGTGGAGCCCTCCGAATATCCCTACCATGATGGCCGGGCTATAGGCCATATCGGAAGGCAGTTGATGCAATTCGAAATCATAATTAAGTGACTCCCGGATCCGGTTGTAGGTGTGCCGCCTGTTAATGGCTTCTTTCAGGTTGTGGCGTCCGCTTCCGCTGTAGTAGTTGGCCGTGCCTTTGTGCGCAAAATATGCCCCTGCATTCAGTCCGTAAGAGATGACCAGGGTGGGGGCTTCCTCATCTTGCTCCCCGCTGTTGTCTGTCATGTTTTGTGCTGAAATGGTTCCCAACGGAAAGCAAACAGCCAAAACGATTCCTGTGTAAAGGATAAGACTTTTCATCCGGTGGTTTCTGAGGGTGGTTCTTTTCCGTTACGGCCAAAGTAGGTGTCCAGCAAATGGGTGGCTGCCTGGAACGAGGTCATTTTTTTTGAGGCCAGGTATTCTTCTGTTTTTTTCAGTTCTTCTACAATAAGGGGATCATTGTAAAAATGATCCTTCAGCGACTGGTTGATGGTTTCGTAAAGACGGTAGCGTTGCTGCCTGTTTCTTTTTTCCTCGAAGTGCCCTTTAGCCTTCATCATCTGCTCAAAATCCCGGATAATCTCCCATATATGATCAATCCCGGTTTTTTCTATGGATGAGCAGGTGGTGACCTTCGGGATCCATCCGGTAGGTGGCGGAGGGAAGAGGTGCAGTGCGTTTTCGTACTGCGACCGGGCCGACAGCGCTTTATTCCGGTTGTCCCCGTCGGCTTTGTTGATTACCATGGCATCACACATTTCGATGATCCCCCGTTTGATCCCCTGAAGCTCATCGCCCGCGCCTGCCAGCATCAGCAGCAGGAAAAAGTCTACCATGGAGTGCACGGCAACTTCAGACTGGCCAACGCCCACGGTTTCCACAAAAACCACGTCATAACCGGCTGCCTCGCAAAGGATGATGATCTCCCTGGTTTTACGGGCCACACCGCCCAGTGATCCGGCAGAAGGGGAGGGCCTGATAAAGGCGTTTTCATCCACGGAAAGCTTTTCCATCCTTGTTTTATCCCCAAGGATACTTCCTTTTGATACTTCACTGCTGGGGTCAACGGCCAGTACGGCAATTTTGTGACCATGACCGATCAGGTATTGCCCCATGGCCTCAATGAAAGTGCTTTTCCCCGCGCCAGGTACGCCGGTGATGCCCACGCGCAGAGAGTTTCCCGAATGCGGAATGCATTGTTCGATGACTTTTTGCCCCAGGGCATAATGACTGCTCAATGAGCTCTCAATAAGTGTAATGGCGCGGCTGAGCATGACCCGGTCTCCGGCCAGAATACCATTCACATAATCTTCGGTTTTGAGAACCGGCCTTTTGCGAATCCGGAAACTGTCGGCCGCCTGATTGTTCAGGGATGAGGGTTGTTCAATTCCCTTATTGACCTTCAGTGCCGAGGATCTGACATTTCGTGTATGATCCGCTTTGTTAACCATAAACAAGCTGCTGCTGATGAACTACAAAGTTAATAAAAAGCTGTACTGCTGAAGCTGAATTTTTGTTGGCCGGGACATAGGTTCTGAGGAAAAAAACGTAAATTTGGATGACACCAACTTTTTGATTTGATGAAGAAATCCAGGTTCTTTCCCGGAAAATTTTGTTCGCTTATCCTGGTAATGCTGCTGGTTGCCGGCTGTTCTCAAAAGGTCATTTACCAGAGTTACTGGCAGTCTCACGACATTCAAGCCGAAACAATCCCGGTTGGCTGGGAAGCATCAGCTGAGCAGGATCCTTCAGGTATCCTGGATTACGCCATTGCAAATGACAACGACAACCTCTATGTTTTCCTGAAAACAGCGCACCGCTTAACACAGGTGAAAATGCTTCGTGCCGGTATACAGCTTGATTTCGATACCCTGGGCAGGGAAGACTCGCACATGGCCATACGCTTCCCATATTATCCCGATGAGAAAGATGCTGCGGAGTTTTTGCAGATGCCTTTATTTGGCAGGCAGGGCTCACGGTCTGTTGTTGTAAATGAGGCACTTGAAGAACAAACCACCATGTATATGGCCGGATTTTCCGGATTGGAGAGCGGGCCAGTGGATCACCTTCAGACCGGCGGTGCAAGGGTGCGCATGAAGATGGATGAGGCGGAAAACATGTACTACTGGGCAGTTATTCCATTGCGTTTATTCCCTCCTGAGCGGGCCCGTTCGGCAGAAGGGGCCCACATGGCCATTGCTATTTCGGTGCTTGGCATCGACATGGGGCAGGATATGGAGGAAGGACCTCTGGGCAGCGGGCTTTACAGGCCGGTACCCGGAAGACGTGATGAAACTGTGGTGGGATGGCCGGGTGACAGGCAGGGTGGCAGCGGTGGCGGACCCGCAAGAACAGCCAGCCTGGATGATCTGCAAAGAACCCAGACTTTCCGTACATTATTTCAACTGGCTGCCCCGGAGTGATCAGTTCTCCGGCTTGTAAAACCTGAGGCTGATGTCAAGTGCGCTTACACTGTGTGTAAGGGCTCCCAGCGAGATCATGTCAACGCCGGTGTTGGCCACTTCCCGCAAATCTCTGTTGTCCATGTTTCCGGAAGCCTCTGTAAGGGCCCGGCCGTTGATCAACTTCACGGCTTCTTCCATCATTTCCGTGGACATATTGTCAAGCATGATGATGTCGGCGCCGGCATTCAAAGCTTCCTTCACTTCCCGGATCGACTCCACCTCCACTTCAATTTTCAGTGTTCGTGGTGCCTTTTTTCGGGCAGCATCAATGGCAGCGGTAATGCCCCCGGCTGCCCTTATGTGGTTGTCCTTGATCAGGACACCGTCAGCCAGGTTCATCCGGTGGTTGTGGCCCCCGCCCATCCGCACTGCATATTTTTCCAGGACACGCAATCCGGGGGTGGTTTTCCGGGTGTCAGCGATCATGGTGCCTGTTCCGGCCACCTGACTGACCAGGCTTTCTGTTTTGGT
>PWGY01000062.1 GCA_003554665.1 Bacteroidales bacterium | reverse complement strand
GAAATAGCACACACAAAAATACAATACCGATGAACCAGACGGAAACAATGCGTTTTGTGCAGGATAACCTGGTAGAAAAGAAGGAGTGGCCTGCATTCAAAGCTGGTGACAACGTCACCGTATACTATAAGATCCGCGAAGGAAACAAAGAACGTGTCCAGCCTTTTCAGGGCGTAGTATTGCAGCGCAGGGGCAATGGCGCGACAGAAACCTTTACCGTACGGAAAATTTCGGGAAGTATCGGGGTGGAGCGCATATTCCCCGTGCATTCTCCCTTTATTGAAAAAATTGCACTGAATCGCCGCGGACTGGTTCGGCGCGCCAGGATATTTTATCTGCGCAAATTGCGTGGTAAGAAAGCCCGTATCAAGGAAGCGAGACGCTAACCTGGCGTTTTACCATATCAGATTCACAGAAAGCCCTTTATTATTAAGGGCTTTTTTTTTATTTTCGCATGAAGTGATGGCATCCCCCGGGTTTTGAAAATGTCCACAGCAGATGTATGTCATGTTGCCCGGTTTGCATTCAGGACCATTTTAGTAATCATTTATAAAAGACTTAAATATGAAGAGAATAATTGAATGTGTCCCCAATTTCAGTGAAGGGAAGGATATGGGTGTGATTGACAGGATCACCCGTGAAATTGAGTCAGTAGAAGGTGTAAAATTGCTGGATGTGGATCCCGGTCAGGATACCAACAGGACAGTAGTTACCTTTGTGGGAACACCGGATGAGGTTGTGGAAGCTGCATTCCAGGCTGTTAAAAAAGCTTCGGAACTCATTGATATGCGCAAACACAAGGGTGCCCACCCACGGATGGGAGCAACTGATGTTTGTCCCCTGGTGCCGGTATCGAACATCACCATGGAGGAAACCGTTGAGTACGCACACAAGCTGGCCAAACGAATCGGGGATGAGCTTGATATATCTGTGTATTGTTACGAAAATGCGGCTCAGAAACCGGAGCGGAAAAATCTGGCCAATTGCCGTAAGGGCGAATATGAAGGAATGGCGGAGAAGTTGCAGCAGCCCGAATGGGCTCCGGATTTTGGCCCTGCTGAGTTGAATGCCCGCAGTGGTGTTACTGCAGTGGGTGCCCGTGACTTCCTGGTGGCTTATAACATCAACCTGAACACCACCTCAACCCGCCGTGCCAATGCAGTGGCCTTCGATGTGCGTGAGAAGGGTCGTGTGAAGCGGGAAGGTCATCCGCTCACAGGGAAGATTGTTAAGGATCAGAATGGAGATCCTGTGTATATACCGGGCACCCTTAAAGAGGTAAAGGGTATCGGATGGTTTATTGAAGAATACGGAGTGGCCCAGATATCAATGAATCTGACAAATATTAAGGTAACTCCTGTGCATGTGGCGTTTGATGAGGTGTGTAAAAAAGCAAATGATCGAGGACTGAGAGTTACCGGATCAGAGCTTGTGGGTCTGGTGCCGCTTGATGCAATGCTGGATGCAGGCAAATATTATCTGCGGAAGCAGCAGAGAAGTCTTGGGGTATCGGAATCGGAGCTGATCAAGATTGCAGTGAAGTCGATGGGGCTGGATGAACTCAAGCCGTTCAACCCAAAGGAAAAGATCATTGAGTATATGTTGGAGGATGAGAACGAAAAGAAGCTGGTTGACATGACGGTTCGCGGATTTGCCGATGAAACTGCCAGCGAATCTCCTGCTCCGGGTGGCGGCTCGGTGTCGGCCTATGTGGGAGCCCTGGGCGTTTCCCTTGGAACCATGGTGGCCAATTTGTCGTCGCACAAACGAGGCTGGGACGATCGCTGGGAGGAATTCAGTGTGTGGGCAGAGAAAGGGCAGGCCATCAAGGATGAATTGCTTTACCTGGTTGATGAAGATACCCGTTCTTTTAACCGCATCATGGAGGCATTCGGCATGCCGAAAAAATCAGAGGAAGACAAAAAACTCCGTAATCAGGCCATTCAGGACGCCACAAAGTATGCCATTGAAATACCCTTCCGGATAATGAAAAAGGCCCGGGAGTCTCTGGAGGTAATGGAACAGATGGCTCAAACAGGGAGTCCAAGCTCTGTTTCAGATGCCGGAGTGGGTGCGATGTGTGCAGCTACAGCTGTGCGGGGTGCATTCCTCAATGTAAAAATCAATGCGGAAGGCCTGGAAGACAAAAAGTTTTTGGAAAATATTATCCGTGAAGCCAAAGAGATTGAGGCAGCTGCGCTTGAAAAAGAAAAAGAAATTGTGGCCAGCGTAGAGAAAACCATCAGTCAATGATCTCCCTGGCTCTTTCAAGGGCGCGTTCAATATTTTCACAAATATTCTCCTTGCCGATCTCATCGTAGAGGCCCTCTTTGATCAGGGCCCGCATGGCTTTTGGGGTAACCCCTGAAAGAATGATCCGGGTGTGGTTTTTCCAGGAACGGTTACAGAAACTGCGGAGGTTTTTCATTCCGGTTGAGTCAATAAAGGGAACCCGTCTCATCCGGAGTATGCGAACCTTTGGGGCTTCTCCGATTTCTTTTTCTGCCTGCTCAAACTTGTTGGCAATGCCAAAAAAGAATGGCCCCCTGATCTGGAATACTTCCACTCCTTTTGGGATGTCGAGGGTTTCAAAATCTTCGGAAATATGCGATTTTTCATCCTCAACCTCATGTTTCAGCACCTCGATCTCAGAAGTTTCCATGACCCTGTTTACGAAGAGAACAAGGGCCAGTATAATGCCAAAGGGCAATGCGATGTTGAGGCCCACGAGGATGGTCAGTAAAAAAGTGGCAAGCAGCACTGAAGCTTCGCCGCGTGAACTCTTCAGGATGCTGCGGAAAGATTGCCACTCGCTCATGTTGTAAGCTACTACCACCAGGATGCCTGCCAGTGCCGCAAGCGGTATCATCATGGCAAGTTTGCCCAAAAAGAGCATGAACAGCATGAGAATGATTGCATGAAACATTCCTGCCAGAGGGGTTTTGCCGCCGTTACGTAAATTGGCCATGGTTTTGGCAAGGGCCCCGGATCCTCCCATCCCCCCTGCAAGGGGTGAGATGATGTTGGCTACTCCCTGCGCCATCAGTTCGGTATTGGGGCGGTGCCGGTAACCCGTTGCTCCATCGGCAACAATGGCCGAAAGGAGGGATTCAATGGCACCAAGCATGGCCAGGGTAAATGCAGGAACAAGCAATTGGTTGATCAGTTCCAGGTTAACACCGGAGAAATCCGGCAGGTGAAATGAGGCGGAAAACTTGCCGAATTTGCTCCCGATGGTTTCCAGATCCAGGTTCAGGGTATTTGCCAGCAGGGTGACCACAATGATGGCCACCAGTGAACCCGGTATCCGGCGGTAAATTTTTGGTGATAATACGGTAATCAGCACAGTAAGCAGCCCCATGGACGTGGCCACCGGGTTGATCTCAGGAATATGGTTAAAATAATAGACCCACTTACCCAGGGGGTCACCTGGAATCCCGTTGCCCGGGATTCCGAAAAACTCCTGCATCTGGGTTGTGAAAATGATCAGGGCGATGCCACTGGTGAACCCTACTATAATGGGATAGGGCATAAACTGGATGATGGTACCGGCACGTATCAGTCCCATGATAAACAGGATCACGCCAGCCATGATGGAAGCCACCACCACCCCCTCAAGTCCGAACTGTTGCACGATTCCGTAAATGACTACGATAAAGGCACCAGACGGGCCGCCAATCTGAACACGGCTGCCTCCCAGAAAGGAAACGAAAAAGCCGACAACCACTGCGGTGATAAGACCCATTTCGGGGGGTACACCTGAGGCAATGGCAAAAGCAATGGCCAGGGGAAGTGCCACGATGCCCACAATGAGACCTGCTGTAAGGTCAGAAAACAGTGTTTTCTGCTTGTAATTTTTTATGGTGGAAAAAAATACCGGGTTCAACATTTTATCATTTATACCATTATGGAGATTATCTTTGTGCGGAAAATCAGTTATTTCTGATTTTGCAAAATTAATCCATTTGCAAAATATTTCTGATTTTTTTGTCGATTTATATGGCCATTTAGGCTAGTTATTACCAATTTCCGGTTGCCATGATGGAAAATAAGAGTTTGGTCCAGTTGTTTGAGCGAAGTGTGAATGCATTCCCTGACCGTGTCCTTCTTTGGGAAAAAAAGGCCCGGCAGTACGAGGGAATGAGTTATGATCAGGTTTATCAACGGGTATGTGAAACAGCGCGCGGATTATTGACCCTCGGGGTTGAAAAGGGCGACCGGGTTGCCCTGATAGCTGAAGGCAGGAATGACTGGGTAATCAGTGAGCTGGCCATTCTGTTTTGTGGTGGTGTTTGTGTTCCCCTTTCAGTAAAGATCCAGGAAAGTGCGGATTTACATTTCAGGCTGAGTCATGCGGGTTGCAAGGGAATTATTGTTTCAGGCAATCATTTCCATAAAATTCCTGGCTTGATTGAACAGTTGCCTGATCTTTCCTTTGTAGCTGTGCTTGACCCAATTGGGGAAGAGTTGGCCGATACCTCCGGAAGCCCGGGATGCAGGGTAATGGAAATGAAGTCTGTCAGGGAGCAGGGTAATTTACAACGGGATGTTGTTGAGCCTGTTCTGGAAAAACGAAAGGGTGGTCTGCTGCCAGACAATTATGCGAATATTTGCTATACTTCAGGAACCACAGCCGACCCCAAAGGGATTATCCTGACCCATAAGAATTACCTGCACAATGTGGAGCAAGCCTCAGCTATTTTTGAGGTTCCCCCGGAATATACCTCACTGCACATTCTTCCCTGGGATCATTCTTTTGCCCATACCGTTGGGATCTACGCCCTTATCCGCAACGGGGCCAGCCTGGCCTCACTGAAAACCGGAAAAACAGTCAATGAAACGTTGAGGAATATTCCTGTGTGTATTCAGGAGATCCGTCCCCATTTTTTATTGAGCGTACCCGCGCTTGCCAAAAATTTCCGCAACAACATTGAGCGTGGTGTAAAGGAGAAGGGGAAAGTTGCCTGGTGGCTCTTTAATATGGGCATGAAAGTTTCCACCGCCTATAATCGGGAAGGGCATAATAAAGGAGTTGGCTTCAGAAAACTGCTCAGGCCGCTGTATCGTTTTTTCGACAAGATCTTGTTCAGAAAGGTGCGTGCGGGCTTTGGCGGACGGCTCCGCTTTTTTGTCGGCGGGGGTGCGCTGCTCGACATTGAGCTGCAACGCTTTTTTTATGCCCTTGGGATTCCCATGTACCAGGGATATGGTCTTACAGAGGCTTCACCTGTTATTTCTTCCAATACTCCTGAGTTTCATAAGCTGGGGTCTTCGGGAAAGGTGGTGCCGTGGTTGGACCTGAAAATCTGTGACGAGGACGGCCGGGAGAAGCCCATCGGGGAGCAGGGTGAAATTGTGATCCGCGGTGACAATGTGATGGCAGGCTACTGGAATAATGAGGAGGCCACCGCAGAAACCATTCGCGATGGTTGGCTTCATACGGGTGATCTGGGTTACCTTGATCATGAAGGGTACCTCTTTGTATTGGGCCGAAGCAAAAGTTTGCTCATAGGCAGTGACGGGGAAAAGTACAGCCCCGAGGGTATTGAGGAAGCCATGATGGAGAACTCTGTTTTCTTTGATCAGGTCATGCTGTATAACAACCAGCAGGGGTATACGGCTGCCCTTATTGTAATTAACCGGAGTGCGGTGCTGCAGTATTTGTCCGGGCGGGGGCTGGAACCGGACACGGAACAGGGGCAGCAGGCAGCCCTTGAACGCCTGAAAACCGAAATGGATCGTTACTTTCCCGGCGGAGAGATGGAAGACCGTTTCCCGCCCAGATGGCTGCCGGCCGCTGTGGCCTTCTTGTCGGAACCGTTTTCGGAAGGCAACGGCTTGATGAACAGCACCATGAAAATTGTTCGGCCGGCCATACACACTTATTACCAGGACACCATTCATTTTCTCTACACCCCCGGGGGCAAAGACCTGTTCAATGCACGGAATAAATCGGTGATCTCATCGCTTAAATCATGAGTGATATCAGGCAGGATAATGTAAAAGACCTTGCAATGGCAGCTTATACTTACAAGCTGCCTGAAACACAAATAGCCCCCTATCCGCTCAGGGAAAGGGATGCCTCACGTATGCTGGTTTATTCCGGGGAAAAAATAACCGATGCAAAATTCCGGCAGCTGGATGATTTCCTGGACTCCGGCACCATGCTGGTGCTTAACAACACGAGGGTGGTACAGGCGCGGCTGGAGTTTTTTAAACCAAGTGGTGCAAGGGTTGAGGTTTTCTGTCTGAATCCGCTTTCTCCTGAAAAGGATGTGCAAAGGGCTTTGGGTCAGGTGTCTCCGGTTCGATGGGAGTGCCTGGTGGGCAACCTGAAAAAATGGAAGGAAGGAGAACTGGAAATCAGGAATCCGCAAACCGGTTTTAGCCTTCGGGCCACCCTGGAGGGAAGCAGGAGTGAAGGCCGGCAGATCTGCTTTCACTGGACCCCGGCCGACATGAGCTTCGGGGAGGTACTTGAGGAGGCGGGCATGACTCCTTTGCCTCCATATATAACCCGCAAAGCTCAAGAAAGTGATAAACAGACTTACCAAACAGTGTTTGCGCGTGATGAGGGTTCGGTGGCTGCTCCGACAGCAGGTCTGCATTTTACGCCGAAGGTTTTTGAACGCTTACATAATAAAGGAGTTTCAACGGCTTATGTCACATTGCATGTTGGTGCAGGTACCTTTAAACCGGTTACTTCAGAAACCATCGGTACACATACGATGCACAATGAGCAATTTGTGGTTGAAACGGATTTTCTCCGCCGGCTTTCAGGGCACAAGGGGTCGCTGGCCTGTGTCGGCACAACCAGCATGCGCACCCTGGAAAGCCTCTACTGGCTTGGAGCGTTGATATATAAGGGCGTCAAACCTGCAGGTGAGGTTTTGTTTCTGCCACAGTGGACCCCTTATGAATGGAAGGGGAGTTTGCCTGAAGTCCGGGAAGCTGTTGGTTCGCTGTTAAAATGGGCAGGGGAGAAAGGTCTTCAGCAGATTCGTGGCGAGACTGCCCTCCTGATTACCCCGGGGTACCAGTTCCGGATGACTGACATATTGCTGACCAATTTTCATCAGCCCGGAAGCACCCTGCTGTTGTTGGTGGCTGCCTTTACCGGAGGAGACTGGCGCCGGATATACAGCCACGCCCTGGAGCAGGGGTACCGGTTTTTAAGTTATGGCGACAGCTGCCTGTTATTTAACCCCCGTGAGTAATGGATGTGTTTGGCAAGGCTTTTTTGGACTTTATGGATGGCAAAACGGAAGAGGTGATCATGGTGGATACCAGCCTTTCCGACCCTGAGCCATTGCCGGTAAGCTATTTTTTCCGGGGCTACAAAGAAATGCCTCCCTGGGAGCGCCTTGTGCTGGATAAAAGCAGGGGAGCAATCCTCGATGTTGGTGCAGGTGCGGGAAGTCATGCACTTGTGCTGCAGGAGGCAGGGAAATCTGTGGTGGCCATTGATATTTCTTCCGGTGCTGTTGAGGTAATGAGGGCCAGGGGCGTAAAGCATGCTTTTTGCGCAGATATCTGGAAGTTTGACCGGAAAGGGTTTGATACCGCCCTGTTTCTGATGAATGGCATCGGAATTGCCGGCGGTCTTGAGAAACTGCCTCAGTTACTTAGTCGTGTTGCCGGGCTGCTTTTACCTGGAGGCGAAATCTTTGTGGAATCCACCGACCTGGCATATATGTATGAGCAGGAAGACGGTTCTGTTTTGCTTCCCATGGGAGATCATTATTACGGGGAAGTGACCTACCAGCTCACCTATAAAGAACTGAAGGGTGAGCCTTTTCCCTGGCTTTTTGTGGATTTGGACAATCTGGCTGCTATAGCGCATTCATGTGGGTTGCAGCTTGAAGTCATTTACCATGGCAATGACAACCATTACGTGGCTGCCTTATGCAAACAGGAGCAAGCTTAAAGCTGCATAATGACGGCCACAGCGATCAGCAGATCGGTTCCAAGAACGACCATCACATTCATTCCCAGTGCCGGCATCAACCTTTGGGTCTCTTCTCCATGACTGATGGCAGTTACTGCGGCCTTGATCGCCAGGGGGAAAGGTAGCAGGGCCAGATACAGCCATGTTGAGGCAATGCCTGTTAATGGCAACACCAGAATAAACAGAAAGACGAACACCATCGAAGCGGCATAGAGCCTGGCTGAACGTTTTTTCCCCAGTTTGATTACCAGGTGTTTGCGGCCACCTGCTTTGTCGGCTTCAGTGTCAGGAAATTCATTGAGCAACAGCAGCATAGCAGTGAGAACGCCTGGGGGCAGGGAAACGAGCCAGACCTCAAAGGGAACGAGGGCTGACAGTGCCATTCCAGGTGACCCGCTCTGGGCAATAAATGCCCCCAATACAACCAGTGACCCCAGCACAAGTCCGGCGAACAATTCTCCAAGGCTTATGCGTGACAATAACCTGGTGTAGAATACAATGGTAAAAGCACCGATGAGGGAAATGAGGGCAATGGACCAATGAGACACAAGGCTGAAATAAAGGCCGACACCCCCGGAAAAAATAAGGGTGATTGCTGCGGCAATCTTAACTTGCCTGGGTTTTGTATGTCCGCCGGTCAGCATGCCACTTCCGCCGCTGAAAGGGGTGCGTTTGGTCTGGAAGTCAATTCCTGTATAATAATCGGAAAGTTCATTGAAAAGGTTCACGGCAATGTGGGCGGAGATTGTTCCGGCTGTAATCAGTATCGCATGAAGCCAGTTGAATGATACGCCGGGGTTGTACTTTGCCGCAAAGGCCAGGCCGATGGCTACCAGAAATACGGCCAGAAGAAGAAAATTGGCCCGGGTTTGTGCCAGCCAGGCCTGAACGATTCCTGCTTTATTTGCTTGGGTCATTATTCAGTATTTTTGGTATTACAATATTAGTATATATTAAAATAAAAAACCCGCTGTTTTGTTTAATTTTGGATGAAAATTTTTGCTTTGACAGATTTTTTTAACAGAAAGCTCATACAGACGGCCGACGGTTCTCATACCCTTTTCCTGCCGGAGCTGAATGAACATTACCATTCAGTGCATGGTGCTCTTCCGGAATCTTTGCATGTTTTTATCCGGGAGGGGCTAGACCTGGTTTTGCAAAACAAAAAAGTTGAGGCTGGTATTCTTGAAGTCGGTTTGGGTACCGGGCTGAATGCTTTATTGACCCTGATGCGGTCGGCAGATGCCGGTTGCCGTATTTCTTACCTGGCGCTGGAGCCTTATCCATTGACCCCGAAAGAGGTCGAATTATTGAACTTTTTTGACCTGATGCCCGGTTCCATACCCCGGGACGCATTTATGCGGATGCATGAAATGCCTTTTCATCACAAAGAAACCATCCATCCTGGATTTTCTTTTGAGAAATGGCCTTATAGCTTGCATGAAGCACCCCTGCCTGCTGAGGCTTTTGACCTGGTTTATTTTGATGCGTTCGGACCCCAGGTACAGCCGGAGCTCTGGACCGAAGGGGCGTTTTCCAGTGTATATGCTTCCATGAAAAAAGAAGGTGTGCTTACCACTTACAGTGCCAAAGGGTCCGTTAAGCGGGCACTTAAAGCCTGCGGGTTTTGTCTGGATCACCCATCAGGACCTAAAGGAAAGCGAGAGATGACCAGGGCAGTGAAAAATATTGGCAAGGCGGGTTGAGGTGCTGTTTTTCGTTAAAACAATTAACACTATGTCTTTGAACAACCATCCTTTTGTAATTCGTGTTTACGGACTGTGTATCCACAAAGACCAGCTACTGGTTTGTGATGAGTATTGGTTTGAAACCCACATGACCAAATTTCCCGGTGGAGGTCTTGAATTTGGCGAGGGAACGATCGACTGCCTGAAACGGGAGTCGATGGAAGAGCTTGGGCAGAAGGTAGAGGTGTTGTCGCATTTTTACACCACAGATATTTTTCAACCCACCCGTTTTATTCCCGGAAAGCAGTTGATCAGCATCTATTATTTGATGAGGCTGGATGACCCGGAGGCGCTTCAGGTGGGAGGCAAGCCTTTTGCTTTTAAAGAAAAGAAAGAAGGGGCATTGTCGGCCAGGTGGATTCCCGTGGATGCAGTTTGCGAAGAGCTTTTTACATTGCCCATTGACCGGAAAGTGGGTGGTATGATCAGGCAGAAATGGCCGGAGATTCAGGACATGTTCAATTAGTTTTATATCAGCCTGATGGTTTGCCCGCCACCGGTGTAACCAGGCGGTTTGAGAGTGACCTCCATTCACCTGTTCGATAGGCGAAGCGGCCATCACCTTTTTGATTCAGGAGAAGATCTGAAAATAAATTCGAACCAATTGAATGCTGCTGTTGTTTGCATGGAAATATTTCCATAACTTGTTTGCTGCAATTGAAGTTTCAGTTTGTTTTTGATCACTAAATAGATTGATTCATGAAAAAGCCAATCGCAGTTTGCCTGTACTTTTTGACAATTTGCTGCTTGCCGGCCGGAAGTTTGCTTTTTGCTGCTGATAATGCCAGCAACAGAGTCTTTTTTTCGAATCAGTTTTCGGATGAGGTAACGGCTCCGGAAATGGCGAAGCACAAAAATGTTGTAAAAATTAACCTTTCCTCACTCCTGGTGTCGGGCGTTTCGCTGCAGTATGAACGGATCATCACTCCCCGGTTATCGGTTTCTGCCGGAGTGAATTTCAGGCCTGAAGGACAACTCCCTTTTGCCGGGTTCATAAAAGATGCATTTGTTGATGAGGGAGAGGTGAATGCCCATCGGTTTTTGGATGAAACGAAGTTTTCCTATCTGACCCTCACCCCTGAAATTCGATTTTACCCCGGTTCAAAAGGTGCACCCAATGGGTTTTATGTGGCACCTTTTTTCCGTTACGGAAGTTGGGACGCGGTCAGCGAACTTGAGTTTGACCGTGATGACGAACCACCGGTTGATTTGTGGTTGTCGGGTGATTTGAGTTATTATGGTGGCGGGCTGATGCTTGGTTTTCAGCGCGCACGCAACCGGATAACGGTTGACTGGTGGTTGCTGGGACCATTTATCGGATCGGTTGACGGCAAGTTTGCCGCCAGGGGGTCAGAAGATATTGGACTCACTGAGCAGGAAAAGCGGGATATTGAGAAAGAGGTCAATGACATTGACACCGGGATACTTGATTTGACCGCCAAAGTTGGTGATGACAGGGTGGACCTGTTGGTCGGAGGTGGTATTCTTGGAATACGTGCTGTCGGCTTTACCCTTGGATTCCGGTTTTAGCGTGTCTGCAGGTTCTTTGTCATCCGTTGGTCAGACAGAAAGCAAAAAAAATCAGGCGGGAAACAAAAAAAGGTGACCCGGAATCAGGGTCACCTTTTGAGTGAAAACGCGTGGGGGAGGAAGGATTCGAACCTCCGAAGGCGAAAGCCAACAGATTTACAGTCTGCCCCATTTGACCGCTCTGGAACTCCCCCTGTAATGAACGTTGCTTAAACTTGCGGGGCAAATATACATATTTTTTCCTGGCGGCCGGCAATGCTTTTTGCTGACTTTTCTAATGATTCAGCCCGGTTTTTCGGATGTTAACTAAAGATCAAGATAGTCAGTCCCTTGTCTGAAAACCACATCAACAGGAATATCGCTTTCATTGATACGGTCAATATCTTTTTGCAGGGTTTCTGACATTTCGCCATCTGTTTCGGCCATTTCACGGGCGGCTTCATAATTGCCATCACCCATTAACTGAATGATCCGGGAAGCACCTTCCTCAATTGCTTTTTGCATTTTTTCAAAGTTGACCGTATAGGTGTTGGTTTCCTGGCAACGGTTGAAAGCATTTGCATTCTTCAGGTGGTTAAACCTGATCATTGCGGCAACACCATGAGCTCCTGCAGTGCCAAACCTGCTTGATCGGAGAATGCTGGCAAAGGAGGTTACATAGGCCTGGTGCAGTTCTTTTTCGGTAAGTTCACCTTTTTCATGCAGCAAAGAAAGAAGGTACAGCGCGATCATGTCAGAACTGTTTGCATCCATAATGCCGTAATATTCACGTAAGGCATTTCTTACAGACCCTTCTCCATCAATGGTTTGTGAGATGCTCAGACCCTCGGCAATTTCATAGAAAGCAGTCAGGTGAAAAAAGGCGTCAAACGTAACATAATCTTTTTGGTCTTCATGAATGATCATTTCTCCGATGGGGAGCAGTATTTCATCAAACTTGGCTTCCATTACATTCCTGATCTGAATGCTTCTGGTTCCGGTCTCCTGCTGAACTGCCGGGTCATTGGGCAGGTTCAAAGCGATCATTTTCGGGCCGGCATTGCAGTGACCTCCGTAAAACAATGCATCATACACGAAAAGCCTGGAGTCGTCACCGGGCTTCTCCTGCTTATACTCTTCGGGAACAGGCAACTCTGCCTGCATCTGGGGTAACATGGCCTCAAAACGTTCCAGTTGTCGGCTCCATTCCAGATCCTTGATCAACAGGTACGCACTGTGGGCTTCTTTGTACCCAAACTTTCGATCCTCACCCGTATTGACAGGTCCTATCACAAAATCAATATTGTTGTCACGCATCTGCATCCAGGCCTTGTCGCTTTCGTAGTAGCTGTTGGTTATCAGTGCCTCTGCCCGTTTTTCCAAATACACGGCAAGGGGTTCATAATCAGATAAACGGGCTGCTTCACGTAATAGCCTTGCCGCCTTCTGGTTCAGTTCTTCGTAGGCTTCTGCGTAGGGGACTGCCATAAGGCCCCCATCAGGGTCACGGCGGATAAGGGTATGCGGGTTGGTTTTGTCCGGATCATCCCACTCCTCAAACTCCTGTCTTTCCATATCGTGCGGATAAAAGTTGGCCCCCAGTGGTTTGTCGTCGAACCCATGATAAAATGCGGTGTGCCCCTCAAGCCTGCCCCAGGGTCCATAATTTATCCTTGCGTACGCACGGGCATATTCGTCAATTATGTGATCCATGAGTTCATCTTTGTCTCCGTAAGACTGCAACCAGAAAATTTCGTCAATGACCCTGGCTGCCTCGATAAGGAAGGGGATCATTTCACGCTCATTTTCATTCAGCCATGACAGGTCGGTGGAGAGGGTGACTTCTTCATACTGATTGATCTTTTCAACCAATAGTTCCTGATATTCCTGATCGGGTGCCGGGCCGCAGCCTGTAAGCAGGAACATTGATAACAGGCCCTTGAATAATAAAAGTCTCTTTTTCATAATGGTGGATTTTGTTAAGGAGTTGATTTACCTGGTCATTATATTTTCAATGGCGAGTACCCCGTCATCTTCATTGGCTTTGTGGGCACACTGGTTCAGTGCACGTGCAATGCCCCTGACGGTGTTCATCAGGTCGGTATGTGCCACTGACCCCATGTGTCCGACGCGGAAATAAAGGCTTTTGATATCCGGCAGCAATCCCCCGGCAATAATCACTTCCGCATCTCCCATGGCCTGCATGAAATCAGGCAGCATGACGTCTTCCGGAAGATAGGGCGCTGAAAGTGTATTGGCGGCTACTGATTCATTTTTTGGAATAAGGGTTAAGCCCAGTGCTTTCATGGCTTCCCGGAAAGCTTTTCCGGTCTGTTTATGGCGGTCGAATCGCTCCTCCAGCCCTTCCTCAAGAATGTTTTTCAATCCGGCTTCAAGGGCCATTACCAGGCTTACGGCAGGTGTTCCGAAGTAAGCGGGCTTCCCTGCTGTATAAGCTTCCATAATGGGCAGCCAGTTGCTCCAGTCGGCATAATAGCTGCGTACCTGGGTTTTACGAAGCTCCCAGGCCTCCATGGCTTTTGGTGAGGCTACCAGCAGGGCCAGCCCCGGCGGAACGCCGATGGCTTTCTGGGAAGCTGTCAATACGATGTCAATCCCCCATTCTTCCTGACGGATCTCTTCTCCGGCTACTGAGCACACTCCATCCAGTACGGTAAGCACATTGTGTTTGCGGCCCAGCTCTCCCATGGATGCCGGATCGACCATTACGGCCGTTGAAGTATCCACATGGGTAAATGTCATCAGTTTGTAATTATTCTGCTGCAACACGGCATCAATGTCGGATGTTTTTACAGTATCTCCCAAAGGGGCTTCCAGTATGGTAACCTGTGCTCCGTGTCGTTCAAGAATGTCGGCGTACCGTTTTCCGAAATAGCCTGTGGAGATCACCAGGGCCCTGTCGCCTTCTTCAATGAGATTGGCTGCGGCCATCTCCATGGCCAGGGTTCCTGTTCCGGCCACAAGGAAAGGCTGTCCCGACGGGCACATCCAAATTTCCTTCATCATATTCAGGCAGTTGCCAAAAGCTTTGATAAAATCCGGTGCGGTATGGCTTTTGGGTGGTTCGCCCATGGCCTGAAGTACATTGGTTTCGCATTCGATGGGTCCGGGAATCATCAGGGTTTTTCTGTTGGTGGTCATGGTGGTCATGGTTGTTGGTTTATTGTTTATTTGGTTATTTTTTGGTTTCCGGTCAGCGGATTGTTTGGCAAAGGTGCTGTAAGGCATGCCCGGTCATTTGTTGACAGACAGGTTGGGCTTAATGCCTGCTTGTTGAATGATTTCAATGAGTTTGTTTTTGGTATCCGGGTCAAGGGAAAGGATGGGATGACGTGCCGGACCTCCGTAAAGCCCCAGGTGATCCATGGCGGCCTTCAGGGCAGGAACGCCCCATTGCCTTGTAACAGCGGTGTTGGGCCGGATCATTTGCTGCTGTAGTTTCAGTGCTTTGTCCATTGCTCCCTGCCGGAAATAATTGTAAATCCCTGTGCATGCTTCAGGGGCAATATTGGCCAATGCCAGGATGCCGCCAATTGCCCCTGAAGAAAGTGCAGGGAGTAGAAAACCTGCAGATCCGGCCAGCACCTGGAATCCGGGTTTTGCCTGTCCGGTAACCTCACTCATTTTGGCCAGGTTCCCTCCGGAATCTTTCAGCCCTGCAATGTTCGGATGGGAGGCAATTTCCAGGATCATCTCTGCCCCCAGGTCCATGCCGCTGTTGGCTGGCATATTGTAGATCAGCACCGGAATTTCCGATGATTCCGCCACCGCGTGATAATAATTCACCAATGCCTTCTTGTTCATAAGGCCCTTGTAGTAAAAAGGATGAAGTACCAATGCGGCGTCTGCACCGGCACGGGCAGCCTCTCTGGTAAGCCGGATGGTTTCGCGTGTTGATTGTCCGCCTGTTCCGGCCAGCATGATCTTTTCCGCTGGGATGGCCTCTCTGGCTGCATGATAGGTTTTCAATTTTTCTTCCTCTGAAAGCATTACCAGTTCGCCATTGGATCCGAGTACCAGGAAGCCCGCGAGTGGGTGGCTGCTCAGCGCTGCAATGTTGTCCCGGATTTTCCTGGGAGCAAGGTTTTCTTTTTCATCAAAAGAAGTGGGTAGGGGAGGAAAGATGCCTTTGAATGAGATCATATTGTTTTTTGGTTGTTAACTGTTTGACAATTCATGGATGGCTGTTTGCTATTGACTGCTTTAATACCCCAGTTCTTTTGACACAGTGTTGATCAGTGGCTCACCGTTTTTGAGCCGGTGGTAATTTTCCATTACCTGTCCGGCCACTGAACGGGGATCAGTCAGGCTGGCCACATGAGGGGTTATGTCAATTTTTGAGTGATCCCAGAAAGGGTGACCTTCCGGCAATGGTTCCGGATCGAAAACATCAAGGTGGGCACCGCTTATGTGGCCTTCATCGATGCATCGAATCAGCTCAGCATCCACCACATGGGCACCACGGCCGAGATTAATTACGTGGGCTCCTTCAGGAAGCTTTTTCAGCAAATGATTGTTGATGATACCGTGGGTGGCGCTGGTGAGTGGCAGCAGGCAGATCAGGATATGGCATCCTTTAAGAAAGGTGTCAAGCTGATCCTTTCCTGAATACTTCCTGTAGGCAGTTTCACGGCCCGGCGTCCTTCCCCATCCGGAAACCCTGAATCCGGCTTTTAGCAGGTAGTTGGCGACCTGATGGCCAATCATTCCGGTTCCCATGATGCCGATGCTTACATTTTTGACGCGCAGGTAGCTGTGTTTTTTCCATTGACTTTTTCCCTGGTAGCGGCAGTAGCGTGTCAGCCCGCGCATGTGCTTCAATACAACGGCCAGCGCAAACTCGGCCATGTCGCCCGAAAGAAGAGGGTCGATGATCCTGGTTATGGTTGCCTTTTCCGGGATTTGCGGGTCTTTTATCAGGTGATCAACCCCTGCTCCGAATGAGGAAATGGCACCAAGATTGGGATAGTTGCTAAAGAACCCCGGCGGGTGATTCCAGGCCAGGGCAAATGTTATATCACCAGGATCTGTTACCTGCTCAGGGAGAAAAACCGGAACAGACGGATCGGCTTCTTTCAGGGCCTCAACCCACCTGTTCAGGTTTTTTCCGGGACTTGCAATAAGAATTGACATGGGTGCTATGTTTCATCTGGGTTAAACACAGCCCCGAATTTAAGAAAATCCTGATAATAGATGTTGACAGAAGGCAGTCTTCCGGCAGATTATCCTTTGATCATGGTCAGAAGCATCTTGAATTTTTCTGTGGCATTGACTGCATGCGGAACATCAGCCGGCATAATAATACTTTCTCCGGCTTCCAGCAGAAACGGTTTTTTGTCGATGGTGATGGTGGCTTTGCCTTCTGTAACCTGGATCAGGGCGTCGAAAGGAGCGGAGTGCTCACTGAGTTTCTGGCCCTTGTCAAAGGCAAACAGGGTAATGTTGCCGGTGGATTTTTCCAGGACGCGCTTGCTGACGATCCCGTTTTCTGCGTAGTCAATATTTTTGCTGAAATGAATTTTGGTGCTGTGCGAAAACTGGCTCATTGTGTGATTGTTTTAGTTATAAGAAATAAGGTACTTTAATGCTTTAATAGATAAACATTGCCTCTGGGTGTTTTGTTCAAAAAAAATGATGGGATTTATTCAGGTTAACCAACAACCGCCTGGCTCCGGCCACGGTCTAAGGGCTACTTGCAAAGTTCTTTGCCCATGAGAACCAACAACCACATGTGCCGTTTCCGAATCCACAGGCAGCTTTCCCATCACACATCCCATGAGAACCGTCAACCGGAGGAGGCGAAGCCTCCGAACAGTTAGCCCCGACCAAACCGCATGTACTTCTTTACTTTTTGTACATTGCCTGTATCGGTTAGCATTTCAAGCAGACTGAAGGCTACATCTATGGCTGTGGCCGGACCTTCTGAGGTGATGATATTCCTGTCGGTGACCAGGGGAAGGTCTTTTACGATTGCACCGAGGTCTGCCAGCTGCTTTCTTCTTTCTCCGTGCGGAAGGGCATAGGTGGTGGCCGGGCGGTTTACCAGCACCCCTGCTTTTGCCAATGGCAATGCGCCCACACAGACAGATGCAATAGGTTTTTGCTGATCATTAAATGCTTTGATTAATTCAAGAACCCTTTCATCAAACGCATCCTCATAATAACCGGCATTTTCAAAACCTCCCGGGATGGCCATTGCGTCATAATCCCCCGCACTTAAGCCAGTGAACGGCAGAGAAGGCATCAAGCCTGATCCCCAGGCACTGGTAACTGTATCACGCAGGCCCGTGGTATGCAGGGCAACCAGTGTGGTTCCGTGGGCCCTGCTCCAGCCCATGACATCGATGAAGGCGGTGGCTTCGAGCTCTTCAAATCCTTTTGGGAGAAACAGCAATACTTTTTTCATGGTGGGTGACCTTAAGAAAAAAGCCACAGCAATTGCCGCTGTGGCTTTGGTTGTGGGACGTGCTGGAATCGAACCAGCGACCTCATGCCTGTCAAGCAT
>PWGY01000204.1 GCA_003554665.1 Bacteroidales bacterium | reverse complement strand
TGGATGAAAGAATAGTTGGTCGGGAGCTTCGCAGCCTCTGGTTGTTGGTTCTCATGGGATGGGGACTGTGGGGGTAGCCCATGAACGCCGGACGGGGCTGAGAGGTTGTTGGTTTGTCGGGGGCTATCGCCCCCTCCGGTTAGTCGGCGCTTCGCGCCTCCGGTTAACGGGTGCTGCGCACCCTTGGTTGTTGGTTGGTCAGCGCTGCGCGCTGACAGTTGTTGGTTCTCATGGGATAAGTGATGGGAAAGCTGCCAATTGCCGGGTAAACGGGCCGGGAGGTTGTTGGTTAGTAATATTTGACCCCGCAGGGGTCAAACGTTACTAACACAGGGGGACCAACACACCTCCTGATCCCGAAGGGATCACAAGCTACTAACACAGGAGGGCCACCATACCCTCCTGACCCCGAAGGGGTCAAACGTCACTAACATGAAAACGACACTTCTTGTACTGGCCGCAGGCATGGGAAGCCGCTACGGAGGGATGAAACAACTGGATCATCTGGGCCCCTCCGGTGAGACCATTATGGATTACTCCATTTACGATGCACTCAGGGCCGGGTTCACCAAGATCGTCTTTGTGATCCGCCGCAGTTTTGAGAAAGAGTTCAGGGAAATGTTCGTTAACAAACTGGAAGACAAGGCTGAAATTCAGCTTGCCTTTCAGGAAATGGACAACATTCCGCCCGGGATTGAATACAACAGGGAAAGAACCAAACCCTGGGGCACCACACATGCCATCTGGGTAGCCAGAGACCTGATCAGCGAGCCCTTTGCGGTAATCAATGCAGATGATTTCTACGGCCGTGAGTCGTTTGCTGTCATGGCAGACTTTTTGAAGCAACGAAGCAAACAGGACAAGGGGCGATATGCCATGGTGGGTTATAAGTTGAAAAACACCCTGAGTGAACACGGCAGCGTATCCCGGGGCATTTGCACAGTCAGTGAAAACAGCCCGAAAAAAGGGGAAGAACACTCAAGGGTCTCTGATCCTGACCGTACAAAAAAACCGGCAGCAATACTGGAACAGGTGGAAGAGCATACCAATATTTCGCGGGATGCGGGTGGAAAAATAACCAACAACCACGAAGGGCAGATAAAATTTCTGAACCCGGAGGCCACGGTATCGATGAATTTCTGGGGATTTACCCCGGATATATTCACCCATCTCGAGAACAGGCTCATCACTTTCCTGAAAGCCCACGCACAGGAACTGAAAACAGAGGCATACATCCCTTTCCTGGTGGATGAACTGATCAGGAAAAAAGAAGCGGACGTGGAAGTGCTTCACTGCAATGCACAGTGGTTTGGGGTTACCTACTACAAAGACAAGTTCATGGCCATGGAGTGTATCAATGAACGGGTCAGTGAAGGAATATACCCCGGGAATCTTTGGAATCCGGCCTAGATGTGCGGACTTTTGGTTTTTTACCGTATTTTAGGATAAATGATTATTAACAATAAAACAAACAATTCAATGAAAAAATCAATTTTAAGCCTTCGAATTCTGATGGTGGCCCTGGTTGCTTTCAGCATGACAGCCTGCAATTCACCCGGACAACCGGGGGTCGATCAAGCCTTTGAGGCTGTGGAAGTATTCCCCACCCCACCACGTCCTGAAGGACA
Source organism: Bacteroidales bacterium (assembly GCA_003554665.1). Next base: position 2,656 of record PWGY01000204.1, on the reverse strand, counting down.
GGATCATGTCCTGGAACTAACGGCTGATCCCATTGATACGGTCAGTGTGGCCATTATCGGACTTGGGATGCGTGGTCAGGGAGCCGTACGCCGGCTGAGTTTTATCGAGGAAGCAGAGATCGTGGCCCTGGCTGATGTGGTACCGGAAAGTGTGGAGCAGGCACAGCAAACCCTGAAAGATATGGGCAGACCTGAAGCAGACGCGTACACAGGTGCGGACGACTGGAAAACCATTGCTGAACGCGATGACGTGGATCTGATCTACATTTGCACCCACTGGGATCTGCATACCCCCATTGCCGTTTACTCCATGGAGCAGGGAAAACATGTGGCCACAGAGATCCCTGCAGCCCTGACCATAGAAGAAGCCTGGGAGCTGGTCAACACCGCTGAAAAGACCCGCCGGCATATGATGATGCTTGAAAACGTCAATTATGACTTCTTTGAACTGGCCACCCTGAACATGGCCCAGCAAGGCTTCTTCGGTGAGATTGTTCATGTGGAAGGTGCCTATATCCATGATCTGCGATCGCTGATGTTTGCAGAGGAAGATGGCTACTGGGATATGTGGCGGCTCCGTCATAACAAAGAATTTGACGGCAACCTCTACCCGATGCACGGACTTGGGGCACTGGCCCATATTCTGAATATTCACCGCGGCGACAGGATGGAATACATGGTTTCACTTTCCAGCGACCAGTTTGGATTGACACAATATGCCAAAGAAGAATTCGGAGAAGATTCCGAATATGCACAGGCAGAATATGCCAAAGGCGACATCAACACATCCATCATTAAAACCGCAAAAGGGAAAACCATCAAGCTACAGCACGACGTGGTCAGCCCCCGTCCCTACGACCGCATTCACCTGATCAGCGGCACTGATGCGTTTGCCAGGAAGTATCCCAGCCCGGGAATAACCATTGACGGACAGGGTCATGGCTTCATCCCGGATGATGAAATGCAGGAACTGCTGGAAAAATACGAGCACCCCATTGTTACCGAGGTGGGTGAAGTGGCACGCGAGGTAGGTGGACACGGTGGCATGGATTTCATCATGGATTACCGCCTGATCTACTGCCTGCACCACGGATTACCGCTTGACCAGGATGTATATGATGCAGCAGAATGGTCAGCTGTTATTGAATTATCCCGGGTTTCTACCGAAAATCAGGGCATGCCCGTGAAATTCCCTGACTTTACCAGGGGTGCATGGAATGAGCTTGAAACCGTAACTTATTACAGTTCGGATGATAATTAATCATGTTGTTTGTTGATTGGTGATTGTAACAACTTTGGGCAGCTTAATGCCCAAAGTTGTTTTTCCGGAGTCCGGTCCGGATCACATCACCGGTTAAATTCCTTGCAGGTTAAAACCAGCATAAGCCGCACGGCAGCATCACGGTGGTGCACTTCAAGCCCACAAAGACAGTGGGTACAACCAGCATAGTCCGGACGGCAACACCCCGGGTTAACAGAATTTTGCAGCAATATAGGAAATCCGGTCCTTGCAGCACCAGGGCTACCAAAAAGATCTTGCAGCATCACGGTCAGCACCCATAAAACGCACAAAACTTTAAAAAACCAAACCAGACTCTATTACGATATGACCCAGCATCTCCCGGCAAAACTTTTCCCGGAACCACCACGCAAACCAGGCCAGCAACACGCCATTGAACTACGATGCGAACCCATCGACAATGTGCGTATCGCTTTTGTAGGATTGGGGATGCGCATGAACAGCACCATCAAACGTTTTTTGCATATTGAAGGAGCCGAAATCAAGGTTTTTTGTGATATCGATGAGGAAAAAGTAAGGCGGGCACAGCATATCATGCAAAGTTTCGGAATGAAACCAGTAGACACCTTTACCGGGGCGGAAGACTGGAAGCAGATATGTGAAAGGGAAGACATTGACCTCGTTTATATCTCCACCCACTACGACCTCCATGTTCCGATTGCCGTGTATGCCATGGAGTGCGACAAACACGCGGCCATTGAGGTTCCTGCCGCCACCACCATTGAGGACTGCTGGAAACTCGTGGATACAGCCGAACGAACCAGAAAGCACTGCATGCAGCTTGAGAACTGCAACTACGGTGATTTTGAGATGACCACACTAAATATGGTGCAACATGGGTTACTGGGCGAGATCAACCATGCGGAGGGTGCCTATATCCACGACCTCAAGAACCTCATCCTCGACACCGAGAATGGTTACTGGAACATGTGGCGCCTGAAGTACCACGAAAGGAAAAACGGCAACCTCTACCCCACACACGGCCTTGGCCCATTGTGCCACAGCATGAATATACACCGCGGTGATCGCTTTGATTATATGGTGTCCATGTCGACCGCTCCGTTTGCCCTGAAACAGTATGCCGCAGAAAAATACGGTCCGGAATCGGAATATGCCCGTAAGGACTATAAAAACGGAGACATGAACACATCCCTGATACGCACCGAAAAAGGAAAAAGCATTGTTCTGCAGCATGATATTACAAGCCCCAGGCCTTACAGCAGGATCCATCTTCTGAGCGGAACAAAAGGATTTGCGCAAAAGTGGCCCAAAACGATCATCAGTCTTGCGCCCGACGGAATGGAACCACTGGAAGATAAGGCCCTGGAAAAGTTGCGAAATGATTATGTCCATCCC
>PWGY01000180.1 GCA_003554665.1 Bacteroidales bacterium | reverse complement strand
ATAATCCGGATCTTCAATATGAAGCAGACTTTTTGCGTACATCATTAGTGTGACGCTGAGAAGAAAAAGGTTATACAGCTTGGTTTTGACAGGCCTGTTTTCGCGGGTTTGGAGATGGTAAAGGAGTAAGCTCACGGCAATACCGATGGGCAATAACCTTGTGAAAACCGAATGAGGGTATCCGGTAATATAAAGATCAGATATTACGAAATAACCAAGAATAACAAGGGCAAGCAAAATTTTGACAATGAGGTAGCTGGCTGTGACATCATGCAGATATTTGTGGTAAGTATCTGCCTGGATGTGCGGTTCGGTCTTCTTTGCTCCAAAATATGTTTTCATGATGGGAATATCTGTCATATTTTGTATTATTGCAGGCGAATTGCATTGGCCTTCCGGTCAGGCAATTTGCATTGGTAATGTTACCCTTAAAATTGCAGGCTGGATGCTTTCTTGGCTATCAGTATTTATGCAAGATTACTAAAAATTTGTTTATGAAAAAAGTTGGTTTGTTACCCCGTTTAATCCTTGGGATTGTTTTCGGAATTTTAATCGGATTGTTTCTCCCTGAATGGGTAGGCAGAATCTTATATACATTCAGCCATATTTTCGGGGAGATGTTGAGTTATATTGTACCCCTGATCATTATCGGTTTTATTGCTCCGGGAATTGCGGAACTTGGCTCCAAAGCCGGAAAACTCCTTGCCGGTACAGCAGGACTTGCCTATCTGTCGACACTGGCAGCAGGCATCGCCGCCTTTTTTATTTCCATGGCAATTATTCCCCTGGTCATTGATGGTGGTGCAACCGGTGATGCCACCGCAACAGGTTTGGAGCCTTTTCTTGCACTTGACATTCCCCCGATCATGGGGGTTATGACCGCTCTGGTTACCGCCTTTATTTTCGGACTTGGGATTAATGCGCTGCGGCATGAAAAAGACCAGAACAAACTATTCCATGTGATGGAGGAGTTCCGTGCCATTGTGGTGATGGTCATTAAAGGAATCATTATACCTTTTCTGCCTTTCCACATTGCCGGAATATTTGCCGATATGGCTGCCACGGGCGAGGCTTTTCAGACACTGAGCGTATTTGGCCAGGTGTTTCTGCTGATTCTGTTGATGCATCTGGGATATCTGCTGATTCAGTTTACCATTGCCGGCACCAGAACCGGCAAAAATCCGCTCAGGGCGTTGAAGAACATGATCCCTGCCTATACCACGGCGCTCGGAACCATGTCGAGTGCTGCTACCATTCCCATTACCCTGCGAAGTGCCAAGTCCAACGGGGTTTCTGAGCGGATTGCCGAGTTTGTGGTGCCTTTGTCTGCAACCATTCACCTTGCAGGAAGTACCATTACGCTGGTGGCCTGTTCCGTGGCTGTGATCGTGCTGGGGTCCGGCACCCCTGAATTCGGGAATTTCCTTCCTTTTATCATGTTGCTTGGCGTAACCATGATTGCTGCTCCGGGTGTCCCCGGTGGGGCAGTGGTTGCAGCCCTTGGCCTGATGTCTTCCATTCTCGGGTTTTCTGAAGCACAACAGGGTTTGATGCTGGCCCTTTATATGGCACAGGATGGATTTGGCACCGCATGCAATGTGACGGGTGACGGAGCCATTTCTCTCATCATTGACTCTTACTCAGACAAGACACCGGCTGCACCTGAAACAACGACCTGAGTCGTGAATGCACCCCCTTTTGGACTCTAAAAAAATGTTTATTTTTGTTAAACTGTTATATATTAGCAGTTTAGTTTTGGATAGTTGCTCATTTTTCCGGAGATTTGTTTTTAAGTGCCTGGGTTGATACGCTCAGATGCTGTCAGACAAATGCATGATAGCATTACAGATACCAGCCCAAACCATTGTTACACAAAAAAACGGAGGAAATTATGAGACGACTCAAGATTGTATCGGGCAGTTATCCAAAAACACTATCTGTCCTGATGGCCGCACTGTTTATTTTAGGTATCCTGGCTTTTGCCGGTTCGGGACAGCAGAGTACACTGCAAGCCGGTAATCCATCATCCGTTGAAGATCCCGATGGCTTTAAAGTTACCCTGATTGTTTCACCTGAAGAAGCAGGAGAAGTTGAAGGTGAGGGTAAGTATATGCCTGGTGATGAAGTCACCATTGAGGCCGAGGCAAATGAAGGCTATCAGTTCCTTCACTGGACAGATGACGAACGTGGTGTGGTGGTGAGTTCAGAAGAGGAAACTGAGTTTACAATGCCGGACGAGGAGGTTACCCTCACAGCCCACTTCGTTGAATTTATGGAATAATCGTGATAACCAATCCGGGTACACTGGATTTTGAATAATTCATATAAAAGGGGAGCATGATTTGTCATGCCCCCTTTTTTTGAATCAAGATGAAAAAACGGTTGTCAATGCCCGTCAGTAAACCATCCTTTGTCCGATCAGGATGGAGGATAGCAACACGCTGATAAGGATGGTAGCGACAATGATTACCAGTAAGCTGACCACGAAATACCCTGTAACCTTCCCCTCAGGAGTTTTCATCATCGGTTTTACCCCAAGATATAGAATAAACAGTCCATAAAGACCTGCCAGCATCGAAAGAATACTCAACTGGGGAATGATCATAAATACACCGGCTACCAAAGAAGGGGTCAGGGAGTATACCACCAGCTGCATGGCTCTCCTGAAATCCTGCCTGGAGTCAAAACTGCTGGCCAGCATATTGATGATATAGGCTGCCACGTAGGCAGTAATAACCGGTGATATGTAAGCAATAATCGCCTGCCGCAGACCAAGGGCAAAAGACCCCCCTGCATACCCACCGTAAATTTGCGGATAACCGACCAACCAGTATCCGATCAGGTTCCCTATTGCAGGAATCAGTGCAAGGATCAACAGGTAGCCTGTAAGTAAATCTCTGGTGGAGGGGGGTTCTTTCTCAATGCTTACCCACTCTTCTTTTGGCTTCACAATAATGTTGGTAACCCTTTCTTTGATGTTCATGTCCGAATAATTTGGTGAGTAAATAGCTTGTCCTGTCATCTGACTTGTGAATCGGCAAAGATGGCAGTTAAGTACAATCCCGTTTCTGGTATTGATCAGAAGACCCTGGCCACCCCTTTTACCTGCCTTGCCGGATGATTCATGTAAAAATAAAAATTTATAGGGAATATTCAAATGCTTGCCGCAATATTTTGCAGGATTATTTACTGCAATGACAATTATGCTTCAATGCCCGGCTCATCGCTGAATGACATCATATTTGTTGTATATTTGATGGTACAACATGTATTTTTTTGAGTTAAACATTTCATCAGAATGAAAAGGATCTTTGCCTGTTTAATTTGCATACTGGTGCTGACAACCTCGTGCACAGAGAGACCGACGGCAGAGGAAGAGCTGCAGCCGGTGAAAACCACAAGTCCTGAGGTGCGCCACCCTGTCGTTTCACATAACTATCCTGTCAGTCTGGAGGCACGCAAAGAGGCGAGGCTTTCCTTCCGGATTCCGGGCCCCATATCCCGTATGTTTGTAGAAGAAGGGGACTACTTCAGGCAGGGCGATTTACTGGCCGCCCTTGACCCCCGTGACTATCAGATTCAGCTGGATGCCGCCGAGGATCAATACAATATGGTTAAATCGACCACCGAACGCATCACCGCGTTACATGATAAGGGCAGGGTGTCTGAGGATGAGTATGAGAAAGCAGTGGCGACCCTTAGTCAGGTTGAATCAAAGCTCAGGGTTCACCAAAATGCCATGGAAGACACCAGGCTCATCGCACCTTTTGATGGACAGGTGGTCAAAACCTTTTTTTCAGAACAAGAGGTGGTTGATGCCGGAATGCCTGTTATATCGGTCGCTGATCCGGGGGAATATCAAATTGTAGCCCATCTGGCAGCTGAGACTTACCTCAGGCATGAAGCGTACCATGATTTTTATTTAATTTCCGCCCATTATCCGGATCGCCGGTTTCCTTTGGAGTTAAGGACTGTGATCTCACAAGCCAATACCAATGGTCTTTATCCGGCATTTTTTGATATCCGCTCTGAAGCGGATGCCGTTCTGCTGCCCGGCATGAATGCAGAACTTGTCATTGAATACAGGGAGCAAGCAGAAGTCCTTTTTTCCCTTCCTGCTCCTGCTGTGTTTGAACAAGGGGAGCATAATATGGTTTGGGTGATCGACCCGGAAGAGCAAAGGGTTTACGGAAGAGCAGTGGAGCTCATTCGCATTGAATCATCCGGAAACGCTCTTGTCAAAGGGGATCTTCAGCCCGAAGACATCATTGTGAGTGCAGGGGTGCATTCT
>PWGY01000044.1 GCA_003554665.1 Bacteroidales bacterium | reverse complement strand
GGACCATCTTCGATGGCCACGGTCACCACATTATGGCCCTTGCCCAAAACGGCCGGGTAAATGGACAAGGCTCCTACCCCGCCGGAGACACCATCACCCTCAGGGCAGTTCCCGACCCCGGCTACCGGTTTGCACGCTGGGAAGGGTGGGGAACTGAAACATCTGAAGATTCCCTCCACACCATTGTTGTGGATGGAGACCTGACCCTCCGGGCCCGTTTTGCCCCTGCAGACACAAGCCTCACAGCCGCCCTCAGCGACACCATCCTTGAAACATATCCCCGTCAACTACCGGCAGATACTGCAGAAGCAATTTTGAAGGGCTTAGAACAGGACATTTTCCAAACGCCGGAAGAAGGAAAACATAAAACTGACCCGTATGAACTACCGGAACTTCAGGAACTTGATTATGACAATATCGAACTGTGGTTTCGCATGGATGAGCCTTTTTCCGATTACTATTTTGTGGGAGGCAAATACCATGACCCCGGCAAAGCGGCAGATCAGGACGCAGCGGCAGAAGACCGGGACGCGCCGGCAGCAGATCAGGACGCACCGGCAGAAGATCAGGACGCACCATTAGATCCCGGCCTGCGCCTTTTTGTCCTGAACCAGCAAAACGAATTCCTTTATGCATCACCCGCCTACCCTAACGCCCTAAGCCTGCAGGCTGACGTGTTCAGGCATACCAACGCCGGCTTTCTCCCTTCCCATGAGCTGGACAAGGACTCCCACACCCCTGTACGAACCTCTCCCCTGATCATTGTGACGAATGCATCTGACGAACACGGAGGCATCGGAGGCCACCTTTACTTCCTTGAAAACAGCCAGGTACGCAAAATAGGCTGGCTAAACATTTCACGCTTTCACTACAGCCGGAAACTGGTGAAAAACCATGAGGCAATCGGGGAAAACCTGATCATTGAAAAAGAAGGAGACATCTACCTTTTTCGTTTTGACACCGGCCAGGTGGTTTTCCGGCCCCGCCAAAACGGAGAAATCATACTGGATGCATCCGCCTGCCATTATCGCTACGATGGCGAAACGCTGGAGTTCGTAGTGGAAGATGGAAACCTGTTTTAACTCTCCCCTGTTTTCATTATTTTTGTTAGAAGGGTGGCCCGGTAATCAGGAGGTTGCCTGGCCGGCCCTGCACAGGAAAACCGGTCCGCAGCTGTTGCATCACCGGTAATCCGGACGGAAAGCCGGGAACGGCCTCCGCCAAACACGAAAACCGATGGAGAACCATTGCAGACGTGCGTTTTTAAAGAAAGCCCTGGCCGGAAGTGCTGCTATGGCTGCAATGGGCGGACTGTTTTTCTCCGGCCCGCTTACCTCTGCCCTGGCCGGCTCCCTCAGCCCTGCCAAAGAAGCCATGTTTTACCGGAAACTTACCGGCACAGGGGTTCGCTGCGAACTATGCCCCCATGCATGCGAACTTCATGAAGGGGAAACCGGCTTGTGCCGCGTAAGGAAAAACCTCGGCGGAACACTTTACAGCATGGTTTATGGCAGCCCTTGCTCAGTCAATACAGGCCCCATAGAAAAAGCACCCCTTTATCACTTTATCCCGGGGCATCAAAGACTCTGTATCGCCACGGTGGGATGCAATTTCAGGTGCACCTACTGTCACAACTGGCAGATCTCCCAGTCAGAGCCCGGGCAGGTTCGTGAATATGATATGGATCCGGACCAAATTGTGGGCGAAGCCCTCCGCCGTGGGATGGACTCCATTTCCTTTACCTACACCGAACCCACCATCTTTTACGAATACATGTACGACATCTCCGTACTGGCCAGGGAGCAGGGAATAAAAACCAGCATGGTGTCTAACGGCTACATCAACCCGGAGCCCCTGCGCAAGCTTGTTCAGCAGCTGGATGCCGTCAAAATAGACCTCAAAGCCTTTGACGATTCCTTTTATGCCAGTGTGGCTTCCGGCCGCCTGCAGCCCGTGAAGCAAACCCTGCAGGTTCTGAAAGAGGAAAGCAAATATTTTGAGATTGTCAACCTGGTGGTACCTACCCTCAACGATGATGTGGATCAGATCCGTGAGATGTGCAAATGGATCGTGGGAACCCTGGGAAGCCAGGTGCCCGTCCATTTCAGCAGGTTCTCCCCCTCCTACCGGTTAACCGACCTGCCCTCAACCCCGCTGGACACACTGGAGAAGGCCGCTGAGACAGGCTTTGACTGCGGGCTGGAGTATATTTACCTTGGCAATGTGCCTGGCCACGATTATAACAACACCTATTGTCCGCATTGCAGTGAACAGTTGATCCAAAGATCAGGCTTTGCCATTCTGAGCAATAAGGTCAAAGAGGGCAAGTGTTCATATTGCGGATATGCAGTCAATGGTGTCTGGAAATAACCCCCGCAAAAATCAACCAAATTTTTCATCCCATGAGCCATCATACCAACAGAAGGGATTTCATCAAAAAAGCCATTACAGGAAGTCTTGCACTGGCCTCCCTGGGGTGCCTGCCACTCAGAGGAGTCAGCCACCTGCTGAACGGGACGGCTGCCGCACATCCAATGACGGGGCCGGAACCAACCTCCCCGGGGGATCCCGGCTCCCTGCGGGAAACCCCGTCATCCGGCCGCATGAATACCGAGGCAAGGTATTACACCACCCTTGATGGTAACAGGGTACGCTGCGACCTTTGCCATCACCGGTGTACCATCTCCAACGGAGAAAAGGGGTTTTGCAGGGTAAGGGAAAACGCAAGAGGGCGGCTGTACACCCTGGTTTACGGAAGTGTGGCCGGATTGCAGATTGATCCCATCGAAAAAGAGCCGATGCACCATATGTTCCCGGGGCACCACAACCTGTGTGTCTTTACCGCTTCATGCAACTTCAGGTGCAGGCACTGCCACAACTGGCAAACTTCGCAACGCGGCCCTGACGAGATCACCCCCCGCGAGTACTCCCCCCAGGAGATTGTCAGGATGGCCAAAAGCAGGGGCACCAGGTCAATATCTCACAGCATCAACGAACCGGCCATATTTTATGAATACATGTACGACATTTCCCGGCATGCCCAACGGGAAGGCCTGAATACCCTGTTCCATACCAACGGCTATATGCGCGAGGAGCCCCTCAGGGAACTCCTGCAGCACATGGATGGGGTGACCGTTGACCTCAAGGCATTCACCGATGAGTTTTACCGTGAGGTTTCATCTGCCAGGCTGGATCCGGTGCTGCAAACCCTGAAGGTGATCCGGGAGGAAGGCAAGCACCTGGAGATTGTGTACCTTGTCATCCCCACACTGAACGACGACCCCGGTGAGATCGGTGAGATGGCTGCCTGGGTCGGGGATGAACTGGGTACAGAAATACCGGTCCACTTCAACAGGTTCTCCCCCACCTATCAGCTCACCAACCTGCCGTCGACCCCCGTGGACACCCTGGAAAAATGTGCTGAGATCGCCCGGGATGCAGGCCTGGAATATGTGTACATCGGAAATGTGCCCGGCCACAGATACAATTCCACATTTTGCCCGCGCTGTCAGGAGCAGTTGATACATCGCACCCATTTTTATGTGGAAAGCAAGAACATGGAAAACGGCCGCTGCAAGTCATGCGGGCATGAGATTTACGGTCTCTGGGCGTGACGAGGCCTTTACCGGAGGATGCAGACGGTATGCCCCGGATGCCCCGGATGCCCATATCATGCATCCCCCTGATCATCAAAAAACATTAAAACACACATCTATGCATAAAAAGATCACCCTGGCGATCATCATCATGGGCTTCAGCGGCTTTGTCGCAGAGATCGTACTATTGCGTGAGCTGCTGATGGCCTTTCAGGGCAACGAGCTTTCCATCGGGGTGATCCTGGCCAACTGGCTGCTAATTGAATCTGCCGGGGCACATTTCCTGGGAAGGAAAATTTCACGCAGCAAACGCAAACTGGGTTTGTTTATCCTGGTCACTGTGCTTTTCACCGCTTTTTTCCTGGCAGCCATTTACGCAACCCGTATATTCAGGGAGTTCCTGCCGCTGATGCCGGGCGAAGGGGTGGGCATTCTGGTCATGTTCGCCGTTTCATTTGTGGCACTCCTGCCGGTCAGCCTTTTGCATGGGGCACTGTTCACCTCAGGCTGCCAGCTTTATTATCTGTATTCAGGCACAGGCAAACAAACCCATGACAGCAGTGCGCTAAGCATAGCCAGGGTGTATATTTTTGAAACCCTGGGAACCATTGCCGGCGGGGTGATCCTGACTTTTGTGTTCATTCCGTGGATACATGCCATCGAAATCGCCCTTGCAGTGGCCATGATCAACCTTG
>PWGY01000286.1 GCA_003554665.1 Bacteroidales bacterium | reverse complement strand
CTGCAATGAAGGTCTGAAAAAAGAAAAGGTTGGTTTGCAGAAACCCCACCAGAAAAACGGTGGGAGCAAAGAGGTAGAACCATGGAGTGCGGAACACTTCACGCTGTTTCCATAGTCTCTGTGATTTTTCTTCTTCGGATGCCTTGCGCGACTCGGCTTCCGACTGACCCTCGTAAATACGGTTCCGGTTTATGTGACTGAGGAAAACCATCGTAAAGGGAATCAGTACGGTGCCAATGAGTACAGCACTCAGGATGAGTGTTTCACGCCATCCGAACAGTCCGATGCTGCTGGCTACCAGGATGGGAAAGACCGCCTCACCCAGGGGGAAGCCAAGGGCGGCAATGCTCAGGGCCTTTCCGCGTGCCCGGGTGAAGTATCGCGACATGGTGGTCATGGCTGTGTGCATCAGCAAACCCTGTCCGAAGAGTCGCATGGTGTAGATCCCGAAGAACAACACCACCAGGTGCCATGCTGCGGCAGCAATAAGGCAGGCCACAAGGATACCTGAGACCACAAAGAGAGCAAAACGTTTCAGTGGAATGTGGTCGATCTTTTTTCCCACAAAGATCAGGGTGGCGGCACTTGACAAGGTGGCCACGGCATACAGGCTGCTGAATCCGCTGGCAGTAATGCCGAAGGCGTCCATGAATTCCGGAATGTAGAGCGAAACCACAAAGGTTTGTCCGAAACTGGAGAAAAAAACCAGCATCATCCCCAGGGAGAGGATGCGCGGATTGGCTTTATATAGTTGCAGATAATTCAAATTCAGCGATTTTTTGCAGGGCTGTTTTTAGAAAATTTATGCGACAAAGAAAATTTCCGCTGCAAAGTTATGAAAAGGCTTCTTACGCGATAAAAGAGATTTTATATAGATATTCTATGTCATATGCTAAGGGAATGTTCGTACCTTTGCAAGACAGAGAACCGTGATTGGTTTATACGGTTCCACTCAATTAAATTTTACATATTACATGGGAAAACCGCAACAAACGGTCAGTAAGAAGGAAAAGGAAAAGGCCCGTATAAAAAAAAGGCAGGATAAACAAAAGAAAAAAGAGGAACGTAAGGCGGGCGGAAGCAGCAGTGCGGATGATATGATCGCCTATGTTGACGAGCACGGGAATATCACTGATACTCCTCCCGATCCCGACAAAAGGGAAAAGGTCAAGGCAGAAGACATCCCGCTGGGAACTCCTTCCAGAGATGAAGATGACACCGACAGCGAACGCACCGGCATTGTCACTTATTTCGATACTTCCAAAGGATATGGGTTTATCAGGGACAATGAAACCCGTGAGAGCATTTTTACCCATATCAATCACCACAAGGATGCCATCGGCGAGAATGATAAGGTATCTTACAGGCTGGAACAGGGCCTGAAAGGGATCAATGCCGTGGATGTGAAAAAAACTGTTCAATAGCGACCACCATTTGTCCGTTTTGGGACACACTTCTAAGACTATTTATGCCGCATAAGTGATTAAAGCACTGCTGATCAGCAGTATGTGTCGGGTGGCCTGGTGTTTGATTACATATGGTATTATATATTATATGTATTAAACCATGCTTTACCATGAAACTGTTTCATACCTTTAAAATTGGCCTGCGGAGCTTATTGCGGGAACGGTTCTATACCTTGTTGAATATTCTCGGATTTGCCTGTGGGGTTACGGTGTTTGTTTTTGTCAGTATTTACGTGATCGACCAGTATCTGTATGATCGGGTGCATGATGACGCTGACAAAATATTTCGCCTGGAAGCCTCCATGGATGCAGGCGACTGGGCACTTACGGGGACGATGCCGGGGCCTTACCTGAAAGAGAATTATCCGGAGGTGGAGGATATGCTTCGGATCAATTCATTGTTGCTCAGCCAGACGGATGTCATGGTGGAAGAAAGGCCCTACCATATCCCGGACATCATCATTGCCGATACCACGTTTTTTGATTTTTTCAGTGCGGAATTCATTCATGGAGATCCGGCCCGGGCGCTGTCTGATAAGTACTCTTTGGTGATTACACGCCGGCAGGCAGAAAATATGTTTGGCCACACCGATGTGATCGGAGAAACCGTGAACATGATGGGGCGCATGTCGATGCAGGTTACCGGTGTGATCGAAAATCCCTCGCACACACATCTTCCTTATGAAGCAATTGCACCGCTGGTGCTTTGGGAAGATTTCAGCCCCAGTGAGGATGTGCTTTATTCCTTTGGTCAGTGGAATAACTTCACCTTTCTCAGGGTGAAACCGGGAGTGAATATCAGGGAACTGGAGGAAAAGATCAACGGGAGTTTCAAGCCGCTTCTTGCTGAGATGGTTGGCGGTGAGATGGAAATTGATTATTACCTGCGTCCGCTTCAAGACATCTATTTTGCTGATGAGGTGGCTTTTCAGCCGCCTGTAAAAATGGGAAACCGAAGTACGGTAAATGCGTTTGCCCTTATTGCATTATTTGTACTGGGTATTGCGGTGATCAATTATGTGAACCTTTCTACCGCCCGTGCTTTTAACCGGTCACGGGAAGTGGGTGTAAAAAAACTGCTTGGAGGTACAAGGCCACAGCTGATGTTTCAGTTTTTGGTGGAATCTGTGCTGACCACTGCAGTGGCCGTGTTGCTTTCACTGGCGCTGCTGGAAATATTTTTCCCGGACTTCAGGGATTTGACCGGTGCCAATTTGCACCTGATGGATTTGGGTCTGCCCCTGGCTGCACTGGTTCTTGCCATGGGCGTTCTTTTTGTCGGGTTTTTGTCCGGGGTTTACCCGTCAATTTATTTGACCGCTTTCCAGCCTGCAGCGGTGCTCAAAGGGCAAAAAATTCCCGGCCGTGGAGGTGGCCTGTTTAGGAAACTGCTGATTGTTTTTCAGTTCGGAGTTTCTGTAGCCCTGGTTTCGGGCACCATCATAGTTTTTCAGCAGATTGCCCACATGAAAGATCAACCGTTGGGTTTTGAGCCAGACAATGTGGTGTTTTTCGATTTTGATCGTTTTGACCGGAAAGATGCTTTCAGGGATGCCGCCCTGGAGCATCCCGATGTTTTGGAAGTGAGCTTTTCGAGTGCTGTTCCGGGCGGTGTTCAGTCGCAGGACGGCATCGAGGTGAACGGGGTTCACAAACAGGTTAACTATATGTCAGCTCACGCGAGCTTTCTTGAGTTGCTTGATATAAAGCCTGTTGCAGGTCGTCATTTTGATCCTGGCCTTCGTGCTGAGCATCAGCAGGTGGTCATTATCAATGAATACGCTGTGAATTATCTGGAACTGGAGGGCAGCTATGACGAAGTGATCGGACAGGAGATCAAAGGTGCCAGGATCGTAGGGATTGTGCCCGACTTCTATTTCAACTCGCCTCATCAGGCTTTGGGGCCGCTGGTGATCTTCTGGGATGAGCAGTTTTCATTCAAGGCTTCGGTCAGGATGAGCGGAAACAACACACCGGCGGTCTTAAACCACCTTGAAACATTGAATTACGAGTTTATGCCCCACCGGACATTCAGGGCACAATTCCTGGATACATTTTTTAACCGGCATTACGCAGATGAAGAAAGGCTTGGCACCATTGTGATGTTGTTTGCTGTCTTTGCCTTGCTGATTGCCTGCCTTGGATTGTTTGGCCTGGCCTCATACATGCTGGGGCAGCGTTTAAGGGAGGTGTCAATCCGAAAGGTTCTTGGGGCAGCCTCTGCCAGAATCTATCTATTGCTGCTGAAAGATTTCCTGTTGCTGGTAGCTGTTGGTTTTCTGGTTGCCGTGCCGGTTGTGTGGTTTTTTATGGATAGTTGGCTAAGCACTTTCCCATACGCAACCCGGATCGGGGTAACTCCTTTTCTGCTGGGAGGCTTATTTGCCGTAGTGATCACGATTTTGACGGTGAGTTACCATGCGTGGAAGCTTTCACGGACCAATCCCGCGGAAGCGTTGAAATATGAATAGATAAGCAGGTTTTGCGATGATGGCCATTGCTTTGCCAATTGCCGGGCTTGCTAAAACAAAAACCGCCGGGCAGCTATCCTTTGATACCTGCCCGGCGGTTTGCCTTATGTGTAAAAGTTGTACCCGGAGCCGGGCTCGAACCGGCACGGCCGCAATGGCCACAGGATTTTAAGTCCTGGGTGTCTACCAATTCCACCATCCGGGCACAATTGTTGCTGTTGCAAATGTAAAAAAAGAAAGAACAAGCGGGTTGATAAAAAAAAACCTCTTTTCAGAGGTTCGTTTTGAGCGGAAAACGGGACTCGAACCCGCGACCCCGACCTTGGCAAGGTCGTGCTCTACCAACTGAGCTATTTCCGCTTGTG
>PWGY01000098.1 GCA_003554665.1 Bacteroidales bacterium | reverse complement strand
GAGGATTCCGGCTTCTGCCATTTCTTTATAAAACAGTGCGGGTGCATCTTCCAGCTCGATCAGGGGTTTTTGTTCGCCATCCGGATTCTGCCGGTTTTCCCTGATTATCTCCCGGTTACGGGCATTGATCTCCTCGTTCTTTGCAATAATTTCTGCACGAATGGAGTCGCCGGTGGCTGAATAATCAATGGGCCATCCGGTATTCTGTCCGGTAATCAGGACCCAGGCTCCGTTCAGTTTGCCCTTCATGCGCTCAAATTCAGCCCTTGTCTTTGGCTCCATGAGCACATGCCCGCGTTGCACGCCTTTGGTGCCGGAGGTATAGGACGGAGTGGCAAAATGCAGTGTCATGCCGTCTTCGGCCAGCATGCGGCCAAACCAGGGGCCCCGATTGAATCCTACCGGCACAGATCCCACTTCATCCAGAATCACTTCCATTCCCCATTCGCGAAACTGCGAAGCCGTCCATTGCACGGCATTTTCATAAGCGTCTGAACCCACAAGACGGCCACCAATTCTGTTGGTCAGCACATCCAGGTGGTCCATTGTACGGTTATCGGTTTGTCCGATTTCAATAATGCGGTTTACGACCTCATCATGATTCGGTTCTGAGGCAGTTACAACGAAAGAGGCCAGGATCAGGGCCAGGAAACAAAAACCAATTCTTTTCATGGGAAAATAATGTTTAAGCTAGGGCAGATAAGCCATAAAATAAATGAATAAAAGGATGAAATAAACTTTGGCGGTAAAGATAGGATAAAATTATTAAGCACCGGGGTCTTCCGGTGCCAGAGAGGCCAAAGCACAACCTCCCTGTGGGTTAGTTGTAATATAAACGCTACACACCAAGTACACGGTAAACCCTGCTTGCTTCCCCATCTGAATCGAGAAGGACGCTCAGGTGATCACCTGCCTCTATCCGGGTAAACCCGTTGGGAGTAATATATTTATCCCCCCGTTTGATCATCACAATCAGGACGGTTGGGGGCAAGTCAAGTTCCATCAGCTTTTTGCCGATGGCGGATGAATTCCCGGGAATGGTGATTTCCTCAAGGGTTTTCTTCACCTCATCCGAAATGGTGATGTCGCTGGGTGTACGCCGTTTAACCTTTTCAGGAAGGGCCACATGCAACCACCTGGCCACCAACGGAAGGGTTGTTCCCTGAACAATCACCGATGTCAGCGACACAAAAAATACAATATTGAAAATCATATCTGCTTTGTCAATTCCGGCAATCAGCGGATAAGTGGCGAACACAATCGGAACGGCCCCTCTGAGGCCAACCCACGATATATAGAGGCGGTTACGGAGCCTCATTCGGAAAAAAGCGAGACTAAGCATTACACTTAACGGGCGGGCAATTAAAATCAGGAACCCCGAAACCAACATTCCGATGCCAATAACCGGAATTACCGCCGAAGGGAAAACAAGCAGACCAAGTGTTACAAAAAGCACAATTTGGAACAACCACGCCATCCCGTCAAACACTTTCATAATGTTGTGCTTATGGACCATTTCATGGTTACCCAGGTAAACTGCGGCCACATATACTGACAGAAAACCATTACCAAATAAAAAATCAGCCAGTGAGTAGGAAAGAAACATTAGTGCGATCACGAGTACCGGATACAAACCGTCAAAATCCAGACGGATTTTGTTGATCACAATTTTACTTAAACGTCCCATGATGTAGCCCACCAACCCCCCGATAATCATCTGGCTGAAAAACATGGGCAAAACAGATACAATGCCACTATCAGGACTGACCACCAGCCCCAGAAAGGCAATTGTCAGTACATATGCCATGGGATCATTGCTGCCGCTCTCAAACTCCAGGGTGGATCGAAGCTGCCCTTTCAGGGCCAGATTTTTGGATCGAAGAATGGAAAACACGGCAGCCGCATCGGTGGAGGAAACAATGGCACCCAGCAAGAGCCCTTCATAAAGGGTAAAGTCGGTAACCAGCGATACAAACACACCAAGGCTGACCGCGGTAAGCAATACCCCAAGGGTAGACAAAGTGAACCCTTTCCAGAAGCAAGGTTTCACAATTTTCCAGTTGGTATCCAAACCACCGGAAAACAAAATAAAATTCAAAGCCACCACCCCGATAAAGCGGGAAACTTCCGGATTGTCAAACCTGATACCCCCGATGCCTTCGGAACCGGCAAGCATTCCCACCCCAAGAAAAAGGATCAGTGTAGGAACTCCAAAGCGATAGGATGTTTTTCCTGCGATCACACTGATCACTAATAGCAGGGACCCAATAAGCAGGATATTCTCAATTGTTAGCTCCATATTCTGAAATAAACGATTCAATCCGAAACCAATGTTATCAGACTCAATGCAAATATACAGTAAAAAATACCCCCACATTGTTCTCATTTCGTCTCGCCGGGCCATAATAATCAATATTGGCACCCGCCCCGAAGGTAAATTCCAGATAGTTCAGGCCGGCCCGGACATTCAGGTAGCTCCGGGAATGGTTGCCCGATCGGGGTGAAAACCCGTACAGGCCCTGCAGACGGGAGTAGAAACGCAGGTTCTCATTGATCCGGGGTTTATACTCCAGCAGGGTCATCCCTTCTATACTCCCACCGCTGATCAGGTCTGCACGCGGATTGATCACCACGAGCCAATCCGGGTCGGCATAGGAGTAAATAAACCCGGCTGACGGTTTAAACCCTGTTTGGGGTGTAACATGAAAACCCGCACTCAGATCAAATCGGTCAACCAGCTGATAGGTGATATTTCCCTGCGTCATCAGGTCGCTGATCTCCCGGCGTTCCCATTCGCCCACCAGGGATGTTACGCTGAAAAAGCCCAACCGGGGCATCGATTGCAACTTCTTGTTCACCAGCATCTGGAAGCTTACCCCACGATTGCCAAACAAGCCTCCGGCACTTACAGGAGGATTGGCAACAGGGCCGGGAGCTTGCTGCCCGGAAGTTATCTAAGGGGCACTTAGGAAAAGAATGCACAGAATAGAAATGCAGAGGGTTTTCATACAATACAGTTACAAATTTCAGGGTATTTTGTTCGTACAAACCGGTAAATTACTTACAAACAATAATCAAGGATTCGGGATGCCAACATAAATGATATGGAATGCCAACATAAACACACTGATTCCTCAATGTTGTATCCTGTTGGTAAATCACCGGAGGATCGTTCAAAGATATATCAAACAAGAAATGTCGCACGTGATATTTCCATGATCGCAAAATTGCTGTTATTTTTATAAATTAATACGCCCGGCAATTGATTGGTTTGTTACAGGAGTCAAACTAAAAAACGATGGATGTTTTTACACTGATAATTGTGGTCCCTCTGTTGCTGAGCCTGGTGAACTTCCTTACTTCATACACTAAAGGGAAAGCCGCCAGGTCTGTGACTTTTTTGGCCTCCGTCCTTGTTTTGAGCGGAGCCGCACACCTGCTGTACAACCAACCCGAAACGTGGCAACTGGTGTTTCCCCCGCATTTCCCTGCAGTGCTGCACAGGCTCAGTCCTTTCCTGGTATTCAGCACGCAAGGATTTTCCGGCGTGATGATTTTTTTGTTCGCAGCGCTGATGACAGTCATGGCTTTTTATTCTTTGACCGGGAAGCACCGGGCGCTGCGGAAAAACCATTTTTTTGCATGGTTTTGGTTTACTGCCGGATTGGGTTTTGCCCTTTTAACTGCTTCGCATTTTTACCTGATGTTATTTTTATGGGGGGTATCAGCCATACCACTCTTCATGCTGACAAGCGGATATGGGGAGGCACGTGCCGACCTGGGCAAGAAAACCCTGATCCTGTTTGGCGGCGCATATGTGCTCATGGTTACGGGAGCCGTGATGGCAGTGTCCCTGAGTGGTTCAGCGGAAATCGCCACCATGCAGACGGCCACTTCATCCGTACAGGGAAAGGTGAGCTTGCTGCTACTTCTCGCCGGAGGGCTTACCGCAACCGGTATTATTCCGTTGCACGCCTGGATTCATCCTTACGCAAAATACGCCGACGGCTGGTCCTTTGCCCTGATGCCTTTGGTTTTTCAGCGTCTTGCCGGCACCTACCTGTTGATACGGTTGAGTCAGGATGTGTTTGTCGTGGGTGAAACGCTACGGATCATATTGTTCGCACTGGGAATTTTGAGCTCATTGTTTGCCCTCGCGACAGGCATTGCCTTTGCCCATCCTGCATCAAGACTTGCGTACTTTCACGTGACGCTGGGCGGGATGGCACTTGCGGGTATCGCCACCGGGACCCAGGCGGGGTTCCTGACCAGCGTGATCTTAGTGACCGCCGGCGCAGCTGCCATGATGCCATT
>PWGY01000165.1 GCA_003554665.1 Bacteroidales bacterium | reverse complement strand
GCAGGGATTTCCCTGATTCTTTACATCGCCCCCCGTGCGTTTTTATCTTTTACCAGTCAGATGGAAGATCAGGGATTTGCCGATCTGATGGCCCAGGAACCCGGCATGTCGGTGCAGATACAGGAAGTCATCCGTGAACTGGAAAAAGCCAGAATCGCCCTGTTCAGGGCAGACGCCCTGCGCAGCCTCCTTTTTGCGGCAGGTGCCGGACTGATTACCCTGCTATTTGCCTACAAAAAAATCGGCAAGGGGGTATTTATCGCATTGGTGGTATTGCTGGTCACCATCGACATGTGGCCGGTGAACCGCCGCTACCTGAATGATGACCACTTTGTACGCCGCCGGGTGGTTGAACGCCCCTACCCTTTGCGTACCGCTGATCAGCATATCCTTCAGGACGAAGACCAGTTCCGGGTACTTGACATCAGCGAGAATACTTTCAACAGTGCCCGAACCGCTTACCATCACCATGCCATTGGCGGTTATCACGGCGCCAAGTTGCAGCGTTACCAGGATCTGATTGATTTTTATCTTCAGGATGATGTCCGGAGCCTCCGTACAATGACCAATGAGGAAGAAGCCACCCGATTGATGGAAAACAAGCCGGTGCTCAATATGCTGAACACAAGGTATGTCATATACAACCCGGATGGATCTCCCATGCGCAACCCACATGCATTGGGCAATGCCTGGCTGGTGAATGAGTTTGAAATTGTGGAGAACGCCGATGCGGAGATCATGGCCCTGGGAGACCTGGATCCGGGCAGCAAGGCATTGGTCGACAGGCGTTTTGCCGGGTTTGTGGAGGGAAAAACATTCCGGCCCGACCCGGACGCTTTCATTCGTCTGACACACTATCAGCCCAACCAACTGGAATACGAATTCCGTGCGGACAGTGAACAATTGGCCGTGTTTTCCGAGATTTACTACCCTGATGGCTGGGAGATCAGTATCAATGGCATTGAAGCAGATCATTTCCGGGTTAACTATATTCTCCGCGGGATGGTTATTCCGGAGGGGACACACAACATTACTTTTACTTTCCGGCCTGCATCTTATTACACCGGACAATACATTGCACTGGCATTCAGCATAGTTATGGCAGCAGGGATTATTGCCTATGCCTGGTTACAGTTCAAAAAGATCCGCCGGCGCGGGGACGAAGCAAACAACCGGCAAGCCTGACCCATGAAAAAAGTGCTCGTTATCACCTACTACTGGCCACCCGGCAGCGGGGCCGGTGTATTCCGCTGGTTAAAATTCTGCAAATATCTCCGCGAATACGGGTGGGAACCTGTGGTTTACACTCCGTCTAACCCCGAGAACCCGGGCCATGATCCCACATTGGAAAAAGAACTTCCAGCGGGAATTCAGGTGATCCGCCGCCTCATATGGGAACCCTACCGTTTCTATAAAATAGTCACGGGGCAGAAAAAAGAGGAGAAAATTCAATCCGGGTTTCTGAACGAAAACCGCAAACCATCCCTCACAGATAAAATATCGACCTGGATCAGGGGCAACCTTTTTATCCCGGATGCCCGCAAGTTCTGGATCAGGCCTTCTGTGCGCTTCCTGTCCGGCTGGCTGAAAAAACACCCTGTTGATGCCATTGTTACAACCGGGCCTCCCCACAGCCTTCACATGATCGGCCTGCAGCTTCAGGGCAAAACAGGAATTCCCTGGCTGGCCGACTTCCGTGATCCCTGGACACAGATCGATTATCACGACAAACTGATGCTTGGCAAAGTTGCCGCTAGAAAACACCGGCAGCTGGAAAAGAAGGTACTCAGCCAGGCAGACCGGGGGGTAACCGTCAGCCCGCATTGTGCAAGTGGTCTGGAAGCCATTGGAAACAGAAAGGTCGAAGTGATCACCAATGGATTTGATTCAGATGATTTTAAAGGCTTGCCAGAGTATCAATACCAGTCATTCAGCATCACCCATCTCGGATCCATGAATGCCGACCGAAACCCCCATCTACTCTGGGATGTTCTGCAGGATCTTGTCAATACAGATCCTTTTTTCAGGAATCATCTCCGCATCCGGCTGACGGGAAAAACAGACCTTGCAGTCAGAAAGGACCTGGAAAAGTCAGGACTCATTCCCTATACCTTTTTCACTCCACCCCTGCCCCACCGTGAGGCCCTGGCCCATGCAGCCGACAGCGCCATCCTCCTTTTGCCGCTGAACAACACACCCAACGTAATGGGCATCACCACCGGAAAGTTGTTTGAATACATGGGGCTCAGGAGACCCATACTTTGCATTGGTCCCCCCGGGGGAGATGCAGCCAGGATTATCCGGGAAACCGGAAGTGGCACAACCGTGGATTTTTATGATGCGGAAACTTGCCGGGAAACATTATTGCAGTGGGCTGATCGTTTCAGGGGCAAAGACCTGAAACCCGAAAACCGTTCAAGCGAACTGTATGACAGGAGAAAACTCACCAGAAAACTCTCAGTAATCCTGAACCAAATGGCTGACGTTTCAGCATAAGCAGCTTCACTTTTAGTCTGGCAGCTGAGAAACAGGGGTAGTCCGATATCAAAAAGGGAAAAAAACCGGCAGTAAAAACGTGGCCAGAATCCAGAAAATCAGGTTCAGGGGAGCTCCTACCCGAAGGAAATCAGAGAAACGAAAACCGGCAATACCGTAAATCATTGTATTGGTCTGATACCCTACGGGTGTCATAAAACTGGAAGAAGCAGCAAAAGCTATAGCCATAAGAAACGGACGGGCATCCAGCCCTAGCTCAACGGAAGTTGCAATGGCAATAGGTGCCAGCAGTACGGCACTGGCATTGTTGCTCATTGACTCAGTAAGCAAACTGGTGATGATATACAGGGATGAAACCACAGCCACCGGACCAAGTGCCCCGACCACATCAATCAACAACACACTGAGCAGCTTGGCTGCTCCGCTGACATCAAGCGCCACTCCCATACTGATTGCCCCCGCCAGCAAAAAAATAACCTTCCAGTCAATGGCCAGGTAAGCCTCCTCCATACTGATACACCTGGTCAGCACAAGCACCATGGAGCCGATGATGGCAGCCATCATAATCGGTAAAATATTCAAAGAGGCCAACAGAATAACTCCCACAAGTGTCATCACAACCGTAACCATTTTATCCTTTCGGTATTCGGGCAACTCCACCTCGGAAACAATCAGAAAGGTATTCCTTCCGCGAAGCTCCAATTGCCGGAGGTTCTGCAAATGGTCTTTATCCACTTCAATAAGGAGGGTATCACCCGCCCGCAAGCGGGTATTGGCTACTTTATCCCGCATCAACTCCCCACGGTGACGGATGGCCAGCACCGTGGCCCCGTACTTCTGGCGAAAACTCAGCTCTTTCACAGTCTGACCTTCAAAACTGCTGTTGGGAGCAATGACCGCTTCCACAAAAATCACCCCCTTATCCATTTTTTTATTTCCTGCCAGGTCATCAAAGGTTCTGAACTTCGCATCACTTTTAAGGGCAATCCCTTCCCGCTCCTTCAGTGCCTTGATCTTTTCCACATTGCAGCGGACTTTCAGCACATCGCTTTGCTCCAGGATCAGATCTTCAGATGGCATGATAAAAGCATTGCCCTTGCGGTTTACCTCCAGGATATCCACATCCAGTTTTTTCACAAGCGGAGATTCCTTAATGGATTTACCAACCGAAGCAGAGTTTTCAAGCAATACAATTTCTGTCAGGTAGTCGCCCATCCCGAATTTTTTCATCAGCCCGTCGTCCACACCGCGGTCAGGAATCAGCCTGATCCCTATGAGCATCATATACAACAATCCCACCCCGAAAAAAATCAGGCCCATCCGGGTCATCTCAAACATGGAAAAAGGTTCGAGGTTATTTTCGGCGGCCACCCCGCTGACCAGAATATTGGTGGAAGTTCCGATCAGTGTACAAACACCCCCGAACATGGATGCAAATGACAGGGGCATAAGCATTTTGGCAATACTTAATTTCGACTGGGCAGCCGCACCGACCAGAATGGGAATGAAAATGGCCACCACCGGGGTATTGTTGATGAATGCAGAAATCACCCCCACAGTCAGCATTGTGACCAGAATCCCTATCCAGAAATTATATTTGAACAGCACCGCGATCCGGTTTCCGATACCAACCACCGCTCCCGATTTGAACAATGCCGTACTGAGAATGAACATAAAGGCCACCGTAATAGTGGCAGAGTTGCTGAATCCGGAAACCCCCTGCTGCGGCGTCAGCACCCCGGTTACAACCAACACAGACATAGCCACAATGGCAACCACATCTACAGGGATTCGCTCCGTGGCAAACATTACCACAGCGCCTAGCAAAACAATCAACACAATACCAATCTCAAGGG
>PWGY01000226.1 GCA_003554665.1 Bacteroidales bacterium | reverse complement strand
TAAAAACCGGGTTCTCTTTTGTGCTGACGGCAGAACCGCCGAATTCCCATAAATAGGATTCAGCATTTTCACTCAGGTTGACAAATAAAATGGGCTCTCCGTCCTCAAAAATTTCTTTTCCTACTGCAAAATCAGCTACGGGGGGTTCGGGAAGTTCTGTTTCCTGTTTTTCGTCACAGCCAGCTGTC
The DNA here is from genome assembly GCA_003554665.1 of Bacteroidales bacterium. Next base: position 4,175 of record PWGY01000226.1, on the reverse strand, counting down.
AGGAAAAGGCACAGCATACCAAAGGCCAGGTAAGTCCTTGTTTTCATGGTCGCAAAAAATTTAAAATCTTGTTTTCGGCGACAAATTTATAGAAAAAAACAAAAACCCAAAATATTATCAGTCTTACTTTAGGGATTACAAGGGGATAACCCCTTTCAGGGAAAGGCCCGGAATAGCCGGAGAGTCATCTGAAAAATACTGATGGAAGTAAACATTGGCTTCCCATGCAATTGACAACTTCTCCGGGCTCCATCGGACACCTCCGTTCAATCCAACACCGAAAAGATCCGCATCAGATGGCTCCTGTAAAGGAAATGCGATCCCGGAAACCAGCAGTTCGGTATTGTGCCATTGCAGGCTTAACCAGTTAGCCCCGGCACCTGCAAACACTTTCAGGTTTTCACCCGCCGGCATATACCATCGCAATCCGAGCTTTCCTGAAAAGTGTGTTGACTTACCCGAAAGCACTCCCTCTGTTTCATAAGGCATGCGGTCATCGGCGTCAAGAGGAAATGCAGTCATTCCTGTACTGCCGTCCAGTTGAGAGCGTCCAATTGACAAGGAAACAGCTCCCTGCACAGAAGGATGAAGCCACCTGCGATAACCCCCTTCTATCTGCCAGATAAAGCCTGAATGAAAAATCATCGGTTCATCCGTGAATTCATATACAGCTCCTGTCTGCTCAGTTAAGCGCTCAAGCTGCTCAGGATGACTATAAAAAGCCTCAGTCACCGCATGATGCTCCCAGGTGGTCCCCCGATCAAAAGCTCCTTCTTTTCTCCCGGCATTCAGTCCAAAAAACAATTCGGAACCCGGGGGTGACGGTCCAGGACGATCTTCCATAATCTGTGCCTCAACACCCAGTTTCATTTGGGGTGTATGGATGTGTATTTCCTGCCATATAAGGGTATCGGGAACGATCCTAAAGGCTGCCTTACCGGATGCAAACATCATCAAAACGATCAAAATCAAAAACATACAATATCATTTTCGAATTTTCATATTCATTTATCTGTGCGCTTCCATAAAGCCTTCAATACTTTCTGTAAGGCCTGACTCAATTTGCTCAGGATCCGGAATGCCATTATCGAAAAGACCCTCCATGGTGTTTTCAGCAGCATCCATCAGCAAGCCTGATAAATGGGCATATTTATCTTTATCAGAATAGCTGAATGTGGTGATCATATCATAAGTTGTACCGTCCGGACAGTAACAAACCCCGACAGCCACCGTCGCCGTAAAACTATTGAGTGAGGCTTTTGCATGTCCGTTACCGGATGCCTTGCCACCTGTCAGAGCCTCAGCATCACAAACCGCTGTAAGACTTCCCGGAGCACTATCGGACACAATGACTTCTGAAATATAGGTCCCTCCCCCACTGATGGTTTCGTCACCAGACTCAAGCCGTTCGCGCTGATAGGAAACAAAGCTGCGAGTGCGGGCCGTGCCGGTATTCCCGCCAACAGTATGTGTAATGCTGCCCTCGGCCAGGGCATATACTGAGGCGGCATTGAGAGTGCCCATATCCAGGTCAGGAATGTTATCCAGGACAACTTCCCCGGGTTTTTTATCGAGCTGTTCCAGCAACCATTCCAGGTTCTCCACTCCTTCACCCACATCCACACCAAGAATTTCGCTCAGGCTATCAATAATTTCATCCTGAACCATTTCCAATGTGGCATCTCCGGGATTTTCATGAAATTCATTGACCAGCCAGTCAATGATATCAAGCCCCTCAATGGCCTCATCACCAAGGTTCTCACGAATATAATCTGCTGCGATTTCCCTGACCTGGTCTTCCATTTCCTGAAAGCGGCGTTCAACTTCCTCTTTTGTCATATCTTTGGCTGTATCAATCAAAAAACTCCGTATTGCACGCGTACCGCCCCGCGCTATGCCCAGCAGATAGTCAACGGCAAGGTTGCCCACAAATGCTATTCCCTCCAGTACTTCCACATGGTCAGCCACCGGGTCAAAGGCATATGAGTTGGCCTCCAGGCGGCTGGTGCTCACAATAATCACATGGGTTTCACATTCATCATCAGCCTCCACGCTTACTTCCAGGGTTCTGCTACCTGCAGCTTCAGCCTCCAGATCCTCCGTACTGCTGATAAACTGCGTTCTTCCATCGCTTCGCCTCATGAGGGTCCACGCATAGGCGTTGGCCTGACCACCCACCACCTCAGGCACCCAAAATGCGTGTGCTGAAAGGGGTGTTTCCGCCCCACCAAACTCAAGGCGGTCTTCTTCCCTGTCTTGCCTGCTGATCAATTCTTCCACAAACATTTCAAGCGAACGTTCAAACTGTGCTTCAACGGTATCCTGTTCCGCAAAATCCGCCCAGCTGTCAGAAATATCAATCCCAAGGTCGTAGGAAGGATTAACAGTCAGCCGTGAATTGATCATACAGTCTGTATCCTCCTCTTCCCCGATAAAATCGGCCGTAGGTTCTGAGGCCGGCGTGTTCACTTTTGCCGTTTCACCAGTCATTGAAATAAGCTGCCACAAATCATCGGTTCCCGCTTCAACAGACTCCTGCACCTCCGGACTTGCTTCAGAAACAGGCTGTCCGATCAACCCCTCAAACTGTGCTTCCAACCTTTCCCTGAATTCTTCTTCCCTGTATTCCCTTCCAAAAAAATCCTCCATTACGTACCAAAAACTCTGCTGAATGATTTCCTCCGGCCTTTCCGTAAGATAAAGATGAGCAACCGGCGATTCTTCACTGCTGCCGGTTTGTTGCGCCACAACTACTAATTCGGAAACCTGATCCAGCAACTCCCAGTATACGGGAAATGGGATCTGACCTGCCGACAAACGCATGGTGGGAAAAATCAAAGACCTTTGCCCCATGTATTCCCGAAACCAAATGGCCACCTCTTCAGGATCAAGACCTGATGCGGGACGGGGAAGGGGCAATGGAGCAGCAGCACCCGATGGAAGCGGGGGCTTGCGAATATCAATACAATATCCTCTCAAAGGAATTTTTGCCTTACCAGGCTCCGGGTAACCAACATCTTCCGGGTCATTTCCTGTAAGTTCGCTTTCTGTAGGATGCCGGCCCCGGGGCGGGACAAATACCCGCTCCCCTCCCGGCAGCAGGTATGGCTGATGGGTGCCGTCTGAGGGAATAAAGAATGGCTCCACCCTAAGCCAAACCCCCTGATCCGAAAGGTTTGTAACCGTAATGTCGGCAATATGACCGGAGGTCACACCAGTGCCTTGAATTCTTTCGGAAACCGCAATGACTCCCTCCATTTGCTGACCTTCGAACAGGACATCCCTGATGTGCGCGCCTTCATCATGTGTCTGGCTGCTCACGCTGGAAACAGGAAGCATAATCAGCAAAAGGAGAAAGGCCGGAATGGGTTGTTTAACGTCAAAATACATCATAAAACAACAAAATTTAGTACCTTCGAATGTGTTAATTATCATTAAGTTACTAATTTTTTTCGAATTAAACAAATGTTTATTTTGCATACTTTTTTCAAACTGCAAAACCTATACTCCATGTTTTCTGAAATCACAGTAACCAAAAAAATTATATCACTGGGATACATTTGTTGCCTGGCACTGATGATTACCAGCTGCAGTGTTGACCAGAATCACAGCCCGGGTCATCAGAAAGAAACTGAACGCCTGGGGCCCATCCTCGAACATTGGGCTGAAATATATACTGACAAGGTCGGGCAGGACTACCAGGCAATCGTAAACTTTTCCTGTCTGGAAAGTGATACAGCGTTTCACCTTGTATTCAGCGGGAAAGAATACAACCTTTATGAGGGTCTCCACCCCGATGCCCCCTACACCCTGAAATCCACGCTGGCGCATTACAACCGGATTTACAGGAAAGAACTTACGGGTTTTACTTCACTGGGCAGGGAAGATATGTCAGATACCACCCCCCTGGATGTAGAGTTCCATCAACCCCTGAACAGTGAGCTCATGAATGATTTTTTGCATTTCGTGCAGCGGTTTTTCAACCCCTCCCCCCACGACAAAGTGACGCTGAGTGAAGAACAGTCAAGGGTTGTACACGGAGGAAACGCCATTCCGCTATTTTACCAGCAGACCGATGAAGTAGGTGTTCGGAGTGCCTGGTACCAGATCCATCCGGGTCAGCGGGTAAACGAACCCGGAGACACCAACCCTTTCCCTCAGTATTTTATCATTAC
>PWGY01000115.1 GCA_003554665.1 Bacteroidales bacterium | reverse complement strand
TGTGTCGCCGATCTCTGACACCAGCCTGGTGTCGTCCATGGCTGCCGCCAGCGACCACATCGACCATGTGCGGACCCAGATGCCCTATGCCATGGTTGCCGCTGCAGCTGCGGTATTATTTTTTGTCCTTTTCGGGGCGTTGCTTCACTAAGAACAATCCGGATCATGCGAACAGCTCATCTGACCTGGCCCCATGGCAGTTTGGCCACCAAAAAACAGGGGCACTTATGGCCGGGGAGCCTGCACTTATGGCCGGGAAGCCCGGAATATATAGAGCTCCGCCAAAGACTTCACGGTATAATCCGCATAAAAAGCCGGCGGGTAAAATGAACGATAATAACCGCCATCATCCGGGTCATCATGCACCGACAAAATGGGAGCCACCTGATCAAAGCGGTTAAACAGTTCACTGAAGCTCAAAACGGCCCGGTAACCATCGATCCCCACAAAGGCCACGAGCCCATGACGATTCAGCGAGGGGTTCTGCATATTCAAAGATTCCTTTATTAAATCTCCAAGAACCGGACCTTCAAAGGCCGGTCTTTCACGGTATCCCATTCCCATCCCATAAAATGCCGTTGAATACGACCTTTGATCTGCGTACTCAATTCCGGGGACGATGGTTTTCAGTGAATCTCCGTCAAGCAATACACTGACCGAACCACTGTACATCGGCTCCAGATCCCTGTCAATCACATAATCCTTTTCATCAAATGAGCGTACAGTGATACGGGTGGGATTATCCAGGGTGCGGAAGGCATACAAATCGCCCGCAGCCACAATCCGCCAGGCGTCTCCAACAGGGTAGTCCACCTCCTGCCGGTAAGGTTCCACAGGCGCCATTTCCGTGGCCACAATTACCTGGTGGGGTGTTGTCACATGAAATATTTCGGCCCAGCTGAACACCACCGATTCTCCCCTGTCATTCTCAATAACAATATAAAGATCCGTACCAGGAGGAAATTCCTCCGCGTTCTTCTTTTCATATTCAAAAGGATGCAGCAGGTCAAACAAAGAATACCCCCTGTACCGGTAAGCACCGATAAATTCAACATTCCCGTCCTGATGGGCCAGCTGTTCCTTAACCATGACTTCCCTCCTGATCTGCCGGCGCAAACTCACTTTCCCGGGAGATTTAACTTCCCCCTCCACCACCAGTGTACCGGCTGACAGGCTTACCGCTTCTGACTGATGATACATACTGTTCCCATCCATGCCGGCAAAGCGGCTGGCACCAGTCAGTGCGTCCGCCAGTTTTTCCGATACACCATCACACCCGGATAATCCGCTCATAGCAAACAATAAGACCAGGCAATTAAAAAAAGTACTTTTCTGTTTCATTTGTGAATATTTTATGTTCCGGTCAGATGAACCCTCCATCAGGAAATTGCTAACCAGCCTTTAAGGCTTTGGCATGGAGGGCCATCTCAACTCAAATTTCGTGTTGCATAATTTGCATTTCGCAAAACTACGCTTTTTTCGAAAAATTGTGTATTCTTGTATTGCAATGATGGCAAAAAAGCACACACTCCGGTTGAATTACAAGTTCTGGATCGAGACCGATACCGGAGAGGGTGTTTTGGGAGAAGGCAAGTGGCAATTGCTTAAAGCCATTCGTGACACCGGCTCCCTGAAGGAAGCCACGGAACAGAGAGGACTGGCGTATCGTCAGACCTGGGATAAATTAAAGAAAATCGAGGAGCAACTTGGTTTCAAACTGATTGAGAGGAGAAGAGGAGGCGCAAAAGGGGGAGAAACCGTCCTGACAGAAAAAGGTGAAAAATTCGTGGAATTTTTCAATGCGCTGTATCAAAAAACCGAGAAAGAGATGGGGCTTCTCTTTGATGAAATGCTGGCAGAATTAAAAAATATCGTGGAATAGTTTTTTTTATGTTTCGTTATGTTATTTTTGCAACTCGATATTTATAAAACAACCTGAATCTAAAACCCGTTCAAATTTTCTGACTGCCATGCAAAAAATCTACATTGCCCTTATTCTGATTTGTCTTTGTCAAATTACTGGCTTTAGCCAGACGCACATCAACGGATTGATCACTGACGCCACCACAGGTGAAGCACTGCCCGGGGCCACCATCGAAGTGCAAGGCACAGGTGAACATCTGACATCCGGAAATGATGGCCGTTTCACTTTTTCAGCCCCTTCCGGCACAAATATTTCCATTGTCGTCAGTTATATCGGATACCGCACCAAAGAAATTACCCATGATCCGGAAGCCGGTGATTTACAGATTGCCCTGGAACCGGTGGTTTCCATGCTGGAACAAACAGTAGTTACCGGAACAAGGGGGCAGCGAAAAGCGGCCGAGGTTCCCATGAGGATCAATGTCTTGTCCGGAAAGCGTATTGAAGGGATTCCTGCCTTTTCGGCCGATGATTTGCTGCGGTCCGTCCCGGGTGTAAATGTACGGAGGGGTGCGGCATTTCTCGGTAATTCCACAGTGTCAATCAGGGGAGCCGGAAACGAGGCCGGGCGGACCCTGGTGCTGGCCGATGGGGTCCCACTGAATAAAACTGACGGCGGCAGTGTAAGCTGGAACGCCATAAACCCGGAAAATATTGAACAGATAGAAGTTTTAAAAGGCCCCGGTTCATCGATTTACGGAGGCAATGCGATGGGAGGCGTCATCCACCTGATCACACCCACACCCTCAAAGGAAATCGAAGGTTACCTGAGCCAGGAAGCCGGCAGTTTCAGCACATACCAGTCAAAGGCCGGAATCGGCGGCCGCAGGGAACACTTTTTCTGGGGGATTGACGGAATGTACAGAGAAAGTGACGGATATATCACAGAAGCAGCAGAAGACATCGATGAATACACCGTTGCCTCTTTTCTGGATGAATACCAGTTCGGAGGCCGGGCAGGCTGGCTTTTTTCCGAAAATCACATGATCGAGGCCGCAGCCAATGCCTACAACGGCAAACGTGGCACAGGCGCCAATTTTAGCGGATACGGATTTGACAACGATGAGATTGCTGCTCCGGAAGGTGCCTATAATCAGTACACTTCCTTTAACGCCCGTGTATTATACCGTGGTAGTTTTGATGACGGCAGCCGGCTGAATATTACCCTTTACGGGCAAACAGAAGATTACCAACGAATCAGGGAAAACCTCAGAAATGAACGGATCACCCGTTATGACGTGGAATCAGTACGTGAGGATGCAGGCATGACTTCCAGTTATCACACCCCCATAGGTGAATCACATCATATTACTGCAGGGATTGATTTCAGGCATGGCTCAGTGGACGGCACAGATCAATACCTGACCTCTTCAGATGAGGTGATCAACAGGGGCAACATGAACCAAACCGGGTTTTTTATCCAGGATGAAATCAGGCCGGGCAACTCCCCTTTTTCAGTGCTGGCCGGGTTACGCTATGATCACGCGAGTTTCTATGACGGAAGTTTCATTGTAAACGACCCCACTTCAGAAACCGATTTCCTCCAGGATTTTGCCGGGGAGATTGACAATGCCAGTTTTGGCGCCTGGAGCCCGCGAATTTCTTTTCAATATCACAAGCCGGACAATTACCGGGTGTTTGCCGGATACAGCCGCGGTTTCAGGGCTCCGGTGCTTGATGACATGTCACGCACCGGCCGCATCAGTGGAGGCATGAAAATAGCGAACCCATATCTTAAGCCGGAATATCTCAGAAACATTGAATTGGGCGGCGACATCCATTTCAACAGGAATTTCTACCTGGGAGCTGACCTGTTTTATTCGACCGGTGAAGATTATCACGCCTATATTGCAACCGGAGACTCCCTGCTGCTGAATAACCGCCAGCGCCCGATCAGGATCAAAGACAACATCGGGGAAGTAAGCATCAGGGGCATGGAGCTGGAAGCCGGCATGAAACTCACTACAGGCCTGAACCTGGACCTGGCATACAGCCGGATTCACACAAAAGTGGAGCAGTTTGACACTTTTGATCCGTCCATTGATGATGACCTGGTGGGGAAAGAAATCACCTTCCATCCCCGCGACCTGGTCTACACAGCAATCAGGTGGGAAAATGCCCTGGTAAACGTTTATCTTTCCTTTAACTTCAAGGGAAGCCAGTGGATGAATGAAACCAATACAGAAAAAATTGACGCCCACAATTACCTCGACCTTCAGTTATGGCGACCCATATACAGGGGCCTCAATGCAACAATGAAAATGCATAACGTACTTGATCAGGACTTTACCGATTCAAGCCATATGGTCGCACCGGGAAGGATTACACAATTTTCGCTACGATATAATCTCTGACAGGAAAACTCCTGTATATTTGGGTTGTCTTTATCCGACAATGAATATACAACCCAAATCCAATCTGCCATGAGAGCCCTGCAAAACAAGCGAATGATCCCCTCAAGCCCGAAAACCAAAAACCTGTTACTGATCATCCTGC
>PWGY01000045.1 GCA_003554665.1 Bacteroidales bacterium | reverse complement strand
ATGCTCGGCCAGCACATTTCTAAGCTGCTGCTCAATCATAAAGCCGATCGACCCCTGTGTTTCTGCCACACAAAAATCAATGGGTTGTTTGGGTATGTCATGCTCTTTATGGCCTGCATCGTGCTGCAGCAGCACATTGCCCACCTGGGGTCCGTTCCCGTGACCGATTACCAGGTCATATCCGCTTTTGATCAGTGGAACCAGGTGCTGACAGGTGTCATACACATTCTGTTCCTGCTCGTCAATGGTGCCTTTCTGGCCACTCTGCAGCAGGGCATTGCCTCCAAACGCGATTACAGATAATTTCTTCATAACAAATTATTTCCTGATTTTTTATTTATACATCATCATTAATCATCTCTTTGTTTTTCCAGCACATAGTTGTCCGACAACTCACTGAAAACCTTGTCTCCATTCTCATCCAGCTTCACGAGGAGGTTTTCAGCCACAAAATACAGCCCGGTGCCATCCACGCCTTTGAGCTCAATCACCATCCCGCTGTCATCCCACACATAATCGCCACGGGTTTCGAATGACCCGTTTTCCCTGCCCGTGTAATTCACCGAGTAAAAATAGGTGCCGTCATCTTTCAGCTCAATGGTTACCTCGGCCTCCATTCCGCTTTCGGTGGGCAACACACCCTTGTAAACACCAACGTAATCAAGTGCGATTTTTGCGGTATGCATGTCATTCACCCCCTCCTCCATTTGGGGCCGTTCTCTCCCGCCGGCTTCCTCTCCCCTGTCCTGCTCTCCCCTGTCCTGACAACCACAAAAAGAAATGCCTGTCAATAACAGTAAAGCCAATTTCATTGCTTTCATCATAACTCCAATTTATGGCGTCTAAATTATAAAATATTACTATTCCTTTAAAAATAATATCTGTTCATCCCTTCCTGATATTACGCTGCTCATCCCTTCAGACATTCCACTGTTCATACCTTACTTCATCCTGCAAGACCCGAAGATTATACTTCACTGCATCTGCAGGGGCAAAGCCTCAAAATCCTCCGCCCCTCAATAAAGTATTATCTTTGTGATGGATGCCATGGTCAGCGGAAACGGGGAGGTGATCTTGCAAGCAACGGTATCATAATACTTGTGATGGATGCCGTATTCAGCCTGAACCGTCATAATGGCAAGTTCAAAAATATCATGAAAAACTCAATTTTACTGCTAACACTTCTGATCTTCGCAGGATGCGCAGGTAGCAACGACAAGGGTCATGAAAGGAACAACATCCTGCATATCATTCATGCCGGCAGCCTCACTTATCCGGTGCAAAAGATGACTGATGCTTTTTCGGAAGAATACCCGGGATTGCGCATCCGAACAGAAGCCTGGGGAAGTAAAGCAGGAGCCCGCAGGGTATCTGACCTGGATAATCCCGCCGATGTCTTCCTCTCGGCCGACTATCTGGTGATTGATAATATGTTGATTCCGAAACATGCCTCATGGTATATTCCCTTCGCGGCCAATGAAATGGCCATTGTGTACACCGAGAAATCCCGCCATGCCGGCGAAATCAACCACAATAACTGGCACGATATAATGCGCCGGCCTGATGTCAGCACCGGACGCAGCGACCCCGACCAGGATCCTTGCGGGGTACGGTCTGTCTTCACTGCCAAACTTGCAGAGATCTATTACGAAGAAGAAGGTCTGGCTGATGAGCTGCTGGGCCGGGCCGGAAAGAACATGCGGCCGAAAGAAACAGATTTGATTGCCCTGCTGGAGGCAGGCCACCTGGACTACATTTTTCTTTACCGGAGCGTGGCGGTTCAGCATGGGCTAAAATATGTGACCCTGCCACCCAAACTTAACCTGGGAGACTCTGAACTGGATGAATGGTATTCGCAGGTTAGTACGGAAACCCTGGGCACCGAACCCGGGCATACAATCATCGAAACAGGACAGTCGATGATATACGGGCTGACCATTCCGCATAAAGTTGAAAACCCATCAATGGCGGAAAAGTTTGTGGCTTTTGTGCTGGATCAGGAAAAAGGACAACGTATTTTGGAGGGGTCCGGGCAGCCGCCAGTCTCACCCGGCCCGAACCCCTATTACGGAGAACTCCCGGAAAGGTTAAAGGAGTTTGCGGCACCTGAGCCGGCACCATAAGTATCCCTTGCAGGTACCTTAAAGTGTTTGCAGCATCATCCCTAGAGGTTCACTGACAGCCCGACGCTGACTGCACCCAATGCTCCGCGACCCACTTCTGAAAAAACCGCCAGATCATTGGAAAAATAATAGCGGACTCCGGCCACTGGCCCGATGAACAATCCGATGTTGTCGAAAAAACCGCTGGATGCATGATCCCGGCCCGCACCATATTGCCTGAATTCCAAACCGGTTATCATGGAAGCATAAAAATCGATCTCCCTTTCATTGATGTTTCCGTCGATCAGGTCGTTGATAAAAGGTGTGAGGTGAAAACTTCCCCTTGCCCCCATACCGAGGAATGAACGTGAACGTTCGGGGTAAGTCCACCTACTGTATGCAGCGTATGGGCCGGCGGTAATATACTGATGAATCCCAAGCTCAAAATAAGCTACCATCGGTGGAAATTCCAGACTCCGGTCACCAATATAGCTATAGGTATAATTCAATGAGAAGCCGGCATTAAAAATCCGCGCGTTCCTGAAATCACTGCCTTGTGCCATAGCAGTGTGTGAAGAAAATGTATTCAACCCAACGAGTAACACACATGTAACCAAAAGAAATTTACGCATAGCCGATCAGTATTAACAGTCCTTATTATAACGCGGTTTTCCGGGGCAAATGTACACCAATTTTTATTTTTTCACCCGCGGAAAAATCCGAATCCTGGGTTTTCTTACAATTTTTTCCGCAAAAATTATCGGTCAGATGCAGGGATGGAAGTGATTTTTAAGCAGTAAACAAGTAACTTTGTGTGGAAGAATGCATATCTATGAATAAAACCCGCTCCATTGCCTTTCATACCCTGGGTTGCAAGCTAAACTTCAGTGAAACCGACTCCATCCGCCAGCAATTTAATGGGGAAGGTTTCAGGGAAGTTGATTTTGGGGAACAGGCCGATATTTATGTGATCAACTCCTGCAGTGTAACGGGCAAAGCTGAAAAACGATGCAGGGCACTGATTCGCCAGGCCCATAAGCACAACCCCCATGCGCAGATTGTTGTGGTGGGATGCTACAGCCAGCTGGCCGGGAAGGAATTGCTTTCCCTGCCTGGTGTAAAACTGGTGGCAGGGAATACCGAAAAGTTCAGTTTGTTTGACCACATCCGGAAGCTGGCAACCGAGTCCGGCAAGGCCTTATTATCGGATGACACCGGGCAACTGCCAACCGGTTTCGTGCCCACCTGGTCACAGGATGGCAGAACCCGCTCATTTTTCAAGATTCAGGACGGTTGCGATTACAAGTGTGCATATTGCACCATACCGCTGGCAAGGGGTAAAAGCCGAAGTGACGACATTGCAGGCACGCTCAGAACGGCAAGGGAAATCGCAGAGACCGACATAAAGGAGGTGGTGCTCACCGGGGTCAATATCGGTGATTTTGGCAAACCACACGGAGAGTCCTTTTTCGAATTGCTTAAAGAAATGACCGGCATTCAGGGGCTGGAACGGATCCGGTTGTCGTCAGTGGAACCGGACCTGCTGAATGAAGAGATCATTCGACTGGTTGCGGATCATCCTGTACTCATGCCCCACTTCCACATTCCTCTTCAATCGGGCAGCGATGAAATGCTCAGAGCCATGGGACGCCGTTATACCACAGCACTCTTTGCAGACAGGGTAGACACAATCCGCCGCCATATTCAGCATGCATGCATCGCAGCAGACGTTATTGTCGGATACCCTGGAGAAACCCGGGAGCATTTCAGTGAAACCACAGATTTCATCAAAAACACCGACGTCTCTTACCTTCATGTATTTACTTATTCCGAGCGGGCCAATACCCGCGCATCGCGATCATCCGGCCAGGTTGAAATGGCCGAAAAGAAACGTCGCTCCGGGATGTTGCAGGAATTGTCGGAAAATAAGAAGCGGCAGTTTATCCGAAAAAACCACGGCCGCTGCGAATATGTGCTTTGGGAAAAAGAGGAACAGAAGGGTTACATGTACGGCTTTACCGGAAATTACCTCAAAGTCAAAACCCCCTTCCGGCCCGCACTGGTAAACCAGATACAAAAAGTGAAGCTGAACAATACCGATGAAAACGGAGTTTATGTGGTATAGGCCCATGCACCGCAGCCAATCCTTTAGGGGCGTAAACGGGTTTATATATTTCGGGCCAGGGCATCAGGGCCATTTTGGTCGTCAATAAAGCGGCTTTTCGTAGAGCAGTTCAGGATACTTCAATGATCTCATCATCATATGACCGGAAAAAACGAGGAGTACCAATGAACAAAACTGACATGAATTTACAGT
>PWGY01000262.1 GCA_003554665.1 Bacteroidales bacterium | reverse complement strand
CCAGTTGCTGAAAGACGGACTCATCGAGGCTGTTTCGGAAAGTCAGGATCGTTGTTTCAAGGCTGGCCTTGACTTTATCAAAGCCGAAGGGATCATTCCCGCTCCTGAGGCGACCCATGCCATTTCAACGGTGATCGGCGAAGCATTTCGTTGTCGGGAAGAAGGTCGTTCAAAAACCATTTTGTTCAATCTGTGCGGACACGGCCACTTTGATATGTCGGCTTATGAGGCCTACATGTCAGGAAGTATTAAGGATGCGAATGTGACCGATGAAGAGATCGGTGCTTCAGTGGCTGGTACAGATATGTTTCAGCCGGCCTGAACTTTTTTGACCGGAACCGGATTGCTCGGGGTTTACCGTAGCAGCCATTACGCAGGCTGCATTAACCACTGTTCCCCGGCCCGCCGCAACCACCATCACCCGGTTTGCCGCAGCTGCCATTGCGCTGGCTCCATCAGTCACTATTACCCGGCTTGCATCAGCCTTTATGGCCCGGGCTGTCGCAGCTGCCAACATCCTGGCGGCATCAGGCGAAATTATCTGGGCTGCGGCATCAACCGACAGCAAAATTAAGCGGGGCGTTCCTTTAGAAGGATGCCCCGCTTCCGTATGCACTCCCAGGCCGTTATGTCTAAACCGGCAGAACGAAACCCTGCTGAAAGTGCCTGATTGCCCGTATAACAACCTGGCGGGAGATAACCTGTCCCTTGGCGGGAGATAACCTGTCCGTTGGCGGGAGATATCCTGTCCGGAATAAAACCTTTCCGGATGGGATGCCAGGGTCGGTGTCAATTTTCTTTTTCCGGTTCCCCGGTTCGTTCTTTCTCCCCAGTCCGTAAGGTTTCAAGGGCTTTTCTGAATTCCTCCATGGCATTTTTCATTTCGCGCTGGAAATCCTCGTCTTCAAACTTCACCTGAAGTTTTTCTATGGCCTCCCGGAACGATTCTCCGGCCTGCCGCATTTCGCGCTGAAAATCCTCGCTTTGAAACTTTTCCCGGAGTTCTTCTATGGCTTTACCCATTTCTTCTCCCAATTTTTTCATTTCATGCTGAAAAGCTTCTCCGTGCCCGAATTGTTCTTCCAGTTCCTGCATGGCTTGTCTGTATTCCTCTCCGGCTTTCTGCATCTCTTTCCTGAATTCTTCATCCTGGAAATGCTCCCGAAGCTCCTTCATTGCCTGTTGAAACTCCTCCTGGGATTCCTGCATTTGTCTGCGGAGCTCACCCGAGTGGAATGTTTCATGTAACTCCTTGTTCATTTCCTGCAGCGCGATCCTCATCTCCTCCATCGCCTTGCGTATTTCCTCGCGGTCTTTCTCGCTCAGGGTATCCCAGGCCAGGGTGGTGCCATCATGCAGGCGGATGCTCATGGGTGCAGGTTCAGGTTGGCCGGCAGCCTGATCAGCCTGAGTTTCCCTGCCTTGTGCCCCGGCCGGCCGGGCCGGCGGGGCGTCTGCCTGCTGCTCTGCATCAGCCGGTTGTTCTGCAATACCTGCCCATGACTCCGGGCCACTGTCCCGGCCGGTTAAGTCCCCGTGTGCTTCTCTGTCGAGCAGGTGGTACATCTCGAGATGTCCGTTATTGCCCAGTGGAACAGCTGAGGTTTTGGCCGGTTGGATCAAGGCCACTGATACAAAAGCAAAAACCAGCGCAAACAGGGCTGCCAGTTTTTGTCCGGCATTGAATTTTCTTGTTTTCATGGTCATCATGTGTTTAATCCTTGTGAATAATTGATTTTTTGATTGTGTGGCAGCCAGCGCCGGTTGCATTGCGCCCCTGCCGCGTTCTGTTTCCAGGGTTACAAGAGCCCTGGCGTATGTAACGGGGTTGTTGATTTCCTGAACAATCCACTCATCCACCCTTAGCTCCCGTTCTTTTCTGATGCGTTTGCTGATATACCAGGTGGCGGGATGATAGAAAAACAGTATTTCCATGAGGGTTTGGACAGCGTTGATATAATGGTCTTTACGTTTAATGTGATACAGTTCATGAAGTAAAATGATCTCCACCTGATCGGGGGGCAGAGTACTCAGTATGGAAAGGGGAAGAAGTATTACCGGTTTGAAAAACCCCACCACCATGGGGATATCAACTCTCAGGGAAATCCATATTGGTATCACTCTCCGCAATCCGGCTTTTTGTTTTAACCCCCGGTACCTTTGTATCCATTCTTCCGGAACGGGGCGAATATTTTTTCTTTTCAGCGAAAACAATTTGGAGTAAGCGAATGCAGCATGGGCTGCAAACAGGACCATCCCGGTAATATAAAACCAAAACACCCAGGGAGTCAGGGCTTCGAAGCGGGCCAGTATATCAGGTTGCCCCTTGTCGATCAGGAAAAATGGCCGGCCACCATCCATTGCCATCCGGGCAGCCCCTTCAAATTCGACCGAAACAATTTGCCTGGCGTTGCTGTAAACAGCATATTGCCTAAAAAAGGTAAAAACAAAACTGGCCGGGATTGTCAGCAAAGCCAGTACCGAAATATGATATCTGACATTGGCAGAGTGCGACCGGGTCACCTTCATAACCAGTAACCATAACAGGGCAATCAGTGCCACCTGCCAGAGGCTGTGGAGTACAGTCCACCCGAGGGCATTGATCACAGGGTGGGCAAGATGTTCGGTAATACTCATGGTTTCAATGTTTTCATCTGTTTGCAGTGATCCGGGCCTGCTCTGACCCGGGCATATTGTTCTTTCCGATTATATTTAGCAGGTGCGGACAGATTCCGGATCATTTTTGCATCAGAATGAACCGAAAGCTGGCAGGTGCTGATTCAGGTGGCTTTTATTTCTGTTATTTTTCAAACTGTTGTAAATATTCACGGATCTCCCGGATCTCTTCCCGGGATAATTTTTCATGATCCAGTGCACCCATCACAAGCCGCCCCGGTGAACCACTGAACAACCCGTCAATCATTTTTCCGAGGAACTGTCTCTGAGCCTTTTCCCTGCTGATATTTGGTTTGTAGATGTGCGTCCGGCTGGATGTGTCCCTCGACAGCAAACCCTTTTCTGTCATGATCTGCATGGTTTTGAGGGTGGTGGTATAACCTGTGTCCTTTTTGGTTTCCAGTACATCATGGACTTCACGGACAGTAGCCTGGCCTTTATCCCACAGTATCTGCAGGATGGCCAGTTCGTTTTCCGTGGGGTGGTATGCTTTGTTTTGTGTCATTTCCGGGTCAGTTAGGTTTGACTAAATACGAAGATGTTCGTACAAATATAATACGAAGAATTTCGTAATGCAAATATTTTCAAAAAAATTTTCAAAATAATTGTATCTTCATAGGATATATTTGATTATCCGGCCCTCAGGAACATTTCAACCCAGGGCTGTTTGGTATATTTCCAGGGCTGTCGGGTATATTGTATGGATCGTTTTATTTTTCTTCATTCAGATTTTAATTGTTATGGTGAAACAATACGAGGTTCAGCTTCCTGCTTTCAAAAGAGGTTTTCATTTGATTACCCATCATATTACCGATGCAATTGAATCACTTCCTGCCAGGGGATTGGTGAATGTGTTTCTGCATCATACTTCAGCCGGATTGATTATCAATGAGAATGCGGATGCCTCGGTACCCGCCGATCTGAACAGTAGCTTTGATGAGCTTGCTCCAGAACGAATGTCCTATTACACCCATATTTTAGAGGGAGATGATGATATGCCTGCACATATCAAATCTGCACTGACCGGGGTCTCTCTTACCATTCCTGTTTCCGGCGGCCGGATGAAGCTCGGTACCTGGCAGGGGATATTTTTGTGTGAATTTCGTAACCATGGAGGTCCCCGCCGTCTGACAGTAACCGTTTACGGGTAGCAAACCGTGACCTCCTGGGAAACGTATGCCCCCGATGAACCAACCAACCAACCAACAACTGCCAGGCCTTTTACCCGGCCACCGGCAGCTTTCCCATCATCCATCCCATGAGAACCAACAACCAACTAACCAACAACCAAGGCGCGAAGCGCCGTTAACCAACAACCGGAGGGCCGAAGGCCCGACTAACTGGAGGGGCGTCAGCCCCGACAAACCAACAACCAAAGTGGCGAAGCCACGTATTTCCATATTTTTTCCCGGAATTTTGAAATTCCAGTCAGGATTGCTTTTATTAAATTTGCTTCACTAAATACCTAAATATGTTAATATAAAACACAAAGATATGTCAGACCATTTTTTTAAAACCGTGTCTTATGATGTGGAGGGAATGAGTTGCACCAATTGTGCATTGGGTATTCAGCGCGCTTTGGAAAAGGAGGGGTTTCATAATGTCAATGTTGATTTTACCAACGGTGAAGTACAGTTGGAAGCAGCAGATGAGGCCCGTTTACCACTGGCAATTAAGAGGATAGAGGATCTTGGTTATAAAGTAAAGGACAGGATTGACGGGGATGACGATCAACAGAAAAAGGGGCTT
>PWGY01000231.1 GCA_003554665.1 Bacteroidales bacterium | reverse complement strand
GTGAAGCCGAAAAAGAGGATGCCGATGTGATTTTGTGGGATGGCGGAAACAATGATTTTCCGTTTATCAGGCCGGATCTGATGATCACCATGGTGGACCCGCAACGTGCCGGTCATGAATTGAGCTACTACCCCGGCGAAACCACCCTGCGCATTGCCGACGTGGTGGTGTTCAACAAAATTGAAAGTGCCGACCTGGCAGATCTTCAGCTGGTAAGAGACAATGTGGCACAAGTAAATCCCGGTGCCGTTATGGTTGATGCCTGCTCCCCCACTTTCGTGGACAACCCTGAAATGATCCGCGGCAAACGGGTGCTGGTTGTGGAGGAAGGCCCCACCGTTACCCATGGTGAGATCAGGTATAGCTACGGCAGCACCACCGCCCGAAAATATGGTGCCGTTGAACTCGTTGATCCCCGCCCATACGCAGTGGGCAAACTGAAAGAAACCTTTGAGCATTATCCTGAAGTGGGGCCGGTGCTGCCTTCCATGGGCTACAGCGATCAGCAGAAAAAAGACCTGGAGGCTACCATTGAGAATACGCCTTGCGACCTGGTGGTAATCGCCACCCCCATTGACCTGAACAGGGTCATCAGGATCAACAAACCGAATGTTAAAATCGGCTATGAGCTCCAGGAGGTGGGCAAGCCCGACCTTTGCGGAGTCATTTGTGACTTCCTGAAAGACAAAAACCTGAGCCGCAGCGACTGCGGTTGTAAATAATTCATTTGGGGGCGTTCAGCCCCCTTTTTTTTGCCCGATTTTTTTAATCATTTATCACGCACAAATCCAACACAAATGAAACACAAAAGCCTGGTATCCATTAACGACTACACCAAAGAGGAGCAACTTCGCATTCTTCAGCTGGCAGAGGGATTTGAGAATAATCCGGTACAAAGGATCATGGAAGACTACGTGGTGGCCTCCCTGTTTTTTGAACCCTCCACCCGTACACGCCTGAGTTTTGAAAGTGCCGCCAGCAGACTGGGATCGAAAATTGTCGGGTTTTCGGAAGCCTCAAACACAAGCGTCAAGAAAGGGGAGTCGCTGCGCGACACCATTTTAACGGTGGCCAACTATTCCGACCTGATCGTGATGCGCAACCCGATTGAAGGAAGCGCCCGCTTTGCGGCTGAGATCTCGCCCGTTCCCATTATCAATGCAGGTGATGGTGCCAACCAGCATCCCACGCAAACACTGCTTGACCTTTATAGTATCCAAAAAACACAGGGCAGCCTCGACAATCTGGAAGTGGCCCTGGTGGGCGACCTCAAGTACGGACGCACCGTACACTCCCTGGTGATCGCACTCTGCAACTTCAATACCACCTTCCACCTGGTGTCTCCTGTGGAACTCAAGTTGCCCAGATCCGTAAAAATGCACATCAAGGAAAAGGACCTGACCTACCACCAGTACACTGAATTGGAGGATGTGCTTCCCTTTTCAGATGTGTTGTATATGACCCGCATACAAAAGGAGCGTTTCAGCGACCCCCTTGAGTACGAAAGGATCAAAAACTCCTACAATCTGCACGCTGATATGATTGAGGAAACAAAAGAAAACTTCAGGGTGATGCACCCGCTGCCAAGGGTCAATGAAATCCACACCAGCGTTGACAAAAGCCCCAAGGCCTATTATTTCGAGCAGGCGCTCAACGGTGTATATGTACGGCAGGCCCTGATGGCATCAATTCTCGGTATTCAATAAGCACAAACGATTTGACCACTTTTTAAAACAGCAGCAATGGATAATAAAAAAGTAAAGGAGCTCAAAGTATCGGCCATTGAAAACGGAACCGTTATTGATCATATCCCGGCCCAGGCCATGTTCCAGGTCATCCGCATTTTAAATCTGGAAAATTTTGAAAACATGGTGATGTTTGCCACCAACCTGGAAAGCAAAAAATACGGCACCAAGGGTATCATCAAGGTGAGCAGCAAATATTTTGCTCCGGAAGAGATGAACAAAATTGCCCTGGTGGCCCCGCATGCCAGCATCATTGAAATTCGTGATTTCCAGGTGGTGAGAAAAACTGTGGTGGAGATTCCCGACAAGATCAATGACATTGTCAGGTGTTTCAATCCAAATTGTGTGACCAACCATGAAGAGGTCAGGGCTCACTTCACGGTTACCGACAAAGAGGAGATCAGGTTGAAATGCCATTATTGTGAGAAGATCACCAGCAAAAACACCATGGAATTCCGGTAGGATAACGGGTTCAGGGCCGCGCCAAAGGCTGCGGCCCTGAATTTTCACGACAAGCGGTCTTCCAGTTTCCGGATTGCTTCAGATGGTCTGGCATTATTGTAAAGGATGTCATACACAGCATCCACCACCGGCATTTCCACCTTGTATTTCCCATTGATCTCTTTGATACACCTGGTGGCATAATAGCCCTCCACCACCATATTCATTTCCATCTGAGCATAACGCGGGCTGTAGCCCCGTGCAATCATGTGTCCGTAACGCCTGTTGCGGCTGAACTGGCTATAACAGGTCACCAAAAGATCGCCCAGGTACACTGACTTTTTGATGTCACGATGATTGGGCCTTATTGCCTCCAAAAAGCGATTGATCTCCTGCAGGGCATTGCTGATCAATACTGCCTGAAAATTATCTCCGTAGCCCAGGCCACTGCATATACCACTGGCAATGGCAATAATATTCTTCAACACCGGGGCATACTCGGTTCCGAAAATATCATCCGACAGAGAAGTTTTGATATACCTGCAGGCAAACAATCCGCTTACTGCGGCTGCATTGACACGATTCCGGGATGCAACTGTCAGGTAGGTAAGTTTTTCCTGGGCCACCTCTTCGGCATGACTCGGACCACTGACCACAACCAGCTGGTTATAAGGCGTCCCGTAATATTGATGGAAATAATCGGCAATAATCAGGTTCTTATCAGGTATAATGCCCTTTATGGCGCTGACCAAGGGCTTTCCTTCAAGCAGAGAAGCGTCGATGCCTGCAAGTGCAGAACCCAGATAGGCTGAAGGAATACAAAAAACCGGAATGTCCACATTACTCAGCACCTCGTTCAGATCGTGAGAAACCTTTACCCTGTCCATATCAAAGCTCACCGAACTCAGATAGCGTGGGTTGTGGCCATATTCACGCAGGTGAGCGGCAATTTCCGGTTCCCGCACCCACCAATGTACATTATCCACACTGTGAAGCAATATTTTTACAATGGCTGTTGCCCAACTGCCGGCACCAATTACGCCGACTTTAACTTTCTGCATGACATTTGTTTTTTCAGATAAACCCCTGTTGTTCTCACAATTCCACTTCCATACTGTGTTCTTCATCTCCGCGGAGAACCACCACGGTAGCCGTATCCCCCTCCCTGAGTGAGCCAAGAGCTTCCATGTATGTCTGTATTTCCAGGATCTCCATGTCATTGATCTTAACAATCACATCGCCGCTCTCAATGCCGGCATTCCGGGCAGGTCTGTTATCTGAAACCGACAGAATGCGCATCCCCTCACCCTCATAACCGTGATCGGGCATTACCCCAAGTGTGACCCCTTCCATCCGGGCAGGGGCATCGTCGGAGCTGGAAGTGGAAGTAAAAGCCAGCCGGTCGTTACGGTGGTCAAGATCCTCCATCATATCAATGGCCAGTGAAACAATTTGAGCCGCTCCTTCATAATTCACCTTATCGGCCGTATCTTCAGGGCGGTGATAATCATCATGGATCCCTGTAAAGAAAAACAATACGGGAATATCCTTCACATAAAAAGAGGTATGGTCTGAACCTCCGCGACCACCGGGGTTTTTACGGATGGTCATTCCCTCAGGGGTATGCCGGTCAATCAATTCATCCCATGAAGGTGAAGAACCGGTACCGATTAATGTCAGGGTCTCATCCTCCATCCGTCCAATCATATCAAGGTTAAACATATAATTGATCCTTTCCATATCGTAGGCATCGCTTTCCGTAAAGTAACGGCTGCCGATCAATCCTTTTTCCTCAGCTCCGAATGCGATAAACAGGTAATTATAGTTGGTCAGGTCACTCCCGGCCAGATACCTGGCTGCCTCCAGTACCCCGGCTGTTCCGCTGGCATTGTCATCTGCGCCGTAATGAATGGCATGCACGCCGGGGCTGCGGGAGCCTCTGCCTCCCCAGCCCACGTGGTCAAAATGACCTCCTACAACCACTGTATGCGGCGCTCCGTTATCAATGTATCCTGCCACATTCATACTGGCCGGTTCCTCACGGTAAACGTCTGTTTCCAGTTCAATCCGGCCTGTCTGATCGTTCATCAGGGCATGCAGCACATGATCTTCCGCAAAGATCAAAGGGAGGTCAAACATATCCTCTGGCACACGCAGGTTCAGCGGGGGGTCGCTCCTCGAAGACTTTGTGTTGACAAAAATCACCCCGGCTGCACCACGCTCTTCTGCCACAGAAACCTTCTCCTGCAAAATCTGGAAAGGCGCCACATCCAACAGAGAGTCCAGTGCTTCAGGCATAAAAACCTCCATGACAAACACCTTACCCTCAATATCGCCATGCAGGGCATAATCACAATAGGTTTCATACCCATCCAAATCATCCAGACCGGTCAGACCATAACCCACATGCACCAAAGGCCCGCTCATCTTTCCACTCTCGGATCCGGGAAAGGCGTAATAATCATCTCCATGTACAAAGGTGTGATCCATATAGGTGAAATAATTGTCATCCCCCCAGATCCATTCCCCGGGAAAAGTAAAATGCTGGTAATAGGTGTCATCAAAAAGCGGCTTCAGTCCGATTTCCTGCATACGTTCTTTAATATAGGCGGCCGCTTTCCGCTCCCCTTCCGTGCCGGCTTCCCGGCCCTCCATTTCTTCCGAGGCAAGGGTGTACACATCTTCCTTCAACCGCAATATGACATCATCTTCAGTAAAACCAAATTCCACCTGGGCAGTCAGGTTTTGCCCCAGCAAAATCAGGGGCAGGATCAATAAAATCTTCAATATTTTCATAGGTGTTTTTTATTTATTCAGTCTGGTGAATCTTTCACGGATGGTTAAAATTACGTATTTTTGGTCATATTGAAAAAAAGAGATATTATGGAGGAGAAAAAGAACCGTGTAATGTTTTGGGTGATCAATGGCCTGATTGCCCTGATCGTGTTGATTTTTATCATTCAGAACAGAGGACCGGTCCAGTTTAACTTTTTGGGCCTTCGGCTTGAAGGTTACGGATTCCTTGTGTTTCTGATCATTTTTTTACTGGGATTCTTTGGCGGTTGGCTCTGGTCACATTTTCGACAGCAGAAAAAAGTCAAAAAAACCGCAAAGCCTGAGAAACCGGCATTCGACGAAGAATAATCTCCGGGGGCAGGTCAGCCCGATCGCGGGAGCAGTTCCCAGCCTCAGGACAGTTTCCCCTTGTAGTCCTCATACCCGAACTGTCTGAGCAAAGAGAAATGACCATCGGCATGCTTTATGCCAATGGATGGATGTTTAACCCCGTTGAAAAACGTGGTTTTGACCATGGTATAATGGATCATGTCGTCGAAAACCACCTTGTCTCCCACCTTTAGCTCTTTGTCAAAGCTATAGTCTCCCATACCCATGTAATCACCTGCCAGACAGCTCGAACCACCCATGCGATACACCGGTTTCCCTTCAGCGGCATCGGATGCACCCAATATGGCCGGTTTATAGGGCATTTCCAAACAATCCGGCATGTGGGCTGAAAAACTCACATCCAGCATGGCAATGCGGATACCTTTATTATACACAATGTCCTGCACGGTAGATACCAGGTAACCGGTTTGCCAGCCCACCGCCTCACCAGGCTCCAGAATCACCTTCTCCAGGTTGGGATAACGCTTTTTGAAATCCTGCAGCAATTGTACCAGATGCGCCACATTATAATCTTTCCGGGTGATATGATGCCCGCCGCCCATATTGAACCATTTGACCTGCCTGATCAGGGGGCCAAACTTCTCTTCCACCTTTGCCAGGGTGCGCTCCAGCACATAGCTGTCATTTTCACACAACACATGAAAGTGCAGGCCTTCCACGCCATCAGGCAGGCGCTCCCCCAGCTGATCACTGGTGATTCCCAGCCTCGAACCGGGAATGGCCGGGTTATACAGATCAGTTTCCACTTCACCGTATTCGGGATTGATCCGCAACCCGGCACTGACTGGTTTACGAAATGATCTGACACGGTCAATGAAGCGGTTGAACTGTGTCAAAGAGTTAAATGTGATATGACTGCTGTATAACAGGATCTCATCCAATTCATCCTCATAAAATACAGGAGCATAACTGTGGGCCTGCGTGCCCATCTCCTCATGGATCAGCCTGGCTTCATTCAGCGAGCTGGCAGTGGCCCCGCGAAGGTACTGGCGGATCAGTGGAAATGTACTCCACATGGCATAGCCTTTCAGGGCGCAGATGATATCCACGCCAGCCTCCTGCTGTACCAGATTCAGGATATCCAGATTAACTTTCAGCGCCTCCTCCTCCAGCACAAAGCAGGGTGATGGGATCTCATCAAATGTTTGCATAATAACAGGGTGTTGGGATCGGCCGGGTGGCAAAGACATCCCGCCGGTATGATTTACTCTCCGGCCTCTTCCACCGGTAAAGGCTCATCAACCTTTTCATTCCACGGAAGCCCGTGCCTGGGAAGTTGCTCCATGAAAGGATCCGGATCAAATTCTTCCACGTTGAACACCCCGGCCCCCGTCCATTTACCGGTCAGCAGCATCATGGCACCGATCATGGCGGGAACCCCGGTGGTATAGCTTACTGCCTGTGCTTTCGCATCACGGTAAGCTGCGGAATGGTCGCAGTTATTCCACACATAATAGGTTCGCTCCCTGCCGTCTTTGATACCACGGATCTGGCAGCCGATGGAAGTCTGCCCCTTGTAGCCCTCTCCCAGGCTGGAAGGTTCAGGCAGCACCGCCTTCAGAAACTCAAGAGGCACAATATCCACACCTTTGAAGTTGATGGGCTTGATATCGGTCATCCCCACATCTTTCAGCACGTTCAGGTAGGTAATGTATTGTTCGCCAAATGTCATCCAGAAACGGGCACGTTTCAGCGAAGGGAAATTCTTTACCAGTGATTCCAGTTCTTCATGGTACAGCAGGTAAGACTCCCGCTTGCCGATCTGCGGATAATCAATGGGGCGGTGGATCTCCAGTGGTTTTGTTTCTACCCATTGACCGTTTTCCCAGTAACGTCCATTCTGGGTAATCTCCCTAATATTGATCTCCGGGTTGAAGTTGGTGGCAAAGGCCTTGCCATGGTCACCGGCGTTGCAGTCAACAATATCAAGGGTATGGATCTCATCGAAGTAATGCTTTGCGGCATACGCGGTGAACACACCAGTTACCCCCGGATCAAATCCGCAACCCAGTATGGCCGTAATCCCGGCTTCTTTAAAGCGATCCTGGTAAGCCCACTGCCAGCTGTACTCAAATTTTGCCACATCCCGGGGCTCGTAATTGGCCGTGTCCAGGTAGTGGGTTTTGGTTTCCAGGCAGGCATCCATAATCGTGAGGTCCTGGTAGGGCAATGCCACGTTGATCACCAGATCCGGTTTGAACTTATTGATCAGACTGACCAGTTCAGGTACGTTGTCGGCATCCACCCTGGCCGTTCTGACCCGGTCACCGCCAATATTCCTGGCAATCTGCTCACATTTTTCCAGGGTACGGCTGGCCAGCATAATATCAGAAAACACTTCAGGAAGCGAGGCACATTTTCGTGCAACCACATTGCCGACTCCGCCGGCACCGATTATCAGGACTTTACTCATGGATCTAAAAGTTAAAGATGACTAGTTCATAATAGGTTATGTTCCCTGGTGCGGAACAATTCACACTACGAACAAAAATAAGAAATCCCGATGAATTTCAGGAATAAAACACATGCTGCTTTTCTGCGGGTCAGGCTAAGCGGGTCAGGCTAAACAGATCAGGATCAGCGGGCCAGGCTCAGCGGGCCAGGCTCAGCAGCCCAGGTTCAGCAGCCCAGGTTCAGCAGGCCAGGAAACGCGAACCCCAAAACCACCAACAGGGGCATGCTGTCAATAAAATTCAGTTGCCAGGTAGCCGGATTGACTGTTGTTTTGTAATTTTATTCACGAAAATGCTCATTTAATTGGTAACCCGGCGCAGAAATTATGGCAGCCTATATCAGCAAAGAAAAACCATTCAGCAAAAAATGGTTTACAGCATATGGAATGATTGTGCTTGGTGCAGCACTGATCGCCGTTGGCTACATCTACTTTGTGATTCCCTATCGCATCCTGCCGGGGGGTATTTACGGAATTTCCATCATATTCCATCACAGCTTCGGACTTCCTGTGGGGATGACTGCCCTGGCATTCAATATTGTGTTGTTTTTTGTGGTGCTGAAACTGCTGGGCCCGCGGTTCGGAATGAAAACCCTGACCGCATTGGTTCTGACCTCTGTCTTTGTGGACATAGGAAGCTATTTTTCAGCGCTGGAGCCCCTTGTGGAAGATGATGCATTGCTCTCTTCGGTATTCGGCGGGGTACTGGTAGGAGCAGGCGTTGGATTCATTTTCAGGTCACGTGCATCAACGGGAGGATCCGATGTACTGGCCACCATTCTGGGCAAATACAGCAGCATGCCTGTGGGGCAGATTATGATCATCATCGACTCCCTGGTGGTAATGCTTGGCCTGGTGGTATTTGGCGACTGGAAGATCCCGCTCTATTCCTGGATCCTGATCTTTGTCTATGGACGCACCGTAGACGTAATACTGCAGGGGCCAAGGTACGACAAAACACTATTCATTATTAGCGAAAAGCATGAGCTGATCAAACAAAAATTAACACAGGATATGGGCCGCAGAGGGTCTTACATTACCGGGGAGGGAATGTTTGGCGGCAAACACCACAAGAT
Source organism: Bacteroidales bacterium (assembly GCA_003554665.1). The sequence continues at coordinate 9,520 of PWGY01000231.1, read as the reverse complement.
CATATTCACCACTGTAACCAGGCGGGAAGTGGCGCTGCTGCAGGATTACATTCATGACATTGACCCCAATGCCTTCATGACCGTACTTGAAGCCAACGAAGTGCTGGGAGGAGGTTTTAAAACACTGAAAGAGAAGCTGGACAAATAATAGCCTCGGTTCGTGTGAATCAGTGCCGGCCACAGCCTGGCGAGCAATATGAATGGCGGCACACAACATGAACCGGCAATGCGCAACAGGCATAAGCCACCCAGCGACCACGGGGAAAATGTCAGGCCTCGGGCCTGGTCATCAACTCATTCCCCATGACTCCCTGTCAAGGCTCCGGTAATGAATGGCCTCGGCCAGGTGTTCCGGCCTGATATCCACCTGCCCATCCAGGTCGGCAATGGTTCTTGACACTTTCAGAATCCGTTCATGGGCGCGGGCAGAAAGCCCAAGTTTTTCCATGGCCGTTTTCAGCAACAGCGATCCTGCCTTGCAGATCCTGCATTCTTTCCGTACCTGGGCAGGCGCCATATGGGCATTGCAATGAATACCATCGCTGTCTTCAAAACGCTTTGCCTGGACCTCCCTTGCCCGGATCACCCGCTGCCGGATCTTACTGCTGTTTTCTGCCGTGCCGGGCTGATTCAGCGACCTGAAGGGAACCGGAGTTACTTCAATGTGCATGTCAATCCGATCCAGCAAGGGCCCCGAAATTCGCTGCAGGTATTTCTGAACTACCCCCGGAGCACACACACATTCTTTTTCCGGATGGTTGTAATACCCGCAAGGGCATGGATTCATGGCCGCCACCAGCATAAAACCTGCCGGATACTCAACCGAAAACCGCGAACGATTCACCATCATCACTCTGTCTTCGAGTGGCTGACGCAAAACCTCAAGCACCGAACGCCTGAATTCAGGTAATTCATCCAAAAACAGCACCCCGTTGTGCGCCAGAGAAATCTCACCCGGCTGGGGAAAAGAGCCCCCTCCTGCCATTGCGGCATAGCTGATGGTATGATGGGGGCTGCGAAACGGGCGCTCGGCCAGCAGGGAAGTGTTCCCGTTAAGCGTACCGGCCACACTGTGGATCTTCGTGGTTTCAAGCGCTTCCTGCAAAGAAGGCGGTGGAAGTATTCCGGGAAGCCTGCGTGCAATCATCGTCTTTCCGGATCCCGGGCTTCCAAGCAACAGCACGTTATGCCCTGCGGCTGCAGCCACTTCCAGTGCTCTCTTCACATTTTCCTGCCCCCTGACCTCCGAGAAATCAAACGGATAAGCTGCTGCACGGGCATTGAATTCGGCCCGGGTATCAACGCTCACCGGCCCGGGAGTTGATGCTCCGTTGAAAAACCTGATCCCCTCCATGATGTTCTTCACCCCAAAAACCTTTAAACGATCAACAACAGCAGCTTCCCGGGCATTCTGTTCAGGCAGGATAAATCCATCCAGCCCGTATTCCCTGGCATTGATCGCTATGGGCAAAGCCCCTTTAATGGGCTTCAGGCCACCATCCAGCGACAACTCCCCCATGATCATGAAACGACCGGCTTTTTCGGAATCTACCTGGCCGGTGGCAGTCAGTATCCCCATGGCAATGGTCAGGTCGTAGGCCGAACCCTCCTTGCGGATGTCGGCCGGGGCCATATTTACCACGATCCGTTTACCCGGTATTTTATAGCCGTTGTGTTTTAAAGCCGCCTCAATGCGATGGTGGGACTCCCTGACTGCACTGTCGGGAAGCCCCACCATGAAAAAATTTACGCCTGCTGCCACGGAAACCTCCACCGTTACAATTGTGGCATGAATCCCCTGAACAGCACTGCCAAATGTTTTAATCAGCATATCCCTGGTTTTACACCAAAGATATTTTTTTTAAGATATAGTTATTGTTTTTTTACCTTTATTTGGCCTGAATAAAACCCTGAGCGGCAATGAACGGCTTATTCGCATGCGATGCAGCTGATCTCCACATCCACAAATTTCGGGAGGGCACTCACCTGAACCGTTTCCCTGGCCGGCGGGTCATCCTGAAAATAGGAAGCATACACCTCATTGATCTTTGGGAAGTCATGCATATCGGAAATAAAAATGCTGCACTTGACCACATTGCTGAAATCCATGCCGGCCTCTTCCAGAATGGCACCCAGGTTCTGCATTACCATGCGGGTCTGCTCCTGCACATCACCTTTTACCAGTTCACCGTCTTCAGGGTTCAAAGGGATCTGGCCGGATACATAAAGTGTTTCATTGACCTTCACTGCCTGGTTATAAGGACCTACCGGCGGGGCTGCTTTCTCTGTTTTAATAATGGTTTTCATAAGTTTGGATTTATGGTTTATCAAAATGCCCTTTGCAGGGCCGGAAAATCGAATGTCTTTTCATTACCGGGTACCTTGCAGCATCCTGCTGCCCGGGTAAGCATGCCAATGGATGTATCAACTCAGGAGACCACATGCACTCCGGCAATATCAACCGGTTGGCTTTGGCCAAAATTAATTAATTTTGCGCTTCCCGGACCTTCAGAAGCCATGCATATTCTCATTGTTGACAATTACGATTCATTTACCTACAACCTGTATCACATCATAGAGGCTGTCATGCCTGAAAGCTGCCGGCTGACGGTCAGGCGTAATGACGGGATCTCCCTCAGAGAAGCCCGCAAGTATGACCGTTATGTAATTTCGCCGGGCCCGGGGCTACCTGCAGATGCAGGAATCAGCTGTGAATTGATCCGCGCATATGCGGGAGAAAAAAGCATACTTGGTATCTGTCTGGGGCACCAGGCCATCGCGGAAGTTTTTGGCGGAACACTGATAAACCTTGATTCGGTACTGCACGGCAAAGCAATCAAAACCTCTGTCACCCAACCCGGTGAACCTCTGTTTGCTGGTTGCCCGGAACACTTCGAAACCGGCCGTTACCATTCCTGGGCAGTGGATCCGGATTCACTGCCACCCGAACTGGTCACCACCGCCGTGGATGACCTCGGACTGATCATGGCCATTTCCCATCAAAATCTTGATGTCAGGGGCCTTCAGTTTCATCCGGAAAGTGTTATGACAGGTACTGGAAGGCAAATCCTCAAAAACTGGGTGGAGTTTTCCCGGTAACACTGAGGCTACCCCTGATACAATAAAACCATCCACACACAAAAAATACCAGCCCCCCACAAACACCGGCAAAAATGCCGGGTTCCCAGCCGGCAATTGGCCTAACCCTGGTAATAGATTCGTTTGACCCGCCGTGATACGGAAGTAAATACCTCATAGGGGATCGTATCCAGGGCGTCTGCAAGTCGGGTCACCGGCAACTGAGGTCCGAAAACGATCACCTCATCCCCCTCTTTCACCTTAAGCCCGGTCACGTCAACGGCACACATATCCATAGAAATCTGCCCCACAAACGGAACCACGTTCCCGTTCACAAGCAAGCGGCCTTTCCCGTTGCCCAGACGCCGGTTCAGTCCGTCTGCATAACCAATCGGTGCAATGGCCACCTGCATGTCCGTGTTGGCAACCCCGGCCCGTCCGTATCCGACCGTTTCACCTGCGGGTATGTGCTTCACCTGCGAAACAACCGACCGGAAAGTACTGACATGCCTGAGCAGGCTCTGAATTTCCGGATCTCCGGTCACCCCGTACAATCCGATACCCAGTCGCACCATGTCAAAACGGGCCTCAGGAAACCGTGAGATGGCTGCAGAGTTGCAGATATGCTTCAAAAAAGGGTAACCGAGCAGGTTCTCCATCCTGTGGCAGATATCACGAAAAACCCTGATCTGTTCAAGGGTAAATGAATCGTGCGCCGGATCTTCACTGGCAGCAAGGTGTGAAAACACAGAGGCAACCCTGATCCGGGGATTGTTTGCGACCAACTCAGCCAGCCTGTCTGCTTCACCGGGCAAAAAGCCCAGCCGATGCATGCCGGTGTCAAATTTCAGGTGTACCGGAAGGGGATTATTTCCTGTAAAACACCTGTCCATTTCAGCAATCAGCTTTTTCAGCAAAGGAAATCCGTAAATTTCCGGTTCCAGCCCGTGCCGGATCAGTGTCTCAAAACTCCGCACCTCAGGGTTCATCACAATCACCGGCAAATGAATCCCCGCATCACGCAGCTCCTTCCCTTCATCCGCATAAGCTACTGCAAGATAATCCACCTGGTGATACTGCAGCATCCTGGCAACCTCCACACTCCCGCTTCCATAAGAAAAAGCCTTGACAACACCCATGGTCTTCACTCCGGGAGCCATCATGGAGCGGAACACATTCAGGTTATGAATGAGGTCGTCCAGATCCACTTCAAGTAAAGTCTGATGGTCTTTTTGCTGTAAAATACTGCTGAGGCGCTCAAACCCGAACACCCTCGCCCCTTTCAGCAAAATGGCCTCATTGCTGAATTCAGAAAAATCTGTTGCTGCAATAAAGGATTCGGTATCAGGATAAAACCGCGCGGGAACTGTAAAGCTTTCTTTCCTGGATGATATGGCAGGACCGATACCAATCAGGCGATCCACTCCCTTCGAGGCGAGCAGCGACTGCACTTCATCATACAATATGCCGGGTTGAATGCCACTCTGAAGAATATCTGACAGAATCAGGGTTTTCCTTTTGTGCCGAAACTGGCTGTTCAGGAAGTCCAGAGCAATGGCCAGCGAATGCAGATCAGCATTGTATGAGTCATTGATGATGGTGGAATGATTGACCCCCTCTTTCATTTCCAGCCGCATGGCAACCGGTTGTAGCCGCATCAGGCCGGAAGTAAGGGCATCGTTTCCGAAACCTGCATACTTCAGATAAGCCAGACAATGCATGGCGTTCTCCACCGACGCATCATCGCTGAACGGGATGGTGAACTCCATCCTTTCTCCCTGGTAACTCAGAAAAACATGACACTGTTTCTGCTCCTTTGCCAGCCGGATAATCTGCAGATCAGCCTCAGCGCTAAAACCCCATGTAAAGGTTTTTACTTCCGGATTCGCCTTTTGCCATAGCTGAACTTCCTGATGAATGAGGTCATGGTCTGCACAATAGATCAGTGAACCGGCGTTACGGAACAAAACCAGCTTTTCCCTTACTTTTTCCTGCCGGGATGCAAACCCTTCGTCGTGCGCTGGGCCAATATTTGTAAAAATTCCGGTTTCAGGAGATAAAATTTTCTGCAGCCGCTCCATTTCTCCCTTTTGGGATATCCCGGCTTCAAACACACCCAGTTGGTGCTGGTTGGTCATCAGCCACACCGACAACGGCACACCGATCTGCGAATTATAGCTTTTGGGGTTTCTGGCAACAAAACGCACTCCCTCAAGCAGCTGACACATCCATTCCTTCACCACAGTTTTACCATTGCTTCCGGTAATGGCCAGAACCGGCACCCGGCAGTTACTGCGGTGAAAAGCAGCCAGTCTTTGCAAGGCTTTCAGTGGTTGGGCCACCTGGATAAAACAGGAATCGGGGAAATCGCGGGCAAGGCCGGCGGGGATTTCTTCCACCACAAAAACCCTCACCCCTTTTCTCTGCAATTCTCCAATGTATTGGTGGCCATCATTTTGCCGGGTACGCAACGCAAAAAAAAGGGTTTCCCTGGGTGAAAGCAGTTGCCGGCTGTCGGTAAGCAAAAAACGCACGTGGTAATTCGCAGCAGGCCGGCAGTCAACGTTTCCATGAACTACAGCTGCGATTCTTTCCACAGAATAACCGTCAACCATTGCCATTCCCTCAATTTTTTCTATTGACAATTTGGCAGATTCCTACAGAACCACCTCAGTCCTGAAGAAGCCCCTCAGTCCTGGTCATTGTTATTTTCTTGTTCGCTTTTGGAAAACAGAGGGTTTTGCGTGATCTCTTCGTGCATCATACGGTTTTTAACAATATCAATTGCCAGGTAAACCGATTCACGGAATGCATCCGGAGCAGCCACATTCTTTCCGGCCATATCAAAAGCGGTGCCATGAGCAGGCGAAGTCCTCACAACAGGAAGCCCTGCAGTATAATTCACCCCGCTTTTAAACGCCAAAGTTTTAAACGGGATCAGCCCCTGGTCGTGATACATGGCCAGAATCCCATCAAAACTGTTGAATGATGCCGAGCCAAAAAAACCATCTGCCGGGTAAGGGCCGAAAGCAAGAATCCCTTCATCGAAAGCCTGCCGAATGGCCGGAATCACTGCTTCTTCCTCCTCCAGGCCAATAACACCTTTGTCTCCTGCATGCGGATTCAGGCCGAGAATGGCAATCCTTGGTTTATTGATCCCGAAATCCTTTTTCAGGGAATTATTGAGCACACGAATCTTGCCCAGTATACCCTCATGGCTGATTCGGCCTGGTACTTCCCGCAGGGGAATATGACCCGTAATCACACCAATCCGTATCTCATTGCTCACCATCAGCATCAGACTCTCATCCGCGCCGAATTTTTTGGTCAGGTATTCAGTATGACCCGGGAAGGCAAAATCCTCGCTTTGAATATTCTGCTTGTTGATCGGTGCGGTAACCAGGGCATCTATATGTCCATTGGCCAGGTCTTCGGTCGCCTGCTCCAGCGACTGCAGGGCTGCTTTCCCGGCAATGTCGGTATTCTGACCCATATCAATTTTCACCTCCTCCTGAAAAATATTGATCAGATTGGCTTTCCCGGGAACTGCCTGATCAGCTGAACGCACCACATGAAAATTAAAATCCTGAATATTCAGCAATTTCTTGTGGTAGGATGCCACCTTGGATGAACCATAAACAACGGGTATAAAAAAATCAAGTATGCGCGAATCACTGAGGGTTTTCATGATGATTTCATAGCTGATGCCATTGACATCACCATGACTGATCCCGATTCTGACAGCTTTTCGCTGCCCCTGTTCCTTTTCCATTTCGCCTGCACTATTTTGTCTGAGAATTATTTGTCTTCTGCAAAGGTAAATATATGAGAAAGAAAAGGCTATATCTTTTTTAGATAGTTTAAAAAAAGCCCCGGCCGCAGGCGGCCGGGGCTGTATTAGATTTATCCCCCCTGGTTTAATAACCCGGGTTCTGGGTCAGGTTGGTGTTCACGTCAATTTCACGCTGTGGAATAGGCAACACCAGGCTCTGATGGTTCCAGGGAAGCACCTCACCGGCATTGTCACCGGAGGGAACAGTTATGCTCTCCCTGAATCTGCGTACATCGCGCATTTGATGGCCCTCAAAGCAGAGTTCACGATACCTCTCATCACGGATCTCATGAAGATCCAGATCAGCAGGATTCAGGTTATCCAATCCCGCACGGTTTCGTATTGCATTGATGTCATCAATCGGTGCAGCGCCGACAGAAGAGCCATCCCTGAAGTTGGCTTCAGCCCTTGTCAGAATCATTTCTGCCAGACGGATCACATTGATATTGGCATCATGTTTTCCCCATTTGCTGCTCATGATATTACCCGGATCGGTTCCGATCCCAATATAGTACATGCCGGGCACATTCCCGATATCAACAATGGTCGGATCATCGGTAAGGGTGATGCGCAGATCCTCCTCTTCGAAATGGTCAAAGTGACTGCTGCTGATATGCACATCCCCCCGACCGTATCCTTCAAGGCTGGCAAAAAAAGTTCCGATCCCGTCATTGGCCTGCCCGGCATGACTGGTGGAGCTTTGATTGATCATGAACACATCCTCACTGGTGTATTCATCATTGTTGAATGCCTCGCGCGGAGTGTCATTGAGGGCTCCGTAACCACCCAGGTTGTTGATTACTGTATTGGCTTCTGCTGCGGCACCGGACCAGTTCTCCATGTCAAGATAGGCACGGGCCATGAAAGCAGCAGCTGTGGTTGGCGTGGCCCGGCCGCCATTGGCTCCTGCCCCGGTGCCGATACCGGCATTTGTCAGCAGGGTTTTGGCATTTCCAAGATCTGTCAGGATCTGGTTATATACTGCCGAAACAGTTGCCCTTGATACGTAATGCTCATCAGTAACCCCTGATGTGGGTGTGGGAGTGAGCACCAAAGGAACTCCGTCATGGTCATTGGCCGCACCGCCCACGTAAGGACTTGCGTAAAACCTGACCAGCTCCAGGTACAAAATCCCCCGGACAAACTTAGCTTCTCCTTCCAACCTTGCCCTGTGGCCTTCCTGAACCACATCCAGGTTGTTGAGTACATTGTTGACAATGTCAATGGCCCGGTATGCCTGGTTCCATTTAGCGGTAATGGTTCCTTCACTGGGATCCAGTGTTTTCCAGTCCATCTGACGGTAGCCGATAAAGGTGCCGATCCAGTTCAGTTCACCGGAATTGGCCAGCAGATCGCTGTGAAAAATATTGGTTCCGGCGAAAAACTGGGGCCCGGCGATTATGGAGTATGCCCCGTTGAGGGCATTGACCACCCCGTTATGATCGTTGTACACGTGCTCAGCATCGACTGCCTGCTGGGGATCGATATCCAGAAAATCGTCGCAGGAGAACACCAATGCAGCCAGGAGCAGAACAACAATATAGGAAATTATCTTATTTGTCTTCATTGCTTGTATTTTTTAGTTAAAAATTGTGTTCCGGTTCCAACATCAGATACCCAGGTTGATACCAAAAGTGATGGTTCTTGGCTGGGGTGCGGTATAAAAGTCCCATCCCTGCCTGATATTGGTAGCCTGCGTTCCCTGAGCGGCAGTATCCGGCGCACTGGTCTCCGGATCCCAGCCGGGATAATCGGTGAAGGTGAACAGGTTATACCCCCTTACAAACAGCCTGACATTTTGCAGGTTGGCCCGGCTTACCACATCAGCCGGAAGGGTGTACCCCAGGGTAAGGTCTTTTAGCCGGATGTAAGAAGCATCAAAGATCAGCATGCTTGACACCCCATAACCGTTGCCCAGGAAAAAGCGTGGCTCAGGATAGTAGGTATCGTCACCTGGTTGCCTCCAGTGGTCTCTGTAAAAATCGGAGGTCTGGTTATCAAACCAGGAGAACCCGTCTGCCTGCCACTGGCGGCCGTGGTTGTATATGTCATGCCCGTAAACAAACTGGAACATCACGCTCAGGTCAAATCCGCGATATTGGAAAGTGTTGGTGAAACCACCCCAGAAATCCGGGTTGGGATCGCCCACAATCCGGTTGGCAGCGGCTGCCAGACTGGTGGTTGTTTCGTCACCTTCTTCGTTCAGGTAGAACAGCGCATCTCCGGTTTCAGGATCCACCCCGGCATATTCCTTGGTATAAAACACCCCAATTGGCTCTCCTTCCATCACACGCCAGATCCCGGAAGAAATGATCTGTCCGTCAAGGTCAGTCACCTTATTGCTGTTTAAAGCAATGTTAAAATTGGTGTTCCACCTGAAGTTGCGGTCAAAATTCACTGTATTGAGGACAAACTCCCATCCCTTGTTTTCCATATTCCCCACATTCCGGTACACAGTAGTATACCCGCTTGTGGCAGGAACCTGCACATTCAGCAACAGGTCTTCTGTCTTTTTGACATAATAATCAATTTCCCCGGTAATGCGATCATTGAACAGGCCGAAGTCAAGACCAGCATTCCACTGGGTGGTCGATTCCCACCTCAGATCCT
>PWGY01000164.1 GCA_003554665.1 Bacteroidales bacterium | reverse complement strand
TTGGTCATTGTTATCACCTTGTTTTCCTCCATATCTCCTGGTTGTCAGATATGGATATTCTAGTATCAAGGTGACGACTTTTCAAATGCAGGACCGACTAATTTTAGAGTGCAATAAACATCAAAATATCTACTAAATCCCTACCGGATATGAAAAGAATTGGATGTCCATCCTTTTTCACTTCTTCATAAGCTTGTTTATTTACATAAGACGTAGTCACTAAAATACCGAATTCTCTATATTTGATTCTAGAAATCAGCCTACTGACTTCTTTTACACCAACCCCGTTATCAAATTTATAGCACTTGGCTTCGAAAGCAAACGGAAGTCTTAGGCTTTCATTAGCATGCTTGATTACGTAGTACCCCAAGCCATCCCTACCACCGTCACGCCACGGTCTCGTTAAATCGATTTCTTGAAAGCGTGCGTCCCAGTTTTCAATTAAATGCTTAGAAAAGCGCTCGAATCTAGTCTGACTGTCTCTGGATTCAGAATAATGTTCATATATCCACTCAAGCATTTTTTTATCACGTTCAGAAACTGGAAGTTGCTGCTTAACGCTTCTAAAAGTTCTGCTGGTTTCAGCTTGTAGAACTAAATCTGCTTTCAGTCCATGCTTTATATAGTCACTCCAGGCATTAGGCTCATATTTGGAATTACTGACACCATTGTGGATATCCTCAATCCACCCCCGATGAATTTTGGGAATATTCAAAATTGAGAAATATGCTTCATAATTCTGGAATCGCTCATTGCCATGATACCTCCAGATTGCAATTAATGAATCCTCGACAGTGGCCGCTGTATAGGAACCGGGGACTGCAACTCCTAAAAATTTAACACTCCTTGAACGATTATTGACAGGCGCCTTCTCGAATATGAAAATGGGCGGCATATAAAATCGTTGTTCTTTCGTTTCAGTTCTGGAGAATATGTCTTCAAAAGTCTTATTTCCGCCGAATTTAGTATTGTTTATCTCGTTGCCGGGCTTACGATTATCACCATAATATTTAAAAATACCAGTCTCTTTATCCAATTCATCCGGCCACTCAAGTTCCGTTTTTGTTGTATAAAGGACTATCAAAGCGATTGAATTAGAATTCTTCTTCTTGGCTTTTCTTATCCCGCCGCTATTTCCTACTGGGAGTAGCTTGGATATCGGATCATCGGAAACGTTCCCCTTGTCTCCTCCTTCGTAAATGGCATCGACAATCAAGGGACAATCAGACAAATCTTCAAAAGAAAACACTCTTTGCCCCATAAAAACCAACCCCTTTGTAAGAATAACTGGTCTATTTTTATATTGTTGTAAATTTATCACTTTGATTGAAATACCAATGCACTATTTGGAAATTATGTCTTTCACATATCCACGGTTGAACCAGAAACATTGCTTCGTGAACTCTTCGAGGCCCGTGTGTTCATCCGGACATGGCAGGGGATATGTATCGTCCCTGTTGCGGGCGTGCGGACGGACATGACCGACGGGATTCTCGCTTTCTTTGGGGAAGTTGGTCCTGCGAATTCCCCGCCCGCTGATATGAGAGACGATCCGTCCTTTTCCAATGACATCCACAGTTCTTTCCCAGACTTTCTTCATATGCGTGTCCAGATCGCTGACATGCATGCTCCAGAACTTCACACCCTGGAAGTAGAGCTCGCCCGAAGCATTCCGCTTAAAGAGAACGAACATGAACCTTGTGTCCAGAAAATACTCACGGAGGGTTGAAGTCCACCAGTCCTCCCGGATGATTTCCTTGAACCTGAAGGGCGGGAATGACATGTGTTCGCGGATGCTGCCATCCGCCTCGATGCGTATGGTCTTGGGGACGATGTTCGCCTTTTGGAACTCGCTGGTCCTTGAAATGCGTCCCTCGACACCGAGCATTCTCGCCAGAATCACTTCATTGATGTTCTTCGCGGTGCTTTTTATGGAGAGACGCTCAATCAATGTGCTCTGCGGCATTCCGACAAATGAGGAGAGCCTGTCCTGGATGTAGGACTCCACGGAGAACTTCTTCAACATGTCCGCCGATTTGATGATCCGCTCGTCGGACTCATCCCCCACGACATGTCTGCGCACCAGCTGCGTCATGTATGATTGTTTCAGCGCGTAGGCACGCTGCATGGCCGGCTCGTCATTAAAGGGCTGCGGCCTTAATTGCTGCTTGCTGTAGCCTTTCGGGCACGCACCCAGATACAAAGTGTCGGATTCGGAAAGCTCGTGCGCCCTGCCTTCGCGGACCTTCTGCTGGATGTTCTCCCAGTCCTGCCGGATGATTTCGAAATCCTCCTCCGGATATTCGTACAGCATGGCCTCCAGAATGGCCAGTTCACTCTTGGGGACATCCGGTCGGAACAGATAGAACACCAGCAGCAGCTTCTGATTCTTCTTCCAGAACTCACTTTCCTCGAACTCCACCTTGTGCTCCGAATCAAAGTCGATGATGTTGAGCACAAGGCGTTCTTTCGCCGAGTATGTGCCGTTCTTGTTCTCTTTCACGGGCGTGACCTTCAGCTCAATGTTCGCCTCTTCGAAATCCGCGCCCTTACGTGGGTTCACCTTGTAGTTGAAATAACTCTCCTCTATGACGTGTCCGAGAATCCCCCGGTGGTCACGACCCTCGAGAAGGTTCCGGACATCCACATCCCCGAACGTCCGGCCCTTCAGATTCTTGACATGGGTCAGTATCTCTTCTTCTGTGCGATACATACTCAAAACCCCTGACATTTAACATTCTATAGTTCGTGTAGTAAACGATTCATGCTTGATCTTATGGAGATTTTGTTATACAATAAAGCAAGCAGACACAAGGAGGTTGCCGCAATGGAGAAGACAATGGTAGAGCTTTTTGCAGGCGTCGGCGGTTTCCGCCTCGCATTGGAGAGACACGGGTGGCGGACGCTCTGGGCGAATCAATGGGAGCCCTCCACCAAGACACAGCACGCCTACCATGTCTATATCTCCCATTTCGGCAGCGAAGGCGTCAGCAACGCGGATATCGGCGAGGTTGACAAGAGCACGATTCCCGACCACACACTGCTGGTCGGCGGCTTCCCCTGCCAGGACTATTCCGTCGCGAGAACGCAGGCCAGAGGCATCCAGGGCAAGAAGGGCGTCCTGTGGTGGAGCATCTGGGAGACGCTGGATACCAAGCGGCCGCCCTTCGTCCTTCTGGAGAATGTCGACCGTCTCATCAGGTCCCCCGCCGACCAGAGAGGCAGGGATTTCGGCGTCATGCTGCGGTCGATATCGGACCTGGGTTACTCTCTGGAGTGGCGTGTGATCAACGCCGCGGACTATGGCTTCCCGCAAAGGCGACGCAGGATCTTTCTCTTCGCCGCCCACGAGTCAACCGGCTATTATGAGCGGCTGGTTGAAAAGGATAAAATGGATGTCATCTTCAATAGCGGTCTCTTCAATGATGAATTCCCCGTGCTCGAGAAGCGGAATTCCAGAAAGCATACGGAGGCTGATATCGGGGATGAGACATATCCCGACCTGGTCTCGGTCTCCGATCATTTCTCCGGAAGATTCTACAACGCCGGCGCGATGTATGATGGACACGTCGTCTCCACGGAGGTCACGCCGGACGGCCATGCTCCGCAGACTCTGAGAGAAATCCTGGAGACGCACGCATCCGACGACCTCTATATCGGCGACGACCGGAAGAAGCTGGACAAGCTCGAGCGGATGAAGGGATCGAAAAGAGAGCTGAGGACCAGCGCGAACGGCTATCAGTACTATTACTCCGAAGGCGGGATGTCGTTCCCCGACGATCTGGACAAGCCATCGCGCACCATCCTCACCAGCGAGACATCCACCAATCGGAGCACCCATGTGATCAGGGACCCCCGGACGCAGAAGCTGCGTCTTCTGAGTCCGGTTGAATGCGAGCGACTGAACGGTTTCGAGGACAACTGGACCAGTCCCGGGAACTGTGAAATACCCATCCCCAGGAAACGACGCTACTTCCTGATGGGGAACGCGCTCGTCGTCGGGGTCGTGGAGAAGCTCGGCAGAAGTATAAACAAAAAGGTGTTGAAGCAAGACCCGGCGGGAACCTGATGCCGGGTTCTTCATTGCCTTCATCCAGGTATCCTGGAAAACATAGCTTGTGAAAGAACCGATAATGTATAGTCGGAACCATTCGGCTGAATGGCGATGTTTCTTATCGAATGATGCTCTCCAGCCACGCCTCCAACTTTTGCATTTCCTGTTCGAAATCGTTTTTGAGCCCGCACTCCCAGAGGACCTTCACGTGCCAGCCTCTACTTTCCAGCTCGGCATAGTTTCTTCGGTCCCTGCTTTGATTTCTCTCGATCTTGTCCCGCCAGAAATCAACATTGCTCTTCGGAATGGTAGAGAGTTTGCAGTTTTCATGCCCATGCCAGAAGCAGCCGTTGACGAAGATGGCGACCTTGTATTTCTTGATGGCGACATCCGGGCTTCCCGGCACATCCCTGACGTTCTTGCG
>PWGY01000278.1 GCA_003554665.1 Bacteroidales bacterium | reverse complement strand
GGACCCCGCTGGCAGAACACGCGCATATCTGGATGCAGCCAAAACTGGGCACCGATGTGGCATTGCTGAACGGGATGATCCATGTGATCATCAAAGAAAACCGCATCGACAAAGATTTCATTGAGAAACGCGTGGAGGGCGGCATGGAAGCACTTCAGGCCCTGAAAGAACTCACAGAAAAATACACACCCGAAAAAACGGAAGAGATCACCGGTGTAAAGGCCGCTCTTATCACAGAAGCGGCAAGGATCTATGCAGATGCCCGGCGTCCGCTGATTGCTTCGGGAATGGGTTTCAGCCAGCAGGTAACCGGCACCCACAATGTGTTCAGCCTGATCAACATGATGCTGATCACCGGTCAGATCGGGAGAAAAGGTGCAGGCCTGAACCCCCCCAGGGGGCAGAATAATGTACAGGGTGTTTCCGATGTAGGCGCATCACCCTTTACCTATCCGGGATACATTCCGGTGGAAGATGAAGAAAACCGCCGGAAAGTCGCCGGGATCTGGGGAGTTCCATTTGAAAAGCTTGACGGTCAAAAAGGCTTGTCGACCGTGGAGATCATGCAGGCAGCCTATGAAGACAAGATCAAAGGGATGTACATCATGGGAGAAAACCCCATGCTCACCGACCCCAACCTGAACCACACCATTGAAGCAATCAGGAAGCTGGACTTCCTGGTCGTGCAGGATATTTTCCACACCGAAACCACCCCTTATGCAGACGTGATTCTTCCCGCCACGGCATTTGCAGAAAAAGAAGGAACTTTCGTAAACAGCGACCGCCGGGTGCTGCGGGTCAGAAAAGCCGTGGATCCCCCGGGGGAAGCAAGGCAGGACTGGCACATTCTGACTGACATTGCCCGCAGGATGGGCAAACCCATAGGAGATTATCCGGATGAGGCTGCCATTTGGGATGAGATTGCCCGGACAGCTCCCATCTTCGGCGGAATCAGCTATGAAAGACTTGACAAACAAAGCATACAATGGCCATGCCCGGATCAGAACCACCCCGGCACAGCCACCCTTTTTACCGAAAAATTCAATACCAAAAACGGCCTGGCCAAACTCCACCCGGTTGATTATGCGGAGCAGAGTGAAAAAGCCGACGACCAGTATCCTTACATATTGAATACGGGCAGGATTCTCTACCAGTATCATTCCTCCACCATGTCGCGGCGCAACAAGGCCCTGACCGACTTTGCCAATGAGGCCTACCTGCTGATCCATCCTGATGATGCACAAAAACTCGGCCTCACAGAGGGGCAGAAAGTGCACATCACCTCCAGGCGCGGATCGATCAGCTCGGTAGTCTGCAACAGCCGGGAGGTGTTGCCGGGTGAACTCTTTATGCCGTTTCATTACGCAGAAGCACCGGTCAACAAGCTGACCAGGGATGAACTCGACCCTTACTCGAAAATAGCCCCCTTTAAAATTTCGGCGGTTAAAATTGAACCGGCAGTATAACAACCCGCATTTGATAAATTACTATTTTTGTGGCGTTTGAAAATGCAACGCAACAAAAAAGGACGCTTGCCGTCTGTGCAATGAGGGATAAATATGCATACCGAAAATATTGTTGAGGGGATTATTCGCTTAAAAAAAGAGCGGGATGCCGTCGTCCTGGCTCACTATTACCAAATACCGGAAATTCAGAACATCGCAGACCATGTGGGAGATTCGTTTGCATTGAGCAGGCTGGCGGCAGAACTGCCCCATAAAGTCATTGCTTTCTGCGGGGTGGATTTCATGGCTGAGAGTGCCAAACTGCTGAGCCCCGGAAAAACCGTACTGCTTCCCGTGAAACACGCAGGGTGTCCCATGGCAGACATGGCCACAGACGCCGATGTCCGAAAAATGAAAGCACAGCACAAGGATGCAGCCGTTGTTTCTTACGTCAACTCATCCACTGCCGTCAAGGCCGTCAGTGATATATGCTGCACCTCTTCCAATGCCATTCAGGTGATTCGTTCCCTCCCCCACGAGAAAATCATTTTTGTACCCGACAAAAACCTGGGGGGCTACGCAGCAGAACAGATCCCGGAAAAAACCTTCATCCTCCACGATGGCTACTGCCCGCCCCACGAAGATGTGATGGGCATTGATGCAAAACTGGCCACGGAACAGCACCCCGAAGCTCAGTTGCTTGTCCACCCCGAATGCCGTAAAGAAGTCAGAGACCAGGCCGACTACATCGGAAGCACGGCACAGATCATCAAATATGCCAGTGAAAGTAACCACAGGGAATTTATCATCGGTACTGAGCAGGGGATTCTTCACCCGCTCCAAACAGCCAACCCGGGGAAAACCTTTCATATGCTGACTGATCATTTCATTTGTCCCAACATGAAAAAAACAACCCTGCAGCACCTCCACGAGAGCCTGCTGGACAATAAGCACGTAATTGAAATTGACAGGGGCATGGCCGAAAATGCCCGCAAACCACTTGAACGAATGCTTGAGTGCTGATGGAAAGTCAGCAATGACTGCAGGTCAGCTATGACGACAGGTCAGCTATGACGGCATCACAATACCAAAAACAAACAATGGCCGATTATCCTGAAATCAGTTGATAAAAAACACGCTCTTCTATGCGCCGTTACATCTTTGAAAAAGAACCATGCACGATGCCATCCGGAAAATATGACGTGGTGATTGCCGGTGGCGGTCTGGCGGGATTGTACACGGCGCTGTCACTGGATGAAAAACTCTCCTGTGCCATCCTGGTCAAGGATCAAATGTTTACCTGCAACTCTTCCCTGGCCCAGGGTGGAATCGCAGCAGTTACCCGGAAAGAAGATGATACCGCACGCCATCTGGAAGATACCCTGAAAGCCGGAGGTCATGTCACCAATGAACGGATGACCCGCATGATGATAGAAAAAGGGCCGGTTGAAGTGATCCGTTTGACTGAATTCGGAATCAGGTACGACACTGGTGATGATGGTCAGTGGTACAGCACCCGTGAAGGTGGCCACACAAAAGACCGGGTACTGCATTGCGGTGGAGATGCCACCGGACACCATATGATCGGCAAACTACTGGAAGCCATCAGGCAAAGGGAAAATATTCACATCCTTGAAAACCATTTGATGATCGATGTGCTTACCAGCGACAGGGATGAAGTTTGCGGCGTGGTGGTTCATGAACAGGACTATTCATTCCTTTCCACCCCAAGGGTGGTGATTGCCACCGGCGGAATCGGGGCATTGTACCGGCACACAACCAACCAGGAAGGCATTACCGGCGATGGCATTGCAGCGGCCATGAGGGCCGGGGCCAAAACATGCCACATGGAATTCGTTCAATTCCATCCTTCTGCGTTTTACAACAAAAAAACCGGGAAGTCTTCTTTCCTTATATCTGAAGCCGTCAGGGGTGAAGGTGGCATACTGCGCAATACAAACGGCGAAGCCTTTATGGAAGACCGTCATCCCATGAAAGATCTGGCCCCCCGTGATGTGGTGGCCCGGGAAATCTTCAGGGAAATGGAAAAACACAACAGCCCCTGCGTATACCTGGATATCACATCACGTGACCGTGGCTATCTGAGAAAACGCTTTCCGAACATATTTGAACGTTGCCGGGATCAGGGAATTGACATCAGCAAAGAATGGATCCCCGTGGCACCGGTACAGCATTACTTCATGGGCGGAATACGTACAGATGAATTTGCACAAACAAACCTCAAAGGACTCTATGCCTGCGGAGAAGCCGCCTGCACGGGGGTACACGGAGCCAATCGGCTGGCCAGCAACTCCCTGCTTGAATGTGTCTTTTTCGCCAGACAATGTGCCACCCATATCAACAGCCACCCCCTTAAAACGCCAGGACTTCCTGACATCAGCCTCCCGGAAAGAAAGAGAAATCTGGAAGACCTGCAAGCCATGCGCCACCAGATCCGGCAAAACATGCAAAAATACGGAGGGATCGTCCGGAATCAGAACGGTTTGCTGCAAGGGTTGCGAACCATTAATTGTACCGTCAGAAGACTTGAAGAGGTAAGCCTGCAATCGCCTGAAGCAAGCAGTGTATACAACATGGCGCTGGTAGCCCGGGAAATCCTTTCGTCTGCACTGGAAAGAAAGGAAAGTGTTGGGGCACATTATCGCGAGGATCAATCATCCATTTAAACACTTACTGATTATGCACAATTTCATATACCTGGACCGGCTTATTGCCCAGGCGCTGGAAGAAGACCTGGGATCGGGCGACATCACCACCAACAGTGTAGTACCCGCGGAAACCACGATCAGCGGACAGTTCACCCTAAAGAAAGGGGGTGTGGTATGCGGACTGGCAGTGGCCCAAAGGGTCTTTACCTTTCTTGACCCCGATATCCGGTTTACGCCTAAATGCAAAGACGGAGACAGGCTGAATGCCGGCAGCGTGATCGCTGAGATCAGTGGTTGTGCAGCGGGCATCCTCAGCGGGGAAAGGCTGGCGCTAAATTTCCTGCAACGATTGTCAGGCATTGCGACCAAAACAGAAAGCCT
>PWGY01000246.1 GCA_003554665.1 Bacteroidales bacterium | reverse complement strand
TTCAGGAACTTCTTCGCATTTGAAAGTAAGTTCGTTTTCGTTTTGAGCAACGGCACGTATAATCGCTTCTCCGTATTCAAGGAAGCTATCAGGATGGGGAGCGACAAAAACAATGTTGTCTTCGGTGATACCTTCTACGGTTTTCACAGCATCGTTATCTAACCAATCCTCTGGGTCTATTGTAACTTCTTTTTGTAACAGTCGTGTTCCTCGTTCGGTTTCGAGATTTTGGAGTGTTTGTAATAGAGGGAAGGGTACAAACTTGCTATTTTCTTTAACAAGAGTGTCTCCTTCTTGGAAATTGTTCGCAACGTCTGATAGTTGATTAAGTTTAGGGAAGGCGCTGATTGTAACGACCATAGCGAACTTACTAGGTGTAAGTCTTGTCATAACACCAACCAATACACGAATTTTAGGTTCACTCGGTTCCTGATTTGTAATTTTACCATTTTCGGATAACCACAATCGTTGACCTACCGCAAAATCCGAACCTTCTAGTATATCGGTTCGAGAAATATCTTCCACTTCTCCTACTTTTGCGCCATATCCATCATTATTGTTTTCAATATCTTTTACGATAACCAAAATAGAACGCTCTGATGCTTCGGCTGTGTTATTGTCGGCTTTGGTTACGGTTATGTTGGGGCTTGCACCAATAGCGCCCGTAATATATACAACATGACCAGCTTTCAGTGTTGAGCCTGTGTTATTGTGAATTCTTTTGTGTAGGTGTCTTGTATGCCGTACAATGTTACCCTCTTCTGTGAGGGTTTCTAAGCATTGCTTATCGGAATTCCAACGTGTATCTCCTGGGTTCAACAAATCTCCATCGTCCTTGAAACGATAGGTTGATACTTTAACACCATCATCTTGTATTTCTACGTCATTTACGGTGAACTCGGGGTCGGCATTAGAGCCATCTTTATATAACCTATCTTCTATATCAGGAACTACGATGTCTTTAATTAGTTTTATAGGTACAGCATCGCTGTCTTTTCCTGTGTCAGGGTCCGTATCGATATCAAAAGTAATACCGTTAATGCTCGCATCTTGCGTAGCATTAGAACCATCTCGGTTCATTTTATTTTTTTGAAGCAGTGCGGTGTTTTTCATCAAAATATCGGTAACGTCTGCTTCGACAAATTCTTTTTTAATTTGAATGGCTCTGTGTACGGTGATTGTATTTAGTTCACTACTCCACACCATGTCATAAGTTTCAAGTTCTTCTTTCTCTTGCCACTCTTCAGCATCTTCGTCATATCTAAAAACCTTACCGTCATTTTCCCATACAAAAGCATGGTCACCATCTTCGGCTTCTTCGGGCAAATCACCCTCTTCTTCAAAGATACCGATAAACTGTGCAATTTCACGCTCTCTTACTTGAATATCAAGAGGTACATCTCGGTCGCTTCGAAACGAACTCGTGACCTCATCGCCCAGGTCATATTGCCAACGTTCGTAAATATCTCCTTTGTATTCAAACTTACCAGTATAGCTCATGGGTCTTTCGGGAACGCCTTGACCATTTGACAGTTCAAAATATACACCCATTACATTGCCTGGGTCGGCTTGCTTAAAGTTGGCGTATAAAACGCTTTGGTAGTTAGAATGAGGGAAAAGAGACTTGCTCGATATACTCATCCTATCTCCGTGTTCATTAAAATATAGTTCAATTACATTTCGCTTCCGCATAAGCGTTCATCCTTTCTACCAATCGTAGTCGATTGTAGTTCTTTTGTTTCTCGGTTCAAACATTACATATGAGTCGTTGGTATTACTGGCCAGGTAAATATTGCCATCTTTATCTCCAATTGCCCAATTTTCATAATTGTTCATGTTTTCTGTTATGTGATAACCAATGGGGCGTAGTCCGTCATAGAAGATTTCTACTGCTTCTTGAATAGGAACCTTCTTATCATATGTTTCAATTTGTTTCTCTTTGTCGTCAAATAATGTATAATGTCTCTTTTTGGAATGTAGATAAAGATACATCTCCCTTTTTTCAAACGGAGTTCCGATATAATTGTTGGTCATGAACTTCTTACCAATAACTAAATTTTCTCCGTCTTTTATAGATGCGGGTACCGTAGCGATTTGATATGTCATGGCGTATACTTCCGATGCATCTTTTTTGACCACAAGTGCATCGTCCATAGATACACCATTACCGCTCTCAAATGCTTTGAATGTTTCTTGATTGTTAAAATATTGTTCAGGGTTTTGGCTATTGAATTGAATTAATGGGAAGTTCCGAGTTTCTTCGAAATACCCGTCATCGCCATAATCTAATGGTTCTAATAAACCAGTGAGAAAGCTGAAATGTAACTTATCGAAAAAACCGTTTCGGTCGGTATAGGGAACAAACCGTCTCCATACACCATAAGGAGATGTATAATACTCTTCGTCTTCACTTAAGAAATCCCGAAAGTTTTTCCACATCTCTCTTATGTTTTCTCTTAGGAAAGATAAACCATCCGTGTCATATTCGACCAACCTATCTCCCGCTGATATAGGACTATCAAAACCGAACTTAAACGATAGTGTGTTCTTACCTGTGTTTACCAACACGGGCACAATAACTGCGTTTCGAACGTATTCTCCGTTCTTTTCTTCGCTTTCGAGACTTTCAAGCATACCGTCAGTTCGTACAAGAACTGCTTTTACTAACTCTTTATTCTTGGTTTCATCGGATAAAATAGTGTTCAGGATTGTTTCAATGGTTCGTACACGTACAAATGTGTCGTTTGGTCTTGGTTCGGGTTTTTCTTTATGTGTGCTATATTCTAAGAACTCGGTGTAAACATCATTTCTTTTTATGTTCTGCGTACTTTGAGGGATTTCGTAGGGTCGATATTCTCGGTCAACTGATACAAACTTTGCCAATCGGTTAAAGTCTCTTGAGGCTTCATATACGTGAATTTTGTGGTCGGGATAATAAATGGTTTCCGCTTCTACGACAACTTCGTTGTTTTGATTAACGAAGCCTTCTTCTTCAACCTTATCTTGTCCAGTTATACGACCATAAGTGATTGTAGGTACACCTAAACGTTGTGATATGCCATAATTCCCAACACTTGCACGTTCAAAGTTAATAAGTCTATCGTTTACATTGCTGATATTTTCTGTATATTTATCGATAATTGATGTATCTTCTTTGTGAGCATCATGTACATTATCTTCTAATGCAATATATGACACATTGAATGTCATTTCTTTAATAATACTTTCATCTGATAAACTTATAGGGCTTCCATCGCCACCTACAATATCATGAGCAGAAGCATCGACTTTATTTTGAACATATATAGCATCGGTATTGTCTTTTCGTTTGCCCTGGTCATAATATAAACGTTCAGCTAAAGCGCTTTCTATAATTCTATGTAGTTTTGTTCTCGGATAAAAGCGACCAACGGTACCCGCAAAATCGATATAATTATCCCCATATTTGTATTCAGCTAATTCAATTCGTCTATTTCTTGTGTGCTCACGGTTAAAATCTCGCAATGGAACGCTCGTACCAAAGATATCTTTTGTTGGGTCGGACAATTCTAAAATATTCTTCTCTACGATATAGGGAAATAAATCCAAAGTAATTTCTTGAACGTCCTCTTCGTCCCATCCACTCAAAGCATATATATTTCTATACTGACGCTTTACTTTAATTCTTGCTTTTAACGACAGCAATCTAAATATAGGGTATTGTAGCGTTAAGCGTCCCGTTTCGGGTAACACTTGATATGTTTCGGAGCGAATGGCTTTGAAGAACTTATCGGCTAGTTCTACTACACTGGGATTGTCTACATCGTTAGTGTTGATAGTATTGCGCAAGAAAGAACGACTAACAAGACCATATTGGTGAGCGTCTTGGCTTTTATCGATTGTAAATACGTCATCGAGTTTGTGTACGTAAGTTCCTGTTCTTTCATTGAAAAAGGTAGCTCTTAGTGTGTTTTCTGGGTCTTTGACGAGCCTACTGATAGCATTTACATACTTTAACGCGTTATTAATAGCCTCTCTTGCCGTAAGACGTGTCATGAAAAGTTGCGGTGCTTCTATTTTATCGAGCCTTTCTTCCATTTCTTCATCGATATGAAACAATCTTGTTTCTTCGTGAATGCTTGATTTTTCAATAGGAACTATATCTCTGATACGCTTAATGACATCATAAAGAGTGTATCGTTTTTGTTTATATACACTGAATTCGTATTTTTGATATCGGTGAATTTCCCCTTCTTCTTCATCTGTATCGTATACAAGAAAAGAGTGGTATACACCAATTTCAACACGATAATTACCGTTGTCTAAATAATAGGTAAGGTCGCCTGAGGATAAATTATCTATTGCAATTAGGATTTCTTGTACGTCTTCTTCATCGGGGTTTCCCGTTAATTTATATAACCCAAGATAATAATCAAGTTCATCACGAAGCTCAATAGATGCGACGCCTTCTGATGGTGGTGCCCAAAGTTTAGCTTTCCCCATTTTCGGAAATGTTATAGTGTTATCAATA
>PWGY01000135.1 GCA_003554665.1 Bacteroidales bacterium | reverse complement strand
GAACCCTCAGATATTGTTGCCATGGCCCGGCAGCAGGGCAGTGTCGGGGTTGCCTATACCTATAATGAACCCGCCGTGTGGTTTGGGTATATGATGGATGTGGCCACAATGGTTCGCCATGACGGGATGCAGAATGTGATGGTATCCAACGGGTATATTAATCCCGGACCGCTGAAAGAATTGCTGGAAGTGGCGGATGCATTCAACATTGACCTGAAGTCCTTTGACCCGGAATTTTACGGGCGTTTTACCAACGGGCAGCTGCAACCGGTGCTGGATACGCTGAAGGCCATCGCCAGGGAAGGCCGGCACCTTGAGGTCACTTTTTTGGTAATCCCCGGCCTGAACGACGACCCTGATCAGTTTGAAGAGATGGTGAGTTGGATTGCAGAACACCCGGGCAGGGATACAGCGCTGCATATTAACAGGTATTTTCCTGCGTGGAATTTCAGCAATCCTTCCACACCCATTGAAACACTTCAGGCTATGCAGTCAATTGCTGGTAAATACCTGAACCATATATACCTTGGCAACGTGGGTCAGCGGTTTTAAACATTCACCAAAACACAGAAAATATGGGCACGGAATCGCAAATCAGGCAAGCGGCGGTGGCAGGAATGTTTTATCCGGCCACTGCCGGTGAAATCCGTTCGAAGCTGGATTCGGGGATTCAAACAGTGAAAAAACGAACAGCGGGCCTGCGGGTTTCGGGGGAAATACTCGGGGGTGTGCTGCCTCATGCGGGGATGGATTATTGTGTACATCATGCCCTGCCCTTTTTTGAGTTGTTGCGACAGTCTGGTCGGCAGCCGGATACCGTGGTGATTGTTCATCCCAATCACAGCGGATACGGTCCGCCGGTTTCAGTGGACGGCCATTGTGCCTGGGAGACTCCTCTGGGGCAGGTTAATGTGGATTCGGAGTTGTCTGAAGCATCCGGGTTTCCGGTGTCTCCCGGGGCCCAGATGAGGGAGCATGCTTCTGAGGTGATTGTGCCTTATTTGCAATATTTTCTTGATGAAGGCTTCCGGATTTTATCTGTAAACATCCTTCAGCAGAGCGTGGAGATTGCCTGTGAGGTGGCTGAGAGGGTTGTTCGGGGGGCAGATCATGTGGGCCGGTCTGTCTTGTTCCTGGCCTCATCAGATTTTTCTCACTTTTTATCACCGGAGGAGTCGGCCCCGCTGGATGACAAGGTGCTGGAAAAAATCCTGGAAAAAGATATCACCGGAGTGGAAGAAATGGTCCATCAGCACCGTGTTTCAGTTTGCGGGTATGGCCCGGTAATGGCGTTGATGGAATTTGCAGCCCTGACCGACCCCGGGTATCATGTTAGTCTTTTAAGCAGAGGCCATTCCGGAGAAGTGATCCCGTCTGGCAAAGTGGTCAATTATATGTCGGTGTTGTTCTCATCGGAAGCAGAATTGGACAATCCGGGTGGCTGACACACTGATGGCCCCGCCGGAATTCGCGGCAAATGTTTAAGTTTGTCTTTTTCCGGCAGGTCTTTCAGGTTTTCATTAAAAAACAGGAAAAAATTATGAAATACATCAATGTGTTGTTTTTCGCTTTTATGGTGGTCATGAACTACCTGGCCAATGCCCTGCCCCTGGGGGGCAAAACAACCGGTGAATTGTCGGCAGCCTATCCCAATCTGTTTGTGCCGGCAGGGGTCACTTTCTCTATCTGGGGTGTGATCTATTTGCTGCTTCTGGGCTTTTGCCTTCTTCAGTTCCGTATACAAAACAGGGCACTGGTGGAGGCCATCGGGTGGGCCTTTGCCCTGAGCTGCCTGCTCAATGGTTTGTGGATAGTGGCCTGGCACTATAAGTACCTGCCCGCCTCCCTGCTGATCATGCTGGCCTTGTTGGCGGTACTCATATACATCAATTATCAGCTGCGCGGACAGGCAATGGGTTTGACCAGGGCGGCATTCGGTATGTACCTGGGCTGGATCAGCATTGCCACCATTGCCAATGTGACCGCCCTTTTGGTCAATTACAACTGGGGGGGCTGGGGGATATCAGATGTCAGTTGGACCATCCTGTTAATTGCCACAGGGCTTGTGATCACGGCCTTTGCACTGTACCGCCTGCAGAACCCCTTCATTGGACTGGCGGTAATCTGGGCATTTGCCGGTATTTACCTGAACCGCCAGGCCGATTATACTTCCATTGCGGTAACGGCTGTGGTTGCGGCAGTAATCATGACTGTTTTCACCCTGTGGGCTTTCCTCAAACTGCCACCTTATAACCCCACCGGTCAATGAGTCGTTTTTTCCCGGTGAAACCGCTGCCGGAAAAATGGATGAAAGCTGCTGTGGTTGGCAGTTTATGGGCTGCCGTAGAAATTATCCTGGGTAGCCTGTTGCACAATATGCGGATTCCTTTGGCAGGGAGCCTGCTTTCCTTTGCCACGGTTTATCTGGTGATCTCCTTTTATCAGTTATGGCCTTTGCCGGGTATGATCTGGCGGGCAGGGCTCATCTGCGCCCTCATGAAGTCCATTTCTCCCAGTGCCATTGTGCTCGGGCCGATGATCGGAATTTTTTCAGAGGCATTGTTGCTGGAGGTGGTAATCCGGTTGCTGGGCTCAAACCCCGTTGCTTTTCTCCTTGCCGGAGCCCTGGCCGTATTCAGCGCGCTGGTACAAAGGGCATTTTCCCTGCTGGTGCTGTATGGCTGGGACATTGTCGTGTTGCTGGAAAATATGGTAGATTTTGCAGTTTCACAAACAGGTTTCTCCGCCATCTCTGCCCCCGGCTTGTTGTTGTTGCTTGCGGGTATATACCTTGGTGCAGGTGCTGTTGCGGCATGGCTGGGATACCGGGCAGGCAGGGCCTTTCTGAAAAATAACAAGGGTTCGGGGATTCGTCTGAATTTAGAACCACGGGTACAAAGCGAGTTGTTCCGGCATACCCGCAGAAAACAGCATGCCATTCCATACCTGCTGATGATTCTTGCACTGCTCGTTACCGGGATGTGGGTCATCACAAGCGCTTCACCGGAAATATCCTTTTTTTATACCATCGGCTTTTTGTCATTGATGTATTTCAGATACCGAAAGGTAATGGGGTATCTGAAAAAACCGGCCTTATGGGTGCAGTTGCTTGTCATTCTGGGTTTTTCCGGAATTTTTTACGGAGGCGTGACCTTTAACCGGCTGATCAAACCGGAAGGGTTGACTGTGGGGATGCAGATGATATTCAGGGCCATGATCCTGCTCACTTCATTCTCTGCCATCAGTGCTGAAATGAAGAATCCGGCCATCAAGAACATTTTGTACAAACGCGGGTTGCGCAATGTTTACCAGGCAGTTGACCTTGCATTCTCGGCACTTCCTTCAATTGCTGAGTCCTTTAGCTTCAGGGCCCCGGGGTTGAAGGCCATCCGGAAACTGGTGTTTGATATGCTTGGAAGTGCCCGGTCTCTTCTGAACGAGATGATCCGGCTGGAGTCCGGGAAATCTCCCATATTCATCTTGTCGGGCGAGGTGCATTCCGGCAAAACCACTGCGGCTAAAAAGGTGGTGCAGTTGCTTCGCAATGAAGGTTTGCACCCGGCGGGCTTCTTTTCTGCAGGAGATACAAACAGTCCGGAACGAAGTGCCTACTACCTGGAGGATGTTCGCTCCGGCGAGCGAAAACTACTGTGCTCCCGGCACCCCATTGGCAGCAGCTTTCGTTCCGGGCGGTTCAATTTCTCCGTAACCGGCATCACCTGGGGGAAGTCCTTGCTGGAACGATCCCTTCACAGTGAGATTGATTTTGTGGTAATTGATGAGATCGGGCCGCTGGAGGTTCGCGATGGGGGATGGGCCCCTGCCATCGGGAACCTCCTGGCCCGCAGCAGCATCCCCCATATCTGGGTTGTCAGGAAACGGCTGGAACACCTGGTTTTGCGAAAATGGAGTACAGGAGATGTATGTATTTTCGACCTCCCCGAAGATGATCCGGAAAATATTGCCCGTCAAATCCTTGAATGGAAGAAATCTGCCCGGGATGATTAATCCTGCAGGATTTTTATGAAGGCCAGAAACACCTCCATGGTGTTCAATTCATCTTTGACCTGCAGCAATGCTCCAAGTCGAATATGTCCGACCACGTAGAAGTAATCGCGGGTGCTGTGGTGCTCTGTGATCTCTTCAAAACTGAGCAACATCAGATCCTGTGTAAAACGATAGCGATAGTAAACCTCAAGCAGGATGTCGTTGGTCTGGGACGGCGGAGAAAAATATTTCCGTTTTTTATATTCATACCGGTAGTTATGTGTTCTGGCGGTGATGTCAGAAAGAACGGAACTCCCCGTTGGAAACCCTCCTGCGCCTTTCCCGAACATGAATTGTTTTTCATAAAACTCCCCTTCAATGACCACTCCGTTGTATTCGTCTTCCACATTGTAAATATACTCCGCCCGGGTCACCAGCTTTGGCATCACGAAAAGCGCCAGCTTGTTGTGGTGTACCTTTTGTGCCTGGGCCACCAGCTTGATCCTGTAGCCCCTCTCCCTGGCAAAACGGATGTCGGCCGGGCCGATGTGACTGATGCCCG
>PWGY01000288.1 GCA_003554665.1 Bacteroidales bacterium | reverse complement strand
CGTATACCCTTCCATCGCCGTAATTGCCGTCGGTACGCCATTCAGCCCCGATCATAAAGCGGTTGTTGAGGCCGAATATGGTGCGGTGAAAACTGTTGTTAACGCGGGCAAAAATATTGAGGGGCTTGCCGTCTATGGTAACCTGGCTCAGGTATTCACTGGGCACAATGGATGCTGCCATTGTGGTGTCTTCCCTGGCAAAGGAAAGAGGGTAAACATATCCGCTGAGCAATTGCTGGTTGAAGGCTTCCTGGTGGGTATAGCTGACAGAGAAATTATACCTGAGGTTTTGTGCAAATCTTTTATCAAGACTCCAGCGTCCGGTGGTGTTAAAGCGGAATCCCCTGTCCTGAGAATATCTTTCGCGTTGATAGCGGAGGTCATCAGGGTCTTGCCGGCTTTCATCCAGGGTGGTAAATCCTGAAAGGGTGGTGGTGGAATTCAGGTTGTTGTCAAAAAATCGGTTTGAATAGGTCAGCTGCCCGGTAAGCCGGTCATATCCCCTGTATTCCAGTCGCTGGTCATTGATAGACTCCAGGTAATCAACGTCGATGTTCAGGCTTCCTGCGTTGTCACCCAGATCAAAACCTTTCCCCAGGTTCACCTGGGTAGTGCGCGGGTTTACCCTGACTCTTGCCTGGTATGGTGTCCGGCCGGCACGGGTTTCCACAAGCAGGGCTCCTGAGGTCAGGTCTCCGTGTTCTACCGAAGGAATACCCCGGATCACCGTGATGGATTCAATGTTTTCTGTGGAGATCTGCCTTAGATCGATGCCTCCCCCGGAAACAGTGCCTGCATATCCGCTTGTACCTCCGAAAGCCGGGTTGCTGGCCTGCAGGTTGGCATTGTTCGACAGGGGGGATCCATCCACGATGATGGAGGTACCCAATGCATTGAGTTTGTCTTCCCCAACCTGGCGAAGAGCAATCTGGTTTGCCTGGCTGAGGTCAGGATTGTCTGCCAGCTGCCCGGGGATGAGTTGCAGAATGTCACCCAGGCTGCTGGCCTGGAGGTGTTCGATGGCGGCCCTGGAAATATCGGATGAAGATGACAAGCCGGAACGACTGCTTCTTGCGGTTACCTGTACCTCTTCCAGGCTCAGGGAGGAGCGTTCCATTTCAATGACTACCTCATATTCTTTGTGTTCATCAATATGGATCTCCTCAAAAACTTCAACCATCCCAAGGCACTGGGCGTTGATGGTGATGTTGCCACGAGGGACGGCCTCGAAGGTGAAGCCGCCGGCTTTATCCGTAATACTGAACAACCCAAGTTCGTTAATGATTAACGCAACAGCTTCCAATGGTTCCCCGCTTTCTTTTTCCACCACTTGTCCGGTGATTTTGGCCCGTTGTGGTGGCTCAGTCTGGGCATCCAGTGAGAGCGGAAACACGAATGCTGCAATGATACAGATTAGCATTTGAATGATACGCCGGGCAAATAATGTCTTCATCTTTATTTGGTTAAAATTTGGTGCGCATTCATTTTGCCGAAGTTGTCCGACGGCTTTGTTTTCGGAAGGCAAAAATAAAAACAAGTTACCTCCCCTTGTGTTCTACAAATATTGGGATAGATATAATAAAAATGTAGACCGAAAAATGTTGTTTATGTAAGCTCCGTATACCCCCTTATTCTGCTGGTTTGGTTTAAGTGGCTGGAAAACAGGCGAAAGCACATGTATCACGATAAGAAAACAGGCTTGTGTGCTGTTGTTGATAGGTTGTAAGCCCCAGTAAACCAAAGTGATAACCCATAGTTAAATGTTTGTTATTTTGGGAATGCGGGGTGAAAAAACGAAAAAACGGTGGTTTTACGGGGGGTGGCAACCGCATTTGCCCACATGGATTTACGGGGTGATCAACCCGTGTTGAATAGCATACATAACCAAACTGGGTGCATTTTTCACACCGGTTTTCACAATCAAACTGCGACGATGACCGTCTACAGTATGGGGGCTAATGTGCAGTTTTTCAGCAATTTCCTGGTTGGATAACCCCTGGCATATCAGTTCCAGCACCTGGGTTTCCCTTTTGGAAAGGACCACGTGCGAGGAGCGTGTTTTGTACCAGTCCTGTTTGTTAATGGTGCTGATAAATTCCTTGGAAAAATAACTACTACCTTCTGTGACGTTGATGATTGCCTGCTCCAGTTCGTTTTCCTGGGTGTTCTTCAGCAGGAAACCATCCGCACCGGCATCGATCATTTTGTTGAAGTATTCGATCTCGCCATACATGGAAAGGGCAATTATTTTGGTTTCCGGATACTCCTGGCGGACGATTCGGGTCAGCTCAATGCCGTTGATGTCGGGCATTTTGATGTCCATAAATATCAGGTCAGTCTCTTGTTGTTTCAATATTTCCAACAGTTCATTTCCGTTGGCTGCTGATCCGACAACTTTGACGTCGGTAATCCCGTTGAGGATCATCTCCAGTCCTGTCCGGAAAATCTTGTGGTCATCCACTACAATCACTTTGACAATTTGAGTCATGTCTTACCTTGTTCTGAAGTACTCATTATACCTGAATGTGGGCCTGAAACCCCTGGTTGGGTGCTGACCAGAGATCAATCTGGCCGTTGTATGATTGAATGCGGTTTGCAATGTTTGAAATTCCGAATCCGCTGGGGTATTCGGATTCGATGTCTTTAATGTCGCATCCAATGCCATCGTCTGTGTACTTTACCCGGCAAATATCGCCATTTTGCTTAATAATGACACTAACAGAGTTTGCATTGGCGTGCCGGAGGGTGTTGTTTGTCAGTTCAAGAATGGTGTTGTAAAGTACAGATTCTTTATTCGGGTTCAACCTGCTTTCTCCATCCTCAAAGTTGAATTTTACGTCTATGGCATTGGTGTTTCTCACATGCTCAAAAAAAGAGGTCAGTGCCACTTTGAGTCCAAAATCTTCCAGCAGGTTCGGCCTTATGTTATTGGCAATGCTTTTGGCGTTGGTGATGGCTTCATTGATCACTTCGTTGGCTTGCCGGATCATCATGGACCGTTGTTCCTGGTCGTATCGTGCTGAATCAAATGAATTCAGGTACAGTTTAACCGTTGACAAAAGTGGGCCGAGACTGTCGTGCAAGTCCTCTGCAAATCTTTTTCTTTCTTTTTGTTCCGTTTCGAGGATGCTGTTGCGCCTTGATTTTTCAGATTGTTTCAGGGCATCAATGTTATCCCGCAGCTTATGGACCATCTCTTTCAGTGCATCAGCCAGAACTCCCACTTCGTCTTTCTGGTTTACATCAACCCTGGCTTCCAGGTTGCCTGCGGCCACCTGCTGGGCAAAATCCACGCTCTTTTTTACAGGGATCGTGACGTTACGGGTGGTTTTAACCGATAAAAGTACAGCAAGCAGAAGCGATAGCAGTAGCCCGAATATCAGAAAGTTATGAGAAGAATCCAGTAGTGAGATGGTTTCTATGGACGTATCAGCAGTTATTTTGTTGATCTCGGAACTTATGTGATGGGCCTCGAAAAGTGCTGCAAATGCGGCAGCTTCCATACGGCTTTCCAGCTGCCTTGCCTGTTCAATAATCTCTGCCATCTCCAGCATGCTGGTTTTGTAGCAATTTACACTCTCTTCAATCCGGTATAGCATTTCCACTCCCTGCGGGTCGGCAATTTCCCGCATCCCTTCGATCAGGCTGAATAAGAATACATATTGTTCCTGGTATACGTTTTTGATCAGTTCAGGATTTTTCTGGGTTACGGCCTGCAGGGTTTCAATATGGCTAATGCTCCCTTTGTTGATGATCACATTGATCATTTTACTTCGTTGGTGAAATCTGACCAGGGTATCGGTGGGTGTGCCCGGATGGTGGATCTGATCCCTGAATTTTACATTTTCTCTGAGCAGTAAATTATGGGTAAGCAACGAAAAATCATCATAAGTGTCATCCATATTCCTGCGCAATTCCTTAATGCGGGAGGTCAGCCGGTACATTTCTTCAGTATTGCTTTGGAATTGCCCCAGTTCGTCGCCTATGCGACGGCCGGACAGCCGAAAGCGACTGAGTTCGGGGCTTGCTGTAATCATGCTGTCAAGGCGGGTGTAGTATTCATTGATCCTGTTCATGTGTTCTCCTGCTGTCTGGTAATAATGATCTTCTTCGCTGAGAGAATAGCCCAGCATGGCATGCATGGCTTCGTGAGTAAAGTGCTCCATGTAATAGGTGGTATTGGTCACAGGGATGTACTTTTCGCCGAGATGTCGGGTTTTTTCCTGGATTGCCCGCATGTTGACCAGGGCCATCATGCCAAGGATAAAAAATACGGCGATCAGCAGGCCGAAACCTATCCCCAGCTTAAGCCCCATATTCAGGTTTCTCCAGTGGAAAGGCGGTTTAACCGGGTACTTCATATTTCTGGTGTTTTTTTCAAATATAGCCTTAATTATATAACGAATAAAGGACCGGTTTCATATGAAAGATAATTACGCTTCTTTTATACCTTTGCCGGACCAAATTTTCTGAAGGAAAGCGGCATTATGCAAATAGATCATAAACCCCGGGGTATTCACTGGCTGGCACTGGTGCTGCTGGTGCTGGTCTGGGGGAGTT
>PWGY01000038.1 GCA_003554665.1 Bacteroidales bacterium | reverse complement strand
TTCTTGTTTTAATTGCTGTGT
The DNA here is from genome assembly GCA_003554665.1 of Bacteroidales bacterium. Next base: position 4,558 of record PWGY01000038.1, on the reverse strand, counting down.
TTTACTCTAAACAAATGTACGCAGATCTCAAGTGGACATTGTTGGTCGAGCGCATAAAAAGTTTGGAAGCAGAAGAAAAAAAACGCAACCCTGATTATAAAATACCAGATGTTAAACCGATAAGCAGGTAACAAAGTTAGCCGAACAGGTAGAGAGGTTGTTAGGTTAGTAGGGACGGGGGATAAATTATGCAAGGTCGTTACCCGATAGGCAGAGTGCCAGCAGGCCGATCTGCTATTGATGTGGCAATAGAAAAATCATATAAAGACGCGATTGAGTTTACTCTTGATGATGCCGCTTTTAAGCAGGTTATCGTTCCAATAGTAAAAGGGTATTTCGATATTCTTGATGTCGAATTTATCGAGAAATACTTTATTTCCAAAATAGTCAAGCCTGCACTGTCGGTAGTTGTTCTTAACAAGGAGCTACAACGCCTCTATGATATTGACTATCGGGACATCATCAATCCCTTACAGGTAGAGGACTGGGAATCAGGCAGCAATACGCTTTCCTTCTCCATTCCGATATTTGATGAATCACAGGTCATTAACGGCGAACAGATTATTTTGATGCCGGATATTGATACAGACTTACAGCCGTTTAAGATTACTGAAACCGATCTATCGGCACATGATGTTCATACCTACAAAGTAGACGGGGAGCATCTTTATTATGAATTAGGTGACGGCCCGGTCAGGAGTAGTTATACAAGAACTAACGACACCATTGATACCGCCTTATCCTTTGCACTTGAAAATGTAAGATGGCAAGTTGGTGAAACTGACGAAGCAATAGTTGATCTTAAAAGTTACAGTGGAACCTACCAAAACCCCCTGCAAATACTCAGGCAAATTGAAGAAGAATTTAACTGCCGTCTGAAATTCCGGGCAGAACTCGGTGACACATCAATAGAAGGGTTGTACGTTGATGCAGTATTAATTGATAATGAGTTTTCTGGTCAGAGGTTCGAATTCGGCCACAACTTACAAGGCGTTGATATTACGATAGATTACTCGGAAGTCAAGACTGCACTTGTCGGTTTATCTCCGGGGGCGGCAGAAGACCCCGTGACAGAAGAACCTATCGACCTTAATTTCGCGGACGTGGAGTGGTCGACTGGTGACGGCGACCCTGCCGACAAACCTTTAGGCCAGATATGGGTAGGCAATGAAGAAGCGCGGGAATTATACGGCATCTACAATCCTGATACCGAGGAAATGGAACACAGGTTCGGATTATACGATTCAGGGGCAGCCGAAACAGCGGAAGGGTTGCTCCACGCTACTTGGCTGATAGGTCAGCGAAGGCATTTTGCGCCGAAAGTGAACGTAGAGGCAAGGGTGTCTGATTTATCACAAACCCGGCTGATTGATATTAAAACAGGTATACCGGTCAAGCTGAACCACGAAAAAATCAGGCTTGGTAATATCTGTTATGTGGTGGCACGAGGCGAAGGATTGATCGCTGCGGTTGATGTCAGGATTGCCAGGATAGAGAGATATTTGAAAGAACCCGAAAGAACAGTTGTCATATTCGGCGATATGTTCTTTGTGCACTCTGATTACTTGAGGCAACTTGAGGATGAAATTGATGCAAAGACAAGGGCAACTCTGCCTGAACCGGATCGGGGACCGGGGGCTACCGTAACCATAGCAAGCGAAGATACGTCAAACTACCCTGAATACGCTGACATCATTGTTCCCTCCGGGGTATCACTCGATTCATATTTCGCGGAAGCGGTGGGCAGGATCAACGAAGATAACGGCGGGCATATTCTTATTTTGGAAGGTAAATATACTTACAATGACACGCTTGTTATCGACAAGAACAACGTTACGGTAAGCGGGCAGGGGTCCAGTACTGAAATAAAGCTGACCGACAGCGCGGCTGATGATACAAAAGGTTTTCACGTTGACCGCGTTAAAGGGGTTGTGATTAGGGATTTAGTGCTTGACGGCAACCGGGAGAATCAAAGCGAACAGGAAGCGCAGGGGATAGCTTTAAAAGGTGAAATTGATACGGAGTGGGCTTATCCGGGGGTTGCGCCGTATTCAGATATGGAAGTCCCCGAAGATTTAAACATCGGATGGGGCTTCACTATGAACGAAAAGCGGTATGTTGCTTCGTTTGGAGTGTACCAGCCCGGTTCAGGCGAAGTCGAGGTAGCTTTGTGGAAAATAAACGGGAGCGAATATGACCTTTTAGGGGCGTTCCCGATTCAGGCTGTTGCCAATAGCTGGGTGTGGGCTTACCCTGACGAACCCATATTGCTGGAGCCGGGGGAAACTTACGTTTACATGTTCTGGGCTCCGGAGGGTTTTCTTTCCCGCTCATCTCACAGGACATCTGTTGAGGAAGGTGATTTTTCAGACTTAATAAACCCTCAGCTTGGAGAGCATGATCTTTACTATGCCACAGGGGGCAGGGGCGCTCCACCCGACCAGCAGGGAGAATCGGAGCCGGGAGAAGAAGATGCGCCTGCAAGAATATTCCGTGCCGACTTCCTCTTAGTTGATATTGCCGAAGTAGAGAATTTTACCTTGCGCAACGTTACCGCGCAGAACTATTCTGATGAGGGTATCAGTGTAAGCACAGCAAGGAACGGGGAAATAGTTAATTGTCGGAGCGTTAATAATAAAATAGGGCTTGATTTATGGGGCTCTGAAATAGAACTGTTTTGGCTGTCAAATGTCAGGGTGTTAGGTTGCGAACTAAACCGGAACGACTTTGATGGTATTTTTGCTTCGTGGTGCAGGGATTTGCTTATTGAGCACAACTCCCTAATTGATAATGTTGGCGCGGGGTTGATTGCGGCTGATGTAGTTGACAGCGCGATCATATCAAACACATGCCGCCAAAGCGGGGATTTGGTAGATCATAATCTTGCAGGGATCGCGCTCGTCTGGTCACACAGCAATAATGTAAATAACAATGTTTCAAATAAGAATCGGTTTTGGGCTATGACGGTTGAAGACAGCAACCATAATGTCATAAGCGGTAACACTTTCAGCAAGTCCGAGGAAGCGTCTGGGATGAAGATAGACGACAGCGATTATAACACGATACAGGGGAATAAGTGCAGGGATAACAATGTTTACGGAATACGGATTGCCGGGGGATCACATAATTTGGTCACTAATAACGACCTAACGGGGAACCAGTCAGGAGGCTTACTCGATGAAGGAACGGACACCGTTACCGATGCGGGGAACCGGACATAAAGTAAAAGACCTTGTAACCGACCCAGAACCGGAGCCAGAACGCGGTTTAGGAGAACGGGATCGTAATGAGGCAAGGAGATTTCGCGGGGACAGGGAGGTTGCTCCTGCTCCGGCGGTAGCTGCCCTGAATAAGGGAGCAGTGTCGGCTTCGCACAGGATCAAGGGGCGAAATATTTACAGCGACCGGGAAAAAGTTTTGTTTGAAAAATTATTGAAGCATCCGGCAAAGCAGCTTACGTCCGAATTAGACTTAAAGGAATCGCAGGGCGTGGAATACTGCAACCGCTCTGAGATAATTCGCCACGTCAAAGATGGCAGGACACCGAGCAATAGGGTTATCTCAGAGTTGCGAAATGATCTGGAGGAAGTCAAACGGAAAAGCGACGAACTGGAAAAGGAAGTGAAAAGAATTGGACGGGCAGATCGCTGATTTTATTTTCAACTGGTGGATTCCCGCTTTCTGTTTATGGTTGCAGGGGGCCATGATTCTGTGTTTGTTGTATAGGAAGAAAAGAAGGTTATAGTTGTTAGGAGTGATTCGGTTTCAGGCGCGAACCAAACAAGACACGGTATATAGAAAACCTTAAAAAAGACGACATTGAAAAGGTTGCAAACCAGCAGCTGCAACTTAGAGGGCTATACAGCGAGCTACAAGAACCGGAAGAATAATATTTAAAGGGGCTATTATATTTATGTCAGTAGAGGAAACCATCAAGATAATACAAAAATACTGCCGGGAAAATCACAAAGAAATTGGCGAAAGACTGACGCAGGGGTCAACAAAATTTTCTAATCACGAAGCCAGGATCGCAGGGCTTGAATTTAAGCATGAGCGATTAATGCACCAGTTGGACACGGTAAACAGCAGGCTAAATTATGTTTTCGGCGGTGTGGTGGTGGCCTGCATACTGCTGGCGATAAATGTCCTGATTATGACTAACGGAGGTTAACTATGGACTGGTTCACTTTACCAGCAGCAGTGCTGGTTTTTTTGTGCCTGAAATTAATACTTGACCGTTTAGAATACGGCTTTCAGGGGTGGCACTATGATCCTACAGGACGTGATGATAACCTACGACCGCAAGACTGAGGTATTTAAGTTTTACGCAGATGGAAGGGAGTTTGAGATTAAGGGAGACATGGCTGTTTACCGTGTCTTTCTGCTATTACAAAATGCAATGAAGGAGGGTACAGGAAAATGAAAACTATTATATTAAGTGCAGGGCATGGAGGTAGAGACCCCGGCGCGGTAGGTAATGGCGTTAGAGAATCAGAAGCAGTTTTGCAGGTGTGTTTATACTGCCGTGACTACCTGAACAGGCACTATGAAGGGCATA
>PWGY01000289.1 GCA_003554665.1 Bacteroidales bacterium | reverse complement strand
GCAAGCTGAAAACCCCCGGCAAGCAATGCCAGAAAGACACAACCACTGAAAGTCCCCCATGGAACAACGGATTGAACACGGGGCAAAACAGCCAGCAGGCAAAGCCCGGAGAACAATCCCGTCAGCCAGTAAGCAGCGGAGAATGCCACCTGGTCACCGGCACGCAAATAAAGAACCACCCCGCAAAGGAATGGGAACAAAAGTTTAGGCAAAGGCATCCGCTGGATCAGTTATTGGCACCCAATAAAATTACTGATTCCGGATGCGGATGACGGAGCTTTGAGGGCCGTATCCGTAAAACGGTTCATTCGGTTACACAGAAGGCATTCCAATGGGTCATTCAGGAGTGCAGAAAGCTTGCAGGGAGGCACATGTGGTAACACGAAGCGCCCCATGTGGCAAAGCGGAAAGTCCCATGCGATACAGCTGAGCGCCCCATGTGACAAAGCAGAGCCCCCACGTGGTAAAGCCATGTCATTCGAGCGAACGAAGCGAAACTCCCTGGTAGTAAAACCGGATGATCTCCGCCGCCGTATAACCCTTTTTGGCCATCTCCATGGCCCCTTCCTGACACAAACCCACACCATGTCCGTAACCCCTGCCTCTAACATAAATCATATCGTTATATGGGGAAAGGGAAAAAAAAGTACTCCGGAGATTGAAGGCTGCCCGCAACAAAGTCAGCCGTATTTTGTCATAAGGTTCAAGCACATGGGTGCGTTCCGGCTGAGTAAAATACAGAAGTTGTTCCTTTTCCTCCCGGGAGGGATTCACAGAAAAGTTTTGCTCCAGAAAACGGAAAAACTCCTGGCGGGGAATGGTGGCCTCCCATGAAGCACCGGGTTGCTGCAGACAAAAACTGTCAGTCACACTCTTCAGGTAAGACTTCGGGCGTTGCCATACATTTTCAGCATCCACTGTCTGGCCACCGCAATTGGCATGGTACACCGCATTGATCAGCTCCCCGTGTTCATCCACCACCACCTCACCACGGGTCATGGCCACAGCCTGAATGATCTCTGCATAACCGCTGCGTCCGTAGTAGGCCTGACAGTGCACACCGTCGCACACGTGATAATCTGAGTGCCCGTTTACCCCGCCGTTTCTCAGCGCATAGGTGCGCGCAATGAGAGACTGTACCTTGTAATATTCCGGATGACGCATCCAGCCAGACTCCGACTGTACCACACCCGCCACATAATTTTCAACAGACACCCTGTTCACCAGTACAAGTCGCTCCCTTCCCGCACGCACCAGCAAGTCATCATCATAGATCCTGTAAGGGAGACCTTCCACATCAATCACAAAAAAGTTTTCCCACCGGTACCCGTGGAACCTTACTTCAGACCGCACATAAAAAGTGGAATCCCCCAGGGTTACCCCGCAATGGTCTCCCATCAGGGCAACCTCAACGGGCTGGTGTTTTTCAAGTTCAGCAATTCTTTGCCCCTCAGCATCCGTAAGCCAGTAGCCGCCTGCAGCAGGTACCAGGGTAATATTTTGGATCGGCTGCCCGGAGAAAATCCCCGCATCAATTACCTCAGGGTTGGGAAGACCCGCCCGGGCAGAAAAGGAAAAAAGAAAAGCCAGGGAAATCAGAGCAACACGCGACATATTCATGCATTTACAACAACCAGCTTAATTATTGCTGAACCCCGATATATTCAATGATCTCGCAGGCAGCCCTGTCAGAAGCTCCTTCGCCACCCAGTTTAGTTTCCAGCCGACGGTAATCCTCCTGCATCCGCTTACGGTACTCAGTATCGTACAACAACTTTTCAAGTTCACCACGCAAGGCCTCACGGTTGAACCCATCCTGGATCATTTCCCGCACAACGGGCTTATCCATAATCAGGTTCACCAGCGAAATATACCTGACATTCACCAGCCAGCGGGCAATTGCGTAAGAGATTTTTCCGGCCCTGTAACATACAACCTGGGGCACATTGAACAATGCCGTTTCCAGGGTCGCTGTCCCTGAAGCAACCAGGGCGGCCCCGGCATTGGCCAGCAGGGCATAAGTCTGATCATACACCAGGTGAATGTCGGCATTGCCGGCAAAGCGCATATAGAATTCCTTATCGTGAGCAGAGACTGCAGCCACCACAAACTGATGATCCGGAAAGAACTCTGCCATGGCAGCCATCGTATCAAGTTTCCGGCTTATCTCCTGTTTACGGCTCCCTGGGAGCAGTGCCACAATGGGCTTGTCAGACAGGTTATTGGCTTTGCGGAACCCTGCGTAATCCGGGCTGTTTCTCACAGGAGCGATCTCGTCCAGCAACGGACTGCCCGGAAAGCTTACCTCGTAATTCAGGCTGGCATAAAAATCTTTTTCAAACGGTACAATCACAAGCATCCTGTCGACCGACCTCTTGATCTTTTTGATGCGGGATTGCTTCCAGGCCCAGATCATGGGGCTTATATAGTAAATGACACGAATACCCCTTTTATGGGCATATTCGGCAATGCGAAGATTAAATCCGGGGTAATCGACAAGGATTAGCACATCCGGGTTCCACGACACAATGTCCTGCTTGCAGAACCGGAGATTGCGGAAAATGGGCCTGATGTTCACCAGCACCTCCCAGAACCCCATGAATGAGAGCTCATTAATGTGCCTGACCGGCTCACCCCCTTCCCGGGCCATGCGGTCACCGCCCCAGAAACGGAACAAAGCGTTTTTATCACGGGCTTTCAGCCGCTTCATCAGATTGGCTGCATGTACATCGCCCGAAGCTTCACCGGCTATGATATAATATCGGTTCACAATCTGTGCGGCGCAAGGCGCCTTAAGTTTAATTCGTGGCTGACGCCACTTCTGTTAGTCGGGCCTTCGGCCCTCCGGTTAGTCGGGGGCTATCGCCCCCTCCGGTTAACGGGTGCTTCGCACCCTTGGTTGTTGGTTCCGGCGCTTCGCGCCTGTTAGTAACGGGTGACCCCTTCGGGGTCAAACCAACCAACAACCGCTCTGGCCGTTTCCCGGACCATTGACAGCTTCCCCAACACTCATCCCATGAGAACCAACAACCAACTAACCAACAACTACCCGGGCCGTTTCCCGGACCATTGGCAGCTTTCCCATCACCCATCCCATGAGAACCAACAACCATCAGAAGAAATAAAACAACATCAGTGCCATTACAAAGGTCACCAGCAGGATTCCCCTGCCGGTGCGGTCGAATTTTTTATTTACCATGAAAAACCGGAACGGAATTAAATTGCTGAATACAGCAACCATCCCGGGAACCTTTGGTCTTGGAAGGTAAATCAAGCCATCCACGTAGCCATGCGGGATCAGGATCAGCAGCACAAGCCCGTAGACCAACGCGGGAAGCACCAGTCCGATCACAATTCCCAATGCCCAGCGGTCTTTATTCAGCATTGAACTTCCATTTATTGACCTCCGGAATCAGGTCGTGGGCAGTAAAATCAAATTGAATGGGAACCACCGATATATACTTGTTTTTCAGGGCCCACTCATCCGTTTCATTGCTGTTTTCGTGCAGGGCAAAACGACCTGTGAGCCAGTAATAATCCTTTCCGCGCGGATCCTGCCTGTGATCGAATTCTTCTTCCCAATTGCCCCGTGCCTGGCGGCAGACTTTCACTCCCCTCAGCTCTGAAGCTTCCACTGCAGGAATATTTACATTCAGACATATTCCCCTGGGTAATCCGTGCTCAAGCACATTGGATACCACATTCTGAATGTACTTTTTTGCCTGGGTGAAATCTGCATCAAAACGATAATCCAGCAGTGAAAACCCGATGGAAGGGATCCCTTCCATGGAACCTTCAATGGCTGCCGACATGGTTCCGCTGTATATGACACTGATGGATGAATTTGCACCATGGTTGATACCAGATACCAACACATCGGGCTTCCTCTTCAGGACTTTATTAACGGCCAGCTTTACACAATCAACCGGAGTTCCGCTGCAGCTATATTCATCATGTCCCCCGTCCACAGTAATTTTTTCAAGCCTCAAAGGGAGGGTGATGGTCACTGCATGGCCCATGCCGCTTTGCGGTTTGTCGGGGGCCACCACAACAACTTCTCCAAGCTCCATCATAAATTTGACCAGATGACGAATACCGGGGGCCATCACACCGTCATCATTGGTTACCAGTATCAAAGGTTTATCCATACCATAAAATTTATCTGCACAAAGCTAATCAGAATATGGTTGATTACAAACTGCAAAGGAAAAAAGCCTTTGGAATTCCACGCTCCAGGCAACTTTAATACAACCGGGGTGCTTAACTTTTTTCCGGGGTGCTTAACTTTTTTTAACTGACGCCATTTTGGCAGAAAATCGCGGCTGGCCCGTTTTTTGTTTAATTTTGTCCGTTCGCAGTTTGGTCAGCCGCTCCGTTCACAGTTTAGTCAACTGCATTGATCACATTTTTTACCAACGACCGGCCTGGCTTTAAGTCATATCAACAAATTTTTAAAAGTCACAACAACAAACAAACCCTACAGATATGGTACTGAACATGGAGATTTTGATCATTTTCGGAGTATTCATGCTGCTTAGCTGGATGGTTTCCAACCAGCTGAAGAGCCGTTTTGCCAAATACTCCAGAATGCCCCTTC
>PWGY01000256.1 GCA_003554665.1 Bacteroidales bacterium | reverse complement strand
CATAACTGTATCCTGTGAAACAGAAGATAACGATGTTTTTCCGGACGCTGAATATATCTATGAAGTACATTTCATTGATGTGGGGCAGGGAGACGCCATTCTTTTTGTATCGCCCGACTTCACCATGCTTGTGGACGGAGGACAAAGGTGGGGAGGCGTAACCGGCTACCTGGACCAGCAGGGGATCGAAGAAATTGATATTGTGATCGGAACCCATCCGCATGCAGACCACATTGGGGGGCTCATCGCAGTTTTTGAAAACTACCTGGTAGGTGAGGTTCTTGACCCCGGGGTGATTCACACCACCGTAACTTTTGAGGATTACCTCACTGCCATTGATGAAAATGAAATCCCCTTTACAGTCGCCCGAAGGGGGATGGAACGGTCACTGGGCGATCATGCCCACATGACCATCCTGCACCCTGAAACCCCCGATGAAGATCACCTGAACAACTCTTCCGTGGTGGCCCGTGTCACTTTTGGGGAAATCAGCCTGTTGCTGACAGGCGATCTGGAAATGGAAGGGGAACTTGAGCTGATCGGTGCGTATGACGACCTGCAAAGCACCATTCTGAAGGCAGGCCATCATGGCAGCTACACCAGTTCGACCACACGTTTCCTCGAACAGGTGAAACCGGAGGTGAGTGTGATCATGTGCGGACGGGACAACCAGTACGGGCACCCCCACGGCTCCGCGCTGGCAAGACTGGAATCAGCCAGTGACGCAGTGTACAGAACCGACCTGCACGGGCACGTTCTTATAGAATCCAATGGTTACGAATATACGGTAACCACAAGCATGAATGAATCAGAATAAAATCTCCAAACTTACGTAACATGAAGGCTGTAGTGGACAGAATTGTGGAAGGTATCGCCGTGATCCATTTTGAAAAACAGGACACCGAATTACACGTACCCCTGGATCAGCTTCCGGAAAACACTGGTGAAGGAAGCTGGCTCAGGCTGAACTTTACCCCTGACGAAGACCAGACCAGCCAAATGTATAACCGCATCAGGGATTTGCTTGAAAAAGTCAAGGGCAGACAAAAGGAATAAATTGTTGCTGTTATCCGGGGGTGAGACTGAATGACTAAAACCGGATACCCCCTGAACCCCTTGAAGCCCGGGCATTGTAAGCACAGCAGAATCATTTTTGGATCCCTCTGAGGTAGTCAAGGTAGGCCGACCGCCTGTTCAGGTTGTGATACCACTGACCGTGGCTGAAATTCACAAATTTTACCCGTGACACAGAAAACAAATCGATGATCCGGCGTTTATCCTGTTTCAGAAGACCAGCAATCTGACCAGTGACCGATTTCCTGTACACCGCATACAAAGGTTCATATTTCTCACCGCTGCCTGCCGGCATCACAATATCCGCATCAGAAGAGAGACTGATCATCTCCCGGATCAATCCCGGATTCATTTCAGGAATGTCACAGGCAGTCACAAAATTTACATCATTGCCGGAAGCGATCAGGCAGGAATAAATTCCCATCAGGGGACCCTTCCCGGATTCAATATCTGGGACCACCCGGCATTGAAGGAAAGCATATTTCTTCCTGTCATTGGCCCCGACAATGATTTCATCAAAATGAGTTTCCAGCTGACGCTTAATATGGGCAATGATCGGTTCACCTCCACGGTCGAGTAAAGCCTTATCTGCGCCTCCCATGCGGGAGCCCTTCCCCCCTGCCAGGATCACGGCAGTGGCCTTGTGCTTATGCATCTTTTGCCCACCTGTATTCATTCTGTGTGCTTTTCCGTATCTTTGCAAAATCAAGAAATGACTGTAAAAGTACACACATTCAATAAAACTTTCCGCATTCGGATTCAGGGAAGGGTTCAGGGGGTCGGATTCAGGCCTTTCATTTACCGCCTGGCGACTGAACACAAGCTTAACGGCCAGGTTGAGAACCGCAACGACGGGGTGGTCATTTTGCTGAACTGCCGGAACGGAGAGCTGGATGAGTTTGTTGATCGCCTGCGCGCAACTGCTCCGCCGGCCTCATTCATTGACTCCGTGCATGCCGAACAAGTGGAGAACACTTCCTTTGAAGGCTTTGAAATTGTACAAAGCAGCTCTGTATCAGATACGGTTACAGAAGTAAGCCCCGACATCGCCGTTTGCCCTGACTGCCTGGAAGACATGAAAACCCAGGCAAACCGTATTGATTATCCTTTTGTCAACTGCACCAACTGCGGCCCCCGCTTTACCATCATAAAGGATCTGCCTTACGACCGGGCCAAAACCACCATGGCACCCTTTGAGATGTGCCCCGACTGCCACCAGGAATATACAGATATTCTGGATCGCCGGTTTCATGCCCAGCCTGTGGCATGTGCCCGGTGCGGTCCCTCTTACCTTCTGCACAAAGCGGGCCATGTTATCAGTGATCCGGCACAGATCATCCGGCACACAGTCCATTTGCTGGAACACAAAGGAATTGTGGCGATCAAAGGATTGGGCGGCTTTTTCATTGCCTGCGATCCGCTCTGCGAAGACACGGTTACCAGGCTCAGGCGATTAAAAAACCGCGAAGGAAAACCTTTTGCCGTCATGTTTCGTGATCTGGAAGCCCTGCAGCAATACGCCCTGACCAACGAACCGGAAGAGGATGCCCTGCAGTCGCTCAAACGCCCCATTGTGTTGCTGAAAGACAAAGGGAAACTGGCTCCGTCGGTCAACAAAGGATTTGATACCCTCGGCGCCCTGCTTCCTTACATGCCCTTGCACCACCTGTTGTTTGAACATTCAAGGCTTCCGGCAATGGTGCTTACCAGTGGCAATATTTCGGATGAACCCATCATGATTGAAAACCGTGAGGCCAACAACATCCTGGGCCGGATCTGTGATGCCGTACTGACCTGCAACAGGGATATTCATAACCGAACCGACGATTCCGTTGTACGTATCGTTCAGGAAAAAGAACGGGTCTTCAGGCGCTCCAGAGGCTATGCCCCGATTCCTGTAAAGGTAAGCCGGCAAGTGGAAGGCATCCTGGCCACAGGTGCCGAACTGGTCAATTGTTTCTGCATCGGGAAAGGGAATCAGGCATTGCTCAGCCAGCATATCGGTGATCTGAAAAACCTGGAAACCTATGGTTTTTTCACAGAATCCATCGAAAAATACAAGCAGCTTTTCCGTTTTGAGCCTTCACTGATAGCTGCCGATATGCATCCCGATTACCTCTCATCAAGGTATGCGCAAAAACATCAGGTTCCGTTGGTAACTGTCCAGCATCATCACGCCCACATCGTCTCCTGCATGGCAGAACACGGAATTGACCAAAAGGTGATCGGTGTGGCACTTGACGGAACAGGCTACGGGGATGATGGCCGTATATGGGGTAGCGAATTCATGGTTTGCGATTTCAATGAATACCAGAGGATTTCTCATTTTGAGTATATGAAAATGCCGGGGGGCGACATGGTCACCCATGAACCCTGGCGCATGGCGGTTTCCCTGCTGTACAATGCATACGGCCGGGATTTTCTCAAACCCGAACTGGCTTTCCTCGAAAAAATCGACAAACACCAGGCAGATATGCTTTGCCAGGCCATGGATGCGGGCATTAACGCACCGTTTTCTTCGGGAGCCGGGCGGCTTTTTGACGGAGTGGGTGCCATGGTCAACCTTTGTACCCACAGCCGGTTTCATGCAGAAGCCCCCATGCGTCTTGAGTCTGTCGCAGACGAGAACGTCACCGAAGCCTACCCGTTCCGTGCCGGTAAAACGATCTCATTCAGACCCGCCCTTGACGATATAATCCAGGATCTTTGTCATAATCAGCCGATCCCTGTTATTTCGGCACGTTTTCACAATACCATTGTGAATGTGATCGAACAGACTGTCAGAAAAATCAGCGAAACCTACAACCTGAACAATGTGGTCCTGTCAGGAGGCACTTTCCAAAATAAATATATTTCCGAAAGGCTTGAGGCCCGCCTGTTTCAGGCAGGTCTCAATGTTTATTCCCATAAAAGCGTTCCAGCCAATGACGGGGGAATTGCCCTGGGTCAGCTCATGGTCGCTGCCGCAAAAAGAGACAACATGAATCATCAGAAATAAAAAATATTATGTGTTTAAGTATTCCCGGAAAAATTCTAACCATTGACGGCGATAAAGCCGTGGTGTCAGTGGGAGGTACAGAATCAGAAACCTCATTGCAATTGCTTGACGATGCGGCGGTGGGTGATTATGTACTTATCCACACAGGCTTTGCCATCCAGAAGATCAGTGAAGAGGAAGCCGCCGAAACGCTCCGGCTTTTTAACGAACTGGAGGAATTCAACAAGCAGGAAGAAGGGGAATGAAATACATCGATGAGTATCGCAACAAAGCACTGGTAAAAAATCTGGTAACCAAAATCGGAGAAGTGGCCCATGGGGAAGTCTCCCTGATGGAAGTTTGCGGCGGCCACACCTGGGCCATCCAGAAGTTCGGGATCCCTTCCCTGCTGCCAGAAAACATCAGGCTGCTGTCTGGTCCCGGTTGCCCGGTCTGCGTCACCAGCAAACGGTTCATTGATCAGGCAGTGGCGTACAGCCGCCTTGACGATGTTATCATTGCCACCTTCGGAGACCTGGTCCGGGTGCCCGGATCATCCTCCT
>PWGY01000186.1 GCA_003554665.1 Bacteroidales bacterium | reverse complement strand
GTCCGGTTTTTGTATTGTAAAAAAATTCTATATTGAATGCGGAATGTTTTAATCCGATTTGCCCGATAACTTTTTGGGATAAATCCCTGATCGATTGCTTAGCTGAATCCGGAAGCCTGCTGGGGTATTCGTAACGAATTAAGGAGGATCCGTTTGCTGCCCGGACTGAATCCACTATGCAGTATACGTTAATTTCACGATCAGTAACATATCCTTCGGCCGTGCACTGATGGCCACTGATGCAAGTTTCTGCAAACATCTGTTCCTTCGTCCCGCCTGGTTCGGGAGGCAGATTAAATTGTTCAAGAATTTTTATAAAAGGCTCAACGATTGCCCCGACCTTTTCCCGGGCTTCCTTCATGCATAACATGAATTGTTCTTTATCTGTGATACGGTAAGCCAGATAGGAGTGGTAGGATTTTACCGGCTTAACCCAAAAGGGTGGTTTGAAGCCGATCTTTTCATAGGCTTTCGGATCAAAGGGATCAAAAGCCTGAAAACGGGGGATGTTGTCAGGGATGACTTTTTTTTGCTCCATACGCCCCCAGTACTTATGTTCACATTTCATCACGCTTTCGAGAGATGGTCCCGTGAGCTTATGGCGTTGCGCAATGAGGGGAACCAGAAGTGAGCCGGGAAAGTCGAAAAATGAAACCACGGCATCGATTCGACCTGCTTCCCTGATTCTGTCATCAGTTATTTTTAATAAGCCGGGGATGTCGACATGGTCCTTTTTCCGCATTTCATCGAAAGTGATTCCGGGAAAGAATATACACTCACGGGCCTCATCCAGCTGTCTGATCATATTCAGGTTGAAATCATCCCAACCGATAACACATACATATTTGTTATGATCCATTCAATAATTGCAGTTTGGTTCATTTCAGAGCATGTCTCTGGGAATGCGTTCGTCAAAGGACCTTGCATAAACCCTGACGTCATTTTCGTAAGCATCGAGGGTTGCCCGCACATAGAAGTTTTCCTTATCCGAGGTCAGCACCGTTCGGGTGATGGTTTTAATGTTCCATCCCTCACGCCGGAATTCACGGACACCTTTGACTTCACCCCTGAGGGTATTGTAATCGTTATTCAGATAACTATAGCGTTCAGTTACATCACGCCTAACCTCCATATCAATGTGATTCAATCTGAACTGCTTGTCGTTATTGGTGATTTTTTGCTCCACCCTGTTGTTGGCCAGGTTGTGTTCCACGATCCATTCCCTGTGTGCCGGAACCAGCAGTGTCAGATCCAGTTCATCCAGTGGTCCTGGTTTTTTCAGCGCCCTTTCTGTGGTATCTTTTTCTTTTGCCTGCCGTACCGGTAAAACCAGGGTGCTTTCGGCAGGGTAAATTGTCAGGGTTGCGGGCTGGGGTGAGGGCCATGCCAGTGGCCAGTAAGATGAGGAAATCGATATTCTGATTTTGTGGCCGGCAGGAAACCGCTGTGCAATATAGTTCAGGGGAACTGTCACCTCATAAGGTTCGCCAGGTTCAAGTTCTTCGGGTTCCTCATGGCTTTTATGATGGGTTAAATTAAGTAAGCCGAAAGTCACCCGGGTAGCTCTGCCGTCAGGAGCTACATCGGAAAGTCTTACTGCTACCATACCCTGCCGTTGGTCTGAGGCAACTTTTAGCTTTACAAAGGGCTTGCCAAGGATTTCCTTGTCCTCTTCCAGTGAAGAACACTCAAACACCAGGGCGCCGCCATCCTCTTCACGCTGATCGCTTGGCAGGTCTGTTGATTCAGAATAAGAACACCACTTTCCTGCAAACAAGCCTACACTCAGCGGGCTGTTGATCTGCATGGCTTTTTTTTCTTTTGGGGGTTTGTCCTGGTGTCCGACGCAAAATGTATCCATCGGAATATGCTCCTCATGGACACGCTCACTGGGCCAGTTTTTTTCATCAACCCAGCGGCCCGGCCGTTTCGAGGTGAGGGGAGATACCGAATCAAGCACATAAGTGGTCAGCATGGGCTCCTTTTTTACCCCGTTGTCAATGCCTTTCAGCCACTGATCCCACCATCTGACGGATTTATCCAGGAAGTCAAAAGCAGGCCCCGGTCCACCCATGTGGGGATATTTGTGACCAAAAGCTCCGACAATGCCCATACGGGGAACCTTCAAATGCTCAAGCAGGCGGAAAACCGTGTTGGAATACCCGTCGGCCCAGCCACTTACAGCCATCACGGGGCATTGGATGGCCTCATAGTCTTCACATACCGAAGCATGCTTCCAGTAGTCATCCCGGCGCTGGTGTTCAAGCCATTTTTTTAGCCACAATCCGCTTCCTTCCAGGCGATCCAGCCACATGGTTTTCCATTTTTCACCAACTATTTCAGGATCGGGTGGTGCACTGTTGTTGGCAAACATTACAGATGCCCAGGAAAGGTTGTCAGAAAGCAGGCAGCCCCCCATATAATGTACATCATCGGCATATCTGTCGTCAGAAGAGGCCACGCTGATAACCGCTTTCAGTTCCGGGGGCTGCATGGCTGCAATCTGGAGCCCGTTGAACCCTCCCCAGGAAATTCCAATCATCCCTACATTGCCATCACACCAATCCTGGGAGGCGATCCATTTTATCACTTCCACGCCATCATTAAGTTCCTGCTGCAGATATTCATCGCGAAGGATGCCGTCAGATTCGCCGCTTCCCCTTAAATCTACCCGTATCCCTGCATACCCTCTGCGGGCAAAATAACTGTGCATCTGATGGTCACCCGGGGCTTTCAAATCTCTCTTCCTGTAAGGGATATATTCCAGTATACCAGGTACTGGTTTGGTTTCAGCATCTTCGGGGAGCCAGATTTTCGCTGCGAGCCTGGCTCCGTCACTCATTTGGATCCATGTGTTTTCAATTACCCTATACGCTCCCATAACAGAAGATTTTTAGGTGGTTTATTTTGATTTTCAGCCTTTTCTCAAATATACGAATTCGCGGGGGCCTTTACAACCCGGAAAGCAGATCCGGATAAGCTTTAGGCTAACGGGAAACAGAAAAAAACTTCCTGATGGTTAATATTACCGAAATTATTGTCGGGATCAGCCATCCGAGAAAAGTGATATGATCCGCAAAGGCGGGGGATATGGAAATTCCGGTCAAACGATCCAGGATGTACTGTACATAGGAAACAGGCAAGCCTGTTTTACCCATCTCCCGCAGTACCTGCCAGTGCCATTCTGTCAACGGACAAAATCCTATGCCATAAAACAACCCAAGGATAAACCATGACCCGCCGGTTAACAGGGCCACGACCAAGTGGGTCAACCTCGTTTTCGGGAAGATCCATCCGAACAGTATGAAAATAATCAGGGCTGAATGGAATACCACAAAAAATATATCCAGCACATGAAGCCACCAGGTTTCCATTTTGTCAGGGGTTTTGGCAATCCGAAGAAACACTTATTTTCTTCTGTTATAAAGATAAAAAGTTTTCAATGAAGCTTTTCCGGATTTGCTGAAGGTTTTTTCGAGTCCGGCCGGTAAACCCCCACAAAACTTGATGGTTCGGTAAAAAAAAAAGATTTGCTTCTGAAAACCCTTATGCTGCGGGTAAGGTGATGGTAAAAGTGCTGCCCTTACCCTCACGGCTGGATACGGATATGGTGCCGTTGTTCATTTCGGCAAAATTCCTGCATAAAACAAGGCCAAGGCCGGTGCCTTTTTCCCTTTCGGTACCGGGGAGTGACAGGTTCGTGTTGACAGAAAAAAGTTTATCCTGCACCTCCGGGGTAATCCCTACCCCGGTGTCCGATACTTTAATTGTTAACTGATCATATTCATTCACGGCAGAGATGAAAATGGATCCGCCACGGTTTGTGTATTTGACAGCATTGGACAACAAATTTCGAACAATCACTGCGAGGGTGTCCCGGTCAGCTTCTACGACAAGGCTGGAATCTATAGCTGCCTGAATTTTTATTTCTTTTGAAAGGGCCTGCATCCGCACAACTTCTGTTGTTTCATTTACAAGTTCACAGATGTTGATGGGTTCAGGTTTTAGCTGAATGTCATCAATTTGACTTCTTGCCCAATTCAGCAAATTATCTGTAAGGTTGTACAATGACTTTGATGAGTCCAATATCAGTTTGGCATAATTTTTTGCTTCTCCAGGTTCTTCCTCCGGATTAATATTTGCCAGTAAATCGGTAAATCCAAGGAGTGAATTGAATGGGCCATGGAGATCATGGGCAATCACAGAAAATAATTTATCCTTGACCTGCAGGGCGTTTTTTAACGCGGTTTCTGACTCTGATAATTCCCGGTTCTTTTGATTGAGTTGTTGATTGGTGTTGCGGGTTTGGTTAAGCAGATGTTCAGTGCGTCTTTTTTCCTGGTTTAGCAAATAATTGGATCTGAATATCTTGTAACGGAAATTGTTTTGAATTCTGTTTGCGGCAAAACCGATGATCAGCATTGGCAATACATTGACCAGGGTTGTGGTCTGGTGATGCCCGGGATTAAAAAAGAACCATAAAAGAACCGCTGTTAAAAGAGGTGGAATAAAATAAAAAAGAATGGCGTTGCGCAGCCCGACTCTGAGATCGAGGGACGCCAGGAATATGACGACTACCAGCCCGGTAATATGACCCGCATAATCCGGATCTTCAATAT
>PWGY01000133.1 GCA_003554665.1 Bacteroidales bacterium | reverse complement strand
GGCAACGGCATGGGCGATCTCATGAGACATCACAACCGCAAGGCCTTCCTCATCGCGGGTCAGGTCAAGGATACCGGTGTAGATTGCCACTTTCCCCCCCGGCATGGCCCAGGCATTGACCTGATCACTTTCAACCAGGTTAAATTCCCACGCAAACTCCTGCACGCGTCTGGCCTGGCCATTCTCCTTCAGATAGGCCACCACAGCATCGGAAATACGTTCTCCTGTGCGATGAACCATGTCAGCCCGGGGGTCACCGGCCGGTACCACCGGATGTTCTTCCATAAAAGCCTGGTAATTGGCCGTGGCCATATTGCTCACCATTCCTTCGGGAAGCATCCTGAACTGCCTGCGTCCGGAAACCGGTACACGTGAACATGCGGTCCATAATATCAGGCAGGTAAACAGAATAATGACACGGTTGGTCTTCACGTTCAAGTGGATTTAGACTAGGGAATACCAAACAAAGTTAACGAAAAAACAATTAGTTCCTATCTTTTGAATGAGATCCGGTTTTCTTTGCCATGCAAAAGACGCCTGATATTATTTTTGTGGGTTACCGGCACAAACAATGCAATGGCAACGGCAAAAATAATTTTTGGAAGCAGGGTCACTTCCTTGACCAAAATCACAATAAACGGAAGTGCAATGGCCGCGATCAGTGAACCAAGTGATACATAACGGGTAAGCAAAAAAACCAGGAGAAAGATCCCAAGCGAAATCAAAAAAGCTTCAGGGAGCAGAATAATGATAAGGCCCACCAGGGAAGCAATCCCCTTCCCTCCTTTAAATGAGGCAAAAACCGGAAAAACATGCCCCGTAATGGCAACTGCACCCAATAAGATCTGAAAAACCACAAAAAGATCCGGCGAAGTAAAACTGCCCTGAACCCAGTAAGAAAGACTGACAGCAGCTATTGCCTTGAGGGCATCGATCAGCAAAACCACAAAGCCTATTCGCGGTCCGAGTACCCGCATGGCATTGGTGGCACCTGCATTGCCGCTTCCATGATCCCGGACATCAATGCCACGAAGCCTTTTACCAAGCCACACAGCAGTTGGCAATGACCCCAGAAGATACGAGAAAACAATCAGCAATAAGGCTGAAATCAAAAAAGGCAATTGCATTTCCATTGGAATTATGGTTTGACAAGCATCAGCGACACCCAGTCTTTCATTGTTTTTTCACCACCAAGGCGCAGCCCCAGACGGTTACCTTCGGCAAAGATAGTATCTTTATCAAAGGACAGAAACCCGCTCAGAAAAAGCAAACCGCCGTTGTTAAGCACTTTTTCGTATTTCTCCATGTCTTCCAGCAACACATTCCTGGTAATATTTGCAATAATGACATCATAGGTTTCATCACCAAGCAAGGAAGCATCACCGTGCAACACCTTCACGTCCTTCACATTGTTACGCTCTGCATTCTCAAGGGTGTTTTCCCAGGCAAACAAATAATTGTCTATAGCTGTAACAGGTTTTGCTCCTTTTTTTGCTGCCAGGATGGCCAACACCCCGGTACCACAGCCCATATCCAGTGTAGCCTTATCTTTCAGGTCCGTTTCCAGCAACCATTCCACAACAAGTGTGGTAGTTTCATGGTGACCGGTTCCAAACGACATTTTGGGTTCAATCACAATGTCATATTCCATCCCGGGAACTGTTTCATGAAAAGGAGCACGAATTCTGCATCTGCCAAGAATTGTAACCGGCTCGAAATTGCTTTCCCAAACCGCGTTCCAGTTTTTACCACCGATGCGAGAAATTTCAAAGGACAATTTTTCCGGCGGATTCTCACGGATTTGCTCAAACACCTGCTTCACCGCTTTGGCACGATAACGGCAGGCTGAAATATAGGCTTTGAACCCGTCCTCCTCTTCAGAAAAACTCTCGAAGCCAATGTCTGCAAGTTCGGCGATCAGGATCTCATTCCAGGGAGTTACCGGTTCAACCTGGCAAAATAGTTCAACATAGTCCATCGATTGTCTGTTAATGGTTTCATAGCAGAAAGGCTTATCCGTTTTCCTGCCTGCATTTGATGATTTCAAAAAATTCTTCCGCTTTCAGTGAGGCCCCGCCGATCAGTCCGCCGTCCACATCCGGATTTGCGAACAAAGCACCGGCATTTTTGGAATTGCAACTCCCCCCGTAAAGGATAGAAATACTTTCAGCAGTTTGTTCGCCGTAAGAGTCGCGGATCAGTTTGCGGATGTGTGCATGCATTTCCTGTGCCTGATCAGGGCTGGCGGTTTTGCCAGTGCCAATGGCCCACACAGGCTCATAGGCAATGACCAAACGCTCCAGCTGGTCTTTTTCCAGCCAGAAAACACCATGTAACAACTGGTCGGCCACCACCTGAAAATGTTTTCCGGCCTCGCGCTCGGGAAGCTGCTCCCCGCAACAATAAACAGGTGTCAGGTTGTTCTTCAGTGCAAGTTTTACTTTCTCCGCCAAAAGTTTATCACCCTCACCAAACTGACTCCTTCGTTCAGAGTGACCGATGAGGACATGGGAGGCACCAACAGAACGTATCATGGAGGCGGCCACTTCTCCCGTAAAAGCACCATTTTCCTCATGATGGCAATTCTGGGCACCTACAGATACCCCGTCATAATGCATAAACAGGTCTATTAACCTGGTAATATACACATAAGGAGGAAAAACAACCACTTCAGGCGTATCATTTCCTCCTTTATCAATGATGGTATTATTATGGTGATCTACCTTCACCTTCAATTCACCGGCAAGTGATTTGGCCTCTTCCAGGCTGAGATTCATCTTCCAGTTTCCTGCAACAATTTTTTTCCTCATGGCTATATTTTTTATGTCTGTCAATTTGTTGATTCTTTAAAGCCTGACGCGCGGATCCAGCCATGCATAGATGACATCCACGGCAATATTTATAATTACCAGTACAACCGAGATTAGTAAAACCGCCCCCATCAGCACTGGAAAATCATAATATTCCAGGGCATCCACAATCACAACCCCGATCCCTTTCCAGCCAAACACATATTCAACAAAAACTGCTCCGGCCATAAGAGAGGCAAACCATCCGGACACCGCAGTTATTACAGGATTCAGGGCATTTTTAAGTGCGTGGCGGGTAACAATTCTGAACTCCGAAAGTCCTTTGGCCCGGGCGGTTCTGATATAATCAGCGGCCATGACTTTATCCAGCGAACTACGGGTAAGTTCAGTTACAATGGCAAGGGGACGAATCCCCAGTGTTACAGCCGGCAATATAATATTCTGCCAGGCCATGTATTCACCACGTCCGAAATCATCTACTTCCCATAATGAACCGGTCATTGGAAGGCCGGTAAAATCACCCAGCAGGTAGGCAAAGACCCAGGCAATGATAATGGCAGCAAAAAAGGAAGGCAGGGACATCCCCAGCACAGAAAACACCAGGGCGCTCCGGCTCAGCCATGCCTTCCTTTTCAACGCAATATAGGTTCCGATAATGACTCCTGCAATCATGGCAAATATAATGGAAACCGTTGCCAGCAACATTGTGTTTGGGAATGCTTCCGCAAGGATCTCAGCTACTTCCCGGTCACTCTGATAGGATCGCCTAAGGTAGGGTTGTTTGGCAACAAATACAAAATCACCGGCTTTGATGAGTTTTGCATAAGAATAATCATCACTGTCAAGGTAAATCAGGCTTTCCTCCGCACTGTGCCGGTGGATGCTGACCGGAGATATATCATTGAGGTAGTGCAGGTATTGATGGTGAAGCGAACGGTCGAGCCCAAGCTCGTGGCGGATAGACTCTACAGAGGAGATATCAGCCCGCTGCCCGAGCATCATTCGTGCCGGATCTCCGGGGAGCACAGTAAACAAAAAGAAAACCAGGCTAACTACCCCGAACAATACCAACACGCCATAAAATAACCTTCTGCTTAAAAATGTCAGCACAACTTTCCGGGATTTTTTGGATCAATGTTCCTTGTCGATTATTTTTCACCTTCCAGCTCCAGTTTGATCAGCGCAAATACCGCATAGTTCACTATGTCATAATAGTTTGCGTCAATCCCCTCCGAAACAGCTGTTTTTCCTTCGTTATTCTCAATTTGCTTAATCCGCAAAAGCTTCATCAGGATGATATCTGTCAGCGACGTAACCCGCATATCACGCCATGCCTCCCCGTAATCATGGTTCTTGTTTTGCATCAGTTCTTTGGACCTCTTTACATACTGGTCATACAACCCAATGGCTTTCTGCTCATCTATGTCAATTTCTTCAGCTGCTCCAAGATCAAGCTGAATAAGCCCCATGATTGAGTAGTTGATGATTCCTATGAATTCCGGGGGAATGCCCTCCAGGATTTTTTGCGTACCTTTGCGTTGCAGTGAACGTATGCGCTGAGCTTTAATATAAATCTGGTCAGTAAGTGATGAAGGTCGCAGGATACGCCAGGCACTTCCGTAATCAGTCATTTTCCTGACAAACACGTCCCTGCACATATCCACGACCTGGTCGTACTGTGCATCTGTATCAGCTTTAGAACCCATTATTCTGTTTAAGATAAATAATTGCAAGCTTATATGGCGAAAGATACAGCTTTTTGGCCAAAAAAGACCCTCAACTGCGGGGGCAAAATTATAAATTTATCCTCACCCCTGGTGATGGGAATCCTCAATATTACCCCCGATTCTTTTTTTGACGG
>PWGY01000178.1 GCA_003554665.1 Bacteroidales bacterium | reverse complement strand
ATGCTGATCCAGCCGCCCCGGACTGAAAGAGTCCCAGGGATTCAGCTCGGTAACCACCCCCAAATGAATGAACCAGTAATGCTGCAGGGCTTCGTGAAAGGTTTCCGGAGCATGGGCCGGAACTTTTCGGCAAATAGCAGCAAGCTTCTGTAGTTCCTGCTGAACGGACTTATTATCTTCGGCGCCGGACAGTTCTTCCAAAGCCTCTGCATACCGGGAAGCATATTGTATCAGCGACTCCGCAGCAATGACCATGGCTTCCAACTGCCCCTTTTTTGCAGCGGCCTCGTAATCGCGATCATGGTCCAGTGCGGCCATGGAAGCTTCACTCTCGCTGATCAGATCAAGCATCCCCTTTTTCCAGGCATCGGGCCCCAAAACAGTGTGTCCGGGCGCACGCTGCTCCTGAAATTCGGTGAAAACCCCTGCCTCATAAGCAATTTTCCATTCGTGGCTCATGCAACGCATCAGTTCATCCCGGTTACTTTTTCCATCCCAGAAAGGAATGACCTCTGACTCATACAGCTTTCTTGTTTCTTCCGGAACCCTAAAAGACACCTTTGGACGATTGTTCAGGACATCCAGGTCTTCCGGTGTATGCAGACTGATCTCGGGATAAGTCGGGGTTGCCTTGGGGAAAGGGCCCCTTTCACCAACAATCAGTTCTCCTTTGCCAAAATAAAGTTTCTTGTTTTCAAGGATGAATTTCAGGCAACGGGCACGCTGAACAGGCACCGGCTCTTCCTCAATCAGGTGGTTTTGGTAAAATTCCGTAGCAAGCATTGCCCTTTCGTGATGCAGGATGTGATCAGCCTCCAGGCTTTCATTTCTGAGCAATCGGATCCGTTCTGTCATATGCTTTTATTTTGGAAATGGCGACTGGTCAACCGCCTTTTTTTACACCATAGCCGGCATCGGAAAACACCTCCATAAATTTATATAAAATTTCCTCCGGAAGCTTACCAGGTAGCCCTTCCGGGGGTTCCATCCCCAGGGCCTCGTATTTGTGACGTCCCCAATTGTGGCAAGGAAGAAAGTCCACCCTTTTTATGGGTACATCAACCCGTGAAAGCGTTTCGCAAAGTGCTTCCATTTCACTTAGCTGATCGTTGAATCCGGGGATCACAGGAATCCGGATAATCAGTTCGGGTCTGTTTTTTTTCAGAGAATACAAATTTCGAAGGATCTGATGTGTTCCCCGTCCCGTATAAGCCAGGTGTTTCTCCTGTTTCACGGTTTTCAGATCAAACAACAGCAAATCCGCTCTTCCTGAAATTGCCTGAAAAACTTCTGACGGAGCATACCCGGAAGTGTCCACGGCCGTATGCAGGTTCCGGTTTTTGCATTCGAGAAGCATATCCAGCAAAAAGTCAGGCTGAAACAAAGGCTCTCCGCCCGTAAATGTGATCCCTCCTCCGCTTTCCTCATAAAACACAAGATCTTTCAGTAAAAAATAAAGCACCTCCTGCGAGCTCATCCATTTCCCGATCGTTTCCTCAACCATATTCTTCCGGCCATCCACTGATCTTTCTTTCCTGATCTTCCGGGGTCCTGGAAGGATCCCTTCAGGGTTGTGGCACCAGTTACATCGCAGCGGACAACCCTTCAGAAAAACAGATGTCCTGATTCCGGGACCGTCATGTACGGAATATCGCCGCATATCAAATATCAGTCCTCTCTTCATATTAAAGATTCAGGCGTCTTTGTTATCTTTACAAAAATAACGCAATTATTCACCAAACTGAAAACCGGATGAAAAGCAGGTATTCGCTGAAACTGGGCAGGCCTTTTGGCATTCAGGTCTCCGTACACTGGACCTTTTCCCTTTTGATTGCCTGGATTGTACTGATCAGTGCAAGCCGTGGACTGGAGACAACCCAGATACTGATGCATATATTGTTTGTATTGGCTCTTTTTCTCTGCGTGGTACTGCATGAACTTGGTCACTCCCTTGCCGCCATCAAACTGGGGGGAGAAGTAAAAAGCATCATCCTGTTGCCAATCGGCGGGATGGCTCAAATGTCCAAAATGCCGGAAAAACCCAAAGAAGAATTTGTCGTATCGGCAGCAGGGCCCCTGGTGAATATTGTGATTGCCGCAGTTTTATGGGTATACCTGGTAACCTTGCATGCAACCCCTGTCAGCCAGATGGAGTTTGAATCGATAACCATGAAAAACTTCCCGCTGATGCTGCTGGCAGCCAACCTTTTTATTGTGGTTTTCAATTTGATTCCAGCCTTTCCCATGGACGGCGGACGGCTTTTCCGCTCTGCACTCTCCATCAGGATGAGCCGTTTGAAGGCCACACAGATTGCCAAGGACATCGGACAGGTATTTGCCATTTTTTTCATAATCGCCGGATTGTTTTTTAACCCGTTTCTTGTCATCATCGGGTTTTTTATCCTGCTTGGTGCCAAAGGAGAGTACGAAATGATCAAATACCAGGATGTACTTAAAAATTATACTGTTGAGGACATCATCAGCACCTCATATGCCGAGTTGGATGCCAAAGACAACCTGGGAAAGGCTGCGGAGGAACTGATCCATATTCCGGACAATGGATTTGTGGTAAAAAATGATGGTCAATATTCGGGCATTCTGACCAAAAACGACCTGATCAACGGCTTAAACACCCACGGAAAGGAGGGTAAAGTTCAGGATGTAATGCGAAATGATATCAAGCCTGTTACTGCAGATACACCTTTGTTTGAGATCTATCAGCACATGCAGAAAAACCGGCTTTACCTGCTTCCTGTATTCTCTGATGATCAGTTTAAAGGCATACTGGATCTGGAGAACCTTAATGAATTCTTCCTGATCAGAAAAGCCCTGGTTTAAGCATTTTCGATGATTTCTTTCACAACAGGTACACCAGGGAGGACCACAGTAAAAACGGAGCCGTTACCGGGCGTACTTTCCAGATGAATGTCACCGCCCATCAGGTTGATCAGTTTTTTTGAAATGGTCAGACCCAGCCCGGTACCCCCGTACTCACCGGGTGCCTGGTCGCTTTGCTGAGAGAACGGATTAAAAATGGCAGTCATTTCCTCCGGCCTGATTCCTTTCCCGGTGTCTTCCACCCCGATGACCAGCTCCCCTTTTGAATTTCCGGACTCAGCTTCAAAACTTGCAAAAAGCCGGATTATACCTGTTTTTGTGAACTTGACTGCGTTATCAAGCAGATTATACAACACCTGCCGCAAACGGCAAGAATCCAGCTTAACAAAGCCAGGTACCGAATCATCAACATTACACTCAAAGCCCAAACCCTTCATTTTGGCCCTCTCGGAAAAAATCATTTGCATTTCCTTAAGCATGGAAGAAATGTCAACTTTCATGGGAGAAATGGTCACATGTCCGGCATCTATTTTGGAAAAATCGAGGACTTCATTCAACAGCTCAAGCAGGTGTTTGCCACTGTTTTTGACCATTTGAAGCATTTCCCTGTTATCCGCATCTTCCAGCCTTTGATACAACACTTCGCTAAACCCCAGTATGGGATTCATTGGTGTACGGATCTCATGACTGATATTGGCAAGAAAGGCGGATTTGGCTCTTTCGGCGGCTTCAGCCTGTTCTTTCGCCAGAATCAGTTCCTGCTCAAATTCTTTGAGGTCGGTGATATCGGTGAGGGTTCCCTGTAAACCGATAACCTGATTGTCTTTAATCAGCGGCCTTGCTTTGGTTCTGACCCAGACCAACTCGCCATTTTTCTTTACAAAACGGTATTCTGAGGGTTCCATGTTTCCGGAAAAAACTTTTCGGAATTGCTCCATCCGTTCGTGTTTATCCTCAACGTAAACAAATTCCACAAAATTCTTTCCCAGCACTTCATCGGCGGTGTATCCGCTGATCCATTCAATATTCGGAGAAATGTAGGTGATATTTGCCTTTGAATCTATTGTATAAACCACCTCATTTAAATTCTCTACCAGCATTTTGTACTGGTCCCTGTTTCGGGAAACATTCCGGAGGCGGGTTTCAAGTTCGGCAATCTTTTCCTTGTATTCTTTTTCTTTATCCATATTGTATGACATATCCCTTGGCTTCTGAGGTTTCAATGCATTGCCAGGTATAAATAATTATAGCATAAATAACCCCACGAAATTAAGTATTTTATCTATTTTTACATGTGATAAATCCTATAAAACAAATCCGTATTTTCTCGTATTTTTCTTTACCCTATCCTGGATAGGGAAACAACATATTTCTGATTCAATGTAATTCACACCCTACACTTATCAACCTATTATGAAACATCCTTTTACATTAGCAACACTACTCGCCATATTCATTGTTGGCTTACCGTTTTTTGTTATTTCTGAAAATTCAGCTATTCAGCCAGGGCAGGATACTGCCAGGCCTGTGATAGAGAACGGCATGGCCCAAAAAGTGGAAGCCTTTTCAGATCCGGAAACCTGGATCCGCCATGATCTCTGGGTGGAAACAGAGTTTGACTCTGACGGTGACGGGCACCCGGATCGCATGCATGTGTCGGTGACCCGTCCACCCCAGACCGAAGAAGGACTGAGACTCCCGGTTGTTTATGAATCCAGCCCGTATTATGCGGGAGGAGGTTCCCTTGAAAGGAAATACTTCTGGGATGTGCGCCAGGAACTTTATTCGGAACCCAACCCACGGAAAGCATTTGCTCCCGTGGAGAGGAGCATTGAAAGACCGGT
>PWGY01000117.1 GCA_003554665.1 Bacteroidales bacterium | reverse complement strand
GGTGGATTCAGAACGTCGTCGCAACAGCCGGATGATCCACATCGGTTTCAGCTACCGGATCAACGAGTATGAAAGAAGGGATCGCCGGGATCGTGATGACATGGATGATGACATGGATTTTGATGAGTTTATGTAGTGCCTGCGGGCTCCGGAGGTTGATAGCCAAACAATCGCCTGCTTTTGATAAAGGCAGACACATATCTCGGAACCATCCCTTCCCAGGACGAGTCGTTGTTTTTGATCTTACTGAGCACGACGTGTGAAAACCAGGGGAGGGCCTCCTCCCTGTATTCCGGAATGTCCATGATGTACCGGTTCTCTTTAAGGTGATTGAACAAATGGCGGATGGTTTCATTTACTGTTATATTTGACAGGTTCAGAACGGGAGATCCGGCGGATTGCTGCCCCGGATATACATAAACCTTTAAATTATCTGAGAACAGCCGGCCAAAGGCTTCCAGTATTCCTCCTTTCAGTTCGCTGTAATACTTCTTATCCAGTACTTTCTGAAATGTCAGCGCGCCCATTACCATGCGAATGTGGTTCAGGCGAAATCGCTGAAACCAGCCAGCAAGCTTGTAAAACTCCCTGAAACTGGAGATCATCACGTTCTGACCCATTCCGCTCAGAATATCCACCCGGTCAAGGAAGTCGCGCTCATCAAAGCTTCCTTCCTCTATCAGGTTGTTAAGGGTTATTTCGCAGATAACTTCAGTGTTTCTGTCTCCCTTCTGATAACCTACTTCCTCCTTGAAAAGAGAAAATCCATTTTTCAGCATGTCAAAGCCGGCATGGGTGATGGGGCGGAAACTGCCCCGCAGCACCATGATGTTTTTTTTATAAAGCATATCGGCCGGCTGCTGCACCTGTCCGTGACGGTCAAACATGGCTGCCGGGGTCATGCCGTTTTTCACAAGCTGCACTGCCAGCAGCCGGTTGTCCACGTAATCCAGCTCCGGGCCCTGCATGCTGATCATATCGACCTCAACACGGTCTGATGAAATGCCCTCAAGCAGTGACTGTAAAAAGCTATTGGGGTACTGGTAGTTGTAATAGCATGCATAGATGAGGTTAACCCCAAGAACCCCCAGGGTATGCTGCTGTTGTACACCGTCATTTTCCAGCAGCCTTACATGGATAATGACATCATTGTGTCCTGAACCGGGGCGGAGCTGGAAACGCACCCCGAGCCAGCCGTGGGCCTCATTGTCTTTCCGGTAGTTCAGTGTGGTTACTGTGTTGGCAAATGCAAAAAAGCGTGTGTTGCTTTCCCTTTCTTTCAGAAGATCCGTAAGGCTGCTGTATTCCCTGTCAAGCATCTGCACCAGCCTTTCCTCACATACATAACGTCCGGCAGGACTTCTGCCGTAAAGGTAGTCACTGAACTTCATATCGTAAGCTGAGACCGTCCGGGCAACGGTTCCGGAAGCCCCGCCTGACTGAAAAAACCACCTGGCCACCTCCTGACCCCCTCCAATTTCTGCGAAGGATCCGTAAATGCTATTGTCAAGGTTAATGAACAGTGCTTTCCGGCTGCTGTCCCAAACCTCCTTCTCAATGGGTGTATCGGGCATATTCAAGGGTTTAATGGCGAATCATCCAAATTTAACAGAATAAACCCAATATCCATAAAATTGTTTTATTTTAGCCGTTTATCAAAAAATCCTACGATGGAAATATTGGTTACCGGGAGCCGTGGTCAGCTGGGTATGGAAATTCAATCTATTGCAGCACATTACCCAGACTATCGGTTTTTGTTTACTGACAGAACTTCTCTGGATGTAACAGATGGAGAAGCTGTCAGGAAATTCTTTAAAAAACAGCGAATCGATTGCCTGATCAATTGTGCCTGTCATACAGGTGTTGACCAGGCTGAGGCCGATGTGGAGAGTGCACACCTTGTTAATGCCAAAGCTGCCGGATACCTGGCCGAGGCTGCCGCTAAAGCGGGTGCGCTGATGATTCACCTGTCTACGGATTACGTGTTCGATGGCAAAGGATGCCGTCCCTATACCGAGGGTGATTCTGCCAACCCCAGATCTGTTTACGGGAAGAGTAAACTGGATGGTGAGCTGGAAGTGTTGTTCAACGCCAAGCGTTCAGTCATCTTCCGCACATCCTGGCTATACTCATCCCATGGCAACAACTTTATGAAATCAATTCTTAAGCAGGCTTCTCTGAAAAAAGAGCTGAAGGTTGTGTTCGACCAGGTTGGCAACCCGACTTATGCCCGCGATCTGGCCAAAACCATACTGGATCTTTTGCCTGTTTTTCCACCCCGTATTCGTGGCGAAATTTATAACTTCAGCAATGAAGGTGTGGCCAGCTGGTATGATTTTGCCCGTGCCATTCTTGAAATGAAAGGCTCGTCCTGCCGGGTAGTTCCTGTTCTTACCGCGGATATGCCTGTAGTGGCGGCACGGCCCCATTACAGCGCACTGGATAAAAGCCGTATAAAAAAAGACTTTGGGATCCGGGTTCCCTACTGGCGCGACAGCCTGGCGGAATGCCTCTCAGGATTATAATCCTTTGGCAGCCCGAGGCCTAAGGGGGGTGAACCCCAATACGGCCCGGTCACTGATGCAGCATGATTCTTTCTGTATCCTGATACCTGATGCAGTCTCATACTTTATTTTCACTGATCTCTTACCCGATCGCTCCCCAGGGAGATAGCCCCCGGTTTATCAAAACCGGTATGCCTGTACTTTACTTTACCTTATGAAGCTGCCACCATGGAATGCGCGGATTAAGGTGGTGTTCTCTGTGGTATCCGAAAAAATAACAACTGAGCATGGCCCATGCATGATTTTTTGCCTGGGTTCTTGCTTTGTGGGGACCCATTTCGGGGGTATGCGGCAAACGGTGGGGCCAGTAAACTCCGACCCAGAATAGCTGGAGCGTACCAAGTATGGCCGGAAGGGCCCAGTATAGCAATGCTGTTCGGTCATCCACCCCGGGTATCAGGAGCAACAGGTTGTAAAAAACGGCCATGACCACAAGTTGGGCGACAGTCACATACCTGTACATGAAAACCGCCCACCATTTCCAGAAGTTCTGTGACCCTTCATAAAAATCGGGGTCTTCGTCCGTGGCTGCGTAACGGTGATGTTTGCCATGGTTTTTCCGCAACCTGGGGTAATACATGCCGGCAAACAGAAAGCCGGAGAGGTAACCGAAAAAGCTGTTTACGATCCGTAACTTGCTGATGTTGCCGTGCATGGCGTCATGGCCGGTTATGAAAAGGCCTGTGTATAAATAAGCCTGAAGCAATATGTGCGCATACATCCAGGGGTTTGACAGGGAGGTTTCCACATATAACAGGATATAAAACAGGTGGATTCCCCACAACAGGATCAGTGAGGTGGCGATTACAATACCCATGAGCCGGCGGTATAGGTTTATTGCGAATATACGCAGAATAATCCTGTAATTGAATCAAATCAGTCCATCCGGGTAAACAAAATCATCCTTTATGGCGTTTCATTGCTATGGAAAAACTGACCTATCTGTTGCTGCTGGCCGGAAGTATTGCCATTCCGCTGATCCGGAGTTTTGAATCACGGATTTATTTCAGGCGCAGGTGGCCTGCCTTGTTTGCCGGTATACTGGTGATGATGGCTGTGTTTATACCCTGGGACATTCTCTTTACCAGGGCGGGTATCTGGTCATTTAACCACAATTTTGTGATCGGGGTTTACCTGTTCAGCCTGCCGCTGGAGGAGTGGTTGTTCTTTATTGTAATTACCTATTGTATTGTGTTCACCTACGAGGTTCTGAAGTATTTTTTCCCGGGTTTTGTCTTCCCGCGCACAGTGATGTGGGCTTCCCTGCTGATCGGTGTGCTGCTGATTGGAACAGCACTGTTCAATACGGACCGGACCTATACATTCGTTGTGATGCTGCTGGGCGGAGCGCTTGCGTTGATTCAGCCGTTGATCCGGTCGCATACCACCTGGCTTTCTCACTTCTTTCTGACTTACCTGGTGATCCTCATCCCGTTTTTTATCGTAAATGGTGTACTGACCGGAATGCCCGTGGTTCTTTACAATGATGCTGAAAACCTTGGGATCCGTTTATTTACCATACCCCTTGAGGATACCGTTTACCTGCTGGGTATGATGTTTATGGTGCAGATGGTATACGAAAAAACCGCCACAGGCCGGTAAAAGCCGGTGGCGGAAGTTATCAGGGGATACAAATTTTTGCGGTTACATCGGGAGTGTACCGGCAATAAGGAAGGTAGCAGCAAAGGCCACGATCGCATAAAGCTCGGGGAACACGGCAAGGATCAGGGTGTTACCGAAAACATCATGTCCGGATCCGATGGCTGCGATACCGTTGGCACAAACCTGTCCCTGGCGGATACCGGAAAGCAGGCCGACAAATCCGAGTGCCAGACCCGCACCAAAAATAGCCGCAGCAGTAGCCCAGCTCATTCCGGCGGTCAGGTAACCCGAAAGGATAAAGTAGCCCATGAAACCATACAATCCCTGTGTTCCGGGCAGTGCGCTCAACACCATATAGTTACCAAAGGCTTCGTCATTCTTCTTCAAGGCTCCAATGGAGGCATTGCCGCCCATAGATACACCAAAGGCACTGCCGATACCGGCCAAACCGACCATCAATCCAATACCTATGTAAGCTAAAATAATTGGTTCCATAATTTACAAGTGATTTAAAGTGAAACGTTAAGTGATTTTTT
>PWGY01000073.1 GCA_003554665.1 Bacteroidales bacterium | reverse complement strand
CGTGATCCAGCTTCACATAATCGATGTTCCAGATGCTTCTGGTCCCGGAATAGTTCCGGATGTTTTTCTGCGGAGGAAAGGATGCATGGTTGATAAAACGAAAGCGGAAGTCGCTGTTAAAGAATGCTGTGTCGGTAATGGCAATGGCAACTCTCCGGAAGTAAGGGAAGGTGTCTTTTGAAAATTTCTGGAGGCTCTCTCCTTCTGCTTGCCAGACTGTTTTCCAGTGTGCTTCCTGCTCCTGGTCGTTTTCCTCATCGTAGTACCCTGGGTGAAAAAACTGCAGTACAAGGGAATCCCTTGGAACCGGATCTCCTCCCTTGCCCTGGGGCTGGTAGTAAAAGGTCAGCATAACCGAATCGGCCGGTGATAAGGCCATCGGGGCGGGCTCAAATATGGAGTCAAGTCGTATGGGCCGTGAGGTCAGGTGGTCTGCCTCAAATGCCTGATTATTGGCCGTGGCGTGTTCATAAATTTTACCGTTGGCATCCAGGATGTCAAAAGTAGCTACCCCGTTGGTTTTGGGGTGTACTGCGAATGAGGTGTTAATGAATACGTGATTGTCTGCCCACAAAGTGTTGTCAGGATAAGGTCCCTGATAGGAGAAATCATCCCAAAATGGCAATCTGACCGGTTGGTCAACAGCTTTTTCGGCCATTTTATGCCGCTCAAGAGCCTCCTGTGATTTCAGGGGGTTTTGCCGCAGCGGGAGCAATACTTCCTGGGCGTGCAGTTCTGATGCCCCGAATACACATATTAAAAGGAAGAAGCTTATGCTCTTCATGAAGGTGCTTGTTAAAGATCCTCGTTTTCGGTTTCCCCGGCCGGGCGGTACCACACATCAATGGTCTTTTCCTTCCGGATGATCATGCCTTCCTCGTATTCCGGTTCCTGGCGGTATACCCGGGCATTTTCGCGGGTTGCTTCCTCGTCAAAGGTTTCCAGCCCCAATTCCAGCTCTAATCTTTCCAGTCGTGACTCTACCTGCTCGGGAGTCAGGCCTCTCAGATCGGGGATGGGCACAGACAGCAGCTGTTCCATGTATTCTTCAAAATCGAAATCAGCCGTTGACCTGTAATAAAGGTTTACCTCGCTGCCTGCTTCCAGATATTTTGGTTCATCCACCGGGTTGGGCTCCTGAAGGTAGACCTTGACATCATCCTCTTCCCCGTTCATGTATGTTTCCTCTCCCAGATTCAGAGAGGCATTGTTCAGGGTTCGGATGGCCTGTTCAGGGGTCATGCCCAAAACCATGGGTACAATGGCGATGTTTTCTTCCAGCCCTTCACCCAGTACAAGATCTATGGGGGTGCCCACCTCGACGAGGGTGCCTGGTTCAATGGCCCCGTCCTTGTACTTTTGTTTCAGCACCGCATTGCGGGCAATATCGGGCTGGAATTCAAGCTGGCCAACGCTGAGTCCATGGGTTTCCAGAAGGGAGATCGCCTGCCTTCTCGACAAGTCAACAAGGTCGGGCATGGGGACCATTTCTGGCAGGATGGCTACGGTGGTAAGGTAAATGGTACGGTTGCGTTTTACTTCCGTTCCTGGTGCGGGGTTTTGCCTTGCCACACTACCCTTTTCCAGGTCATCATCAAAAATGGAATCGTTGATCACATAGCGCAGGTTATTTGCCTCCAGAATATCTGCCGCTTCGTCTTTGTGGTGCCCGTGAAGTTCCGGAACCTCAATGGTACGTCCATGCAGGGTATACAGGTCAAGCATCTTCAGCACCCCCCAGATAATTACCACGGATAGCGCAGCTGCAAAGGCCAGCTGGCGCAAAAAAACTTTACTGAGAATGAAATCCCATACTGTCATGTAGCTGATACTTGGTTATTATCGCAAAAAGACAAAATTAATATAAATCTGCGATACCCCTGCCGGACCCTGGTAAAATACAGAACAAACAGCGGTTTGTTTTTAACTGACGTCTGTTAAACTTAACGTCCGTTTTCCCCTTTTATGTTTTATCAGGATAAAATCTTTGCTGATTTTCGTAAGTTTGTTGCCCTGATAGAAATCTTTGGCAATGCAAGCTCCTATGAAAAAGAAAAAGATTGCCCTGGTGGCAGGCGGCTACTCGGGTGAGTATGTGATATCTGTTCAGAGCGCCCGGATGATCAGGGAAAACCTGGATAAACAATTGTTCGCTGTGTACCCGGTCTTTATCCAAGAAAAAAAATGGGTTTATGTTGATGAGGATGAACAGGAATATCCTGTTGATAAAAATGATTTTACCATTTCGCCTAAAGGCGTGAAAATCGAATTTGATTGTGCCCTGATCACCATTCACGGTACCCCCGGTGAAGATGGCAAGCTTCAGGGGTATTTTGATCTGATCGGGATTCCTTATACCACTGCTGGTGTACTGGCATCTGCCCTTACTTTTAACAAGTATTACTGCAATCTGGTTGTTTCCAGCCTTGGTTTCCCGGTTGCCCGTTCGGTTTTACTTGCCGAAAGAAATCATGCAGATAGGGGAGCAATCCTTGCAAAGGTGGATCTCCCTGTATTTGTCAAACCCAACAAAGGAGGATCCAGCCTGGGTACCACTTTTGTTACCGATGGAGAAACTCTTCCTTCCGCCATAGCATCTGCGTTTGACCATGACGATGAGGTTTTGGTGGAAGAATACCTGGAAGGGGTGGAGCTTACCTGCGGCGTTTTTCGTTCTGAAGGCCGCATCAGGGTGCTCCCTGTTACGGAGATTATCAGCAAAACGGAGGCCCGGTTCTTTGACTATAAGGCCAAATACACACCTGGCGCAGCCGATGAGATCACACCGGCCCGTATCCCTGATTCTCTGACAAGCCAGGTGCAAAGGGAAGCCGCCCGTATTTATGAAGCATTGAATATGTCAGGGCTTACCCGGGTTGATTTTATTTACAGCAGCGACAGACTGTTTTTCCTGGAGATCAATGTAACCCCCGGTATGTCGGAAACAAGCATTGTGCCCCAGCAGGCAGAGGTGGAGGGGATATCCTCCACCGAACTGTTTACCTTGCTGATCCGTGAAGCTTTATCCGGAAGCTGAAATATCCTGTAGGAAATTCACGAGTTTTCTGATTGCGGCCTGGCGATGGCTGATTCTGTTTTTTTCACTGGCCTCCATTTGGGCAAAAGTGAAGGATTGGCCTTGCGGGATAAAAACGGGGTCGTATCCAAATCCTTTCCGGCCTGCCGGGCCGTGTGCAATGCTTCCTTTTGCAATTCCTTCAAAGATGTATTCTTTCCCGTCAAGGATCAGGGCAATTACCGTACGGAACTGTGCCCTGCGATCCTGTATCCCTGACAGTTGTTCCAGTAATTTCCTCATGTTGGCCTGATCATCTTTGGCGTTACCGGCAAAGCGGGCTGACTGAACACCGGGTCTGCCGCCAAGCGCCGCCACTTCCAGTCCGGTATCATCGGCAAAGCAGTTTACCCCGAACTTCTCATGTACAAAACGTGCCTTGGCCAGGGCATTTTCTTCCAGGGTATGGAAGGGCTCAGGAATATTGCCCCGGAAGTTCAGTTCTTCAAGTCCGCCGACGTGAAAACCCTTACCCAGTATGGCCCTGATCTCCCTGACTTTGTGCAGGTTCTGGCTTGCAAAGAAGAGCCGGATCATGGGTTATTTCAGCTCTACCAGGGCGTGGTTTTTGGCTACCACATCTCCTTCTTTGACATTCACTCTTTTGATCTTGCCATCGGCCGGTGCCAGAATGATGTTTTTCATCTTCATGGCCTCCAGGATGCAAAGCTCGTCGCCTTCTTTTACATCCTGCCCCGGCTTCACCATCACTTTCGGGATATTCCCGGGCATAAACGAAGTAATGATTTTCGGATTGGCAGGTTTATAGGGCTTGCGCTGGTTGTATTTCTTATTGGGACGGGTGGTGTAGATCACGTCGTCTACCATCAAAGTTATTTGGTCCTTGTCACCTTTTTTTTTCTTCATGACAGATGCATTGTTGACGATTGATGAATCAATAAATGTCCTGTATTGTTCTCTGCCATCAGAACGGGGGTATTCCGTGCTTCTTCATGGGAGGTTCGTCTGACTTTTCAGCAGAAATTTCCAGGGCGTGCAGCACAAATCGCCTGGTTTCATCGGGTTCAATCACTGCATCAATGTATCCGTGAGCGGCTGCCACATAAGGGTTGGCAAATTTCTTCTTGTACTCCTCCACTTTTTTCTGTCGTGTTTCTTCCGGGTTGGGTGAATTCATGATCTCATGGCGGAAAATGATGTTGGCAGCACCTTCCGGCCCCATAACGGCAATCTCAGCTGTTGGCCAGGCAAATACAAAGTCGGCTTTCAGGTGGCGGGAACACATGGCAATGTATCCGCCTCCGTAAGCTTTTCGAAGGATCACGGTTACTTTGGGAACAGTTGCTTCACTGTAGGAATAAAGAATTTTTGCCCCGTGGCGGATCACTCCTGCGTGCTCCTGGTCAATGCCCGGCAGGTAACCCGGCAGGTCAACCATGGTTACCAGCGGGATATTGAAGGCATCACAGTACCGGATAAACCGTGCGGCCTTATCGGATGAATCCACATCCAGAACACCGGCCAGTACCAGGGGCTGGTTGGCCACAAACCCAATGGTCTGTCCGTTCATCCGGCCAAAACCAACCACCATGTTGGCGGCAAATAATTCCTGCACCTCAAAGAACTCGCTGTCGTCGCTGATGGACCTGATCACATCGCGCACATCGTAGGGTTCGCGCGGATCGG
>PWGY01000001.1 GCA_003554665.1 Bacteroidales bacterium | reverse complement strand
CATCGATGGTATAGTCAATGGGAGATGTGAGTTTCAGGGCATGCAAAACCTGTTCAAGGGTTAATTCCCTGAGTTGCCCGGTATACCGGTAAGCTTTCAGGCTTTCATCCGCAAACTCGAAGCTGACATCATACCTCCGCTCAAGCCTTCTTGCAAGCAAATTCAATGGTTCACTCTCCACGACGATCACCCCGTCTTTCCAGCCGATTTCGGGAGTGATGTCACTTTTGCGTAACACCTCCACCCTGCTGATCGTTCTTGCCGGACGGGGGAGTTCAGCGGATGCAATATCTTCAGCTTCTTCTTTTGCTGTGCCATCCTCACCCAGCGCCAACTCCCCGCTTTCACGGAAAAATGTGGCCTTCTGATTGGGCTCCAATGCGATCTCACCCAGGCGCCCTTCATAGCCCGGAGCATCTTCTATGACAAGGGACCCGCTCACCAGGGTGGTCTCTATGACTTCGTCATCCTCATAGGCTTTTACATTGAAGGATGTTCCAAGTACCCGCAGGTTGACATCCATGACATTGACCATGAAGGGGCAATCCTGTTTGGCCACATCAAAAAAAGCTTCTCCGTCCAATTGTATGTCGCGGGAACCCACATTAAAGTCGCTGGAATATGTGATCGAGCTTCCCGCATTGAGCATGACACTGGAACCATCCGGCAATTCCACCATGGATCGTGATCCGATCGGGGCCTCAATGGTGGTGTACATCACAGGTTGGTCCGCCGCTGGTCCGGACTGCCATAAAAAGAGCGTTGCAATTACCGCTACCAGAGCCAGAACAGCTGCTGCATAAGACAGGATTCGGCGACCGTGGATTGACCATGATGCAGAACGAACAGAAGATTTGACCCTGGTCTTTTCCCGTTCAGAGATTTTTTTCATCAGCAGTTGCCAATCCTTCTCAACGTCGATGCTGTCAAAAGCGGAAAGATTTCCTGTTTTAGACCAGTAATCCTGGGCACGCAGAAAAAGCTCCATCAGGTCTTTGTCCTGAAGCAACATCCGGTGGAAGCTCCCTGTTTCCTCCTGGCTTGCCTGTCCGTCCAGGACTCTGGCTACCAGATTCCAGAAATTGGAATCATTTGAATTCTTTTGCATAGAATATTCGGGTTTCTGTGAATAAGACAAAAAAAAGGGGGGTGTCCCCTAAAAAATGTTAAAATATTTTTATGATTAGGGCTATAATGCCTGACTGACAAGGCTTATGGAAATAAAAAAAACAGCAAGCCACAACAGGGTTATACGGTAATCGGCAAGCTTTTTCAATGCAATTGCTATCTGGTTCTCCACTGTTTTCTCGGAAATATTCAGTTTGCTGGCAATTTCAGAATGTTTTAACTGACTGATCCGACTGAGCTTAAAGATCACCCGACATTTTTTGGGCAGGGCTTCAACCGCTTCGAAAATACGCTCGCTGGTTTCCGCAACGATCATTTTTTCCACCACATCATCTTCCAAAACCACCATGCCAGGAGTGAACTCGATGGTTTTTTTATGTTGTTTGGCATGAAGGTGATTATAGCAGGCATTTTTCACACACTGATAGAGGTAGGATTTTGCGGATCGCCGGATATGGAGATGCTCATGAGATTCCCACAATTTAACAAACACCGATTGCACAATGTCACGGGACATATCAAGATCATGCACATAACCATTGGCGAAAACAGTCAAAGGACGATAATACTGCACAAATAACTCTTTGAATTGCGACTGTTTATCGCCTTCATCAGGTAAGTCTGTCTGTGGAAGCGGATCGGACATTTAAAAAACAAGGTATTTATTTCTAAAGATACGAATTTATATCCTCCTAATCCGAATCAGCCAGATTTTTTCGCTCAATTAACAGACTATCAATACTTAACGGTACGGGTTCTTTCATTTCGTCTTTGTTCGTTTTGTATTTTACTGGCCTACCAACTTTGTAAATGGAAGTCCCGAATGTTTCCCATAAAAAACCGGCCAACAACAGGATCGGTATGATCCTGCTGCCGGCCGGCATTTCAAGTTGGTGATCCGGGTATACCCGGCGATCAGGGCGATCAGAGCGATCGGATCACGGCAATCAGATGAAAAGGTTCAGGCCCGCTTCATCCGCCCTTTCAAGGTAAGTGGCCACGCCACCGAATTCCCCCCCGTCGATCAGCTCTTCCTTCGTGATCCCCATGACATCCATCGACATGGTGCAGGCAATGAATTCAACGCCATTTTCCTTCGCCTGACTGATCAGGGATTCCAGTGAGTCAATGTTTTTCTTTCTCATGATGTGACGCATCAGGCGGCGCCCCATTCCCATCATATTCAGCTTGGACAATTTAAGCCCCTTGCTGCTTGCGGGCAGCATCATCCCAAACATGCGGGAGATGAAATCCTTTTTCACAGAGGGCGGGTTGGTACGTTTCAGCATGTTCAGCCCCCAGAAGGTGAAAAACATGCTCACCTTCTTGCCGGTGGATGCCGCACCATTGGCAATCACAAAAGAAGCCAGCGCTTTGTCCAGATCATCACTGAACACAATCAGGGTTTTATTGTCACGGACCGGGCCCTGAGAAGACGCTTTCCCTCCCGGTTCACCTTTCATCAGCCTTGCGGTGATCACTCCACCTTCCTGCTGAATATCCAGCACCTTGTTCCCGGTCATTTTCGCCCAGGACTTCACATCAGAAGAAAAGGCCGGATCCGTGGCTTTAACCTCAATCACCTCGCCGGGCTTCATGTCGGCAGCACTGTTTTTCAACTTCAGGATGGGTCCCGGGCACTGCAGCCCGCAGGCGTCTACCTGAAGCTGGGGAATATTTTTCAGTGCTTCGGGCTGCTCAACGCTGCGCGCCTGGTAGATCTGGTCGTCAATTCCGACCACATCGCCTTCATAAATATCCTCGTTGCTTTGCTTTTGGGTGGCGAATTCATAGGTTTTGGTGCCTCCGCTCAGGTTTTCCACCTGTCTGAACCCCTGCTGCATCAGGATGCGTGCCGCCACATAGCCACGGTGGCCGACCCCGCAAAATACGATAATGCGCCTGTCGCGGGGAATTTCACCCAGCCGGTCACGCAACTCATCGATCGGGATGTTCACGGCATTGCCAATGGTGCCAAGCCCGAATTCATCCGGGGTGCGCACATCAACCAAAAAAGCATCATCCTGATCCAGCTGTGCCACTTCCCGCCAGGAGCAGCTTTTTACCTTCCCCTTCACAATATTCTCTGCGGCAAAACCGGCAATATTCACCGGATCTTTGGCAGAGGAGTAAGGAGGTGCATAGGCGTGTTCAATCTCTGTAAGATCATAAATTGACCCGCCATTTTTGATCACATTGGAGATAAGGTCGATCCGCTTATCCACCCCCTCATAACCCACGATTTGCCCCCCGTAAAGCTTTCCATTGTCAGGGTCAAAAACAATCTTGATGCTCATGGGGATGGCACCAGGGTAATACCCGGCGTGAGACCCGGAATGGGTGATTGTGGAGCAGTATTCGATACCGGCATTTCGCAGGGTACGGCCGGAAACACCCGCGGACGCCACAGTAAGATCAAAAACCTTGGCAATGGCGGTGTTGATTGAACCACGGTATTCCCGTTGATTGCCATGAACGATATTGTCCGCGCAGATCCTGCCCTGTTTGTTGGCAGGCCCCGCCAGGTAAGTAATTTGCGGGATGCCGGTAATGGGGTTGGGGTATTCAATGGCATCACCCACTGCATAGATGTCGGCGTGGGAGGTCTGAAGGTACTCATTCACCTTTATGCCGCCGGTCTTTCCGATATCAAGCCCGCCGTCACGGGCCAGCTGACTGTCGGCTCTTACACCGATTGAAAGGATCACCAGATCACTTTCCAGTGTGCGTCCGCTTTGAAGCTTCACCGACAATCCGTCCTCATCCTGCGCAAAGGAAGCCACGCCATCTTTCAGGAAAAACTCCACATTTTTTGTTTTCAGGTGCTGATGCACCAGCGAGGCCATGCTGTAATCAAGCGGTGTCATGACCTGTTCGGCCATTTCCACAATAGACACAAAAATCCCGAGCTGATGCAGGTTCTCGGCCATTTCCAGGCCGATAAAACCGGCCCCGACAACCACGGCACGACGGATATTGTGTTTGTCCACATAGGCCTTGATCCGGTCGGTGTCTGCCACATTTCGCAGGGTAAAAATCCCCCCGGAATCAATCCCGGGCAGATTGGGCCTGACCGGCTCTGCACCGGGCGACAACCCCAGTTTGTCATAAGCCTGCGTATACTCCTCCCCCGTGGCCAGGTTTTTAATGGTCGCGGTTTTGTCTTCAGGCTGAATTGAAATCACTTCCTGCCTGACCCGCACATCCACGTTAAACCTTGCACTGAAAGCTTCCGGGGTCTGTACAAACAAATTGTCGCGCTCAGCGATCGTACCACCAATATAATATGGGAGGCCGCAGTTGGCATAACTGATATGCTCACCGCGCTCAACCATAATAATGTTTGCATTCTCATCATTCCGGCGCAATCTCGCGGCC
The DNA here is from genome assembly GCA_003554665.1 of Bacteroidales bacterium. The sequence continues at coordinate 237 of PWGY01000001.1, read as the reverse complement.
GTGGTAGCTCCTCCGGCTACTCCTCCGATAATTAAAATATTCATAATGATTTTCCTGTTATATTTAAATGGATTGATACATAAAAAAAGCAGCTATTAACTTTTGCCGGTTTTTAATAAAATGCAAAAATAATACTTTTATTTATTCTTCTATATATGTTTATCTATTTAGCAACAGCAATCCCACACAGAAGACTGCATTGGCCGCTGCAACAACAAAAACTGATTATTGAATGAT
>PWGY01000150.1 GCA_003554665.1 Bacteroidales bacterium | reverse complement strand
GTGGTAATCCGGTGAAGGTGAACGAACGTGTGGTAATCCGGTGAAACAGTGATTCGGTGCTTCATTAACCAGGCAATCCTTCCGGACATATATCTCAGTTTTTTCTACCTTTACGGGTAACCAAAACCAGTCATTTTATACCTCTCCCCTTTTTCTATCCGGGAGCCAATCTACCTTTCTTCATGAAAAACCTCTACCCCCTTGCGACGGCTTTATTATGCCTGTTCTGTTTAAGCGGTAAGGCCCAGCCTAACCGGCATGCCCTTTCATTTGACGGCAATGACGGCTATGTACAACTCACCAACCCTCTGAATATCGGGGAATCCAGCCACACCATTGAATGCTGGGTCAGGGTGCCTGAGCCGGGCACCAATGGGCTTGGCTCCAATGAGCGGGTGGGTATTTTGCTGGGTAATTACGACCACGATCCCAATGCCAACTGGGAAATCTACAGCGAGGGCGAAATGCGCTTTTACTGGGATGGGGGCCAGATAAACATCATGGGAAATACCGACCTTCGCGACAACACCTGGCATCACCTGGCTTTTGTAAGAGATAAAGCCGCAAACAAAATCATCCTTTACCTGGATGGGGCAATCGAAGAAACCTATGAGGGAACGGAAGGCAGCGGAACCACACTCACCGACGGCACTTCTTCAGACAACAATGGAAGCCTGGAAGGGGGTGTTGATTGGGTAACCAACCTGCCCGTTCCATGGGACTGGACAGGCGTGATAGATGGCGACTGGAACACAGCAGGCAACTGGTATCCGGCCAGCACACCCAACGATGCATCCGAAATCAGGATCACCACCCACGGGGCTGACCCGGTAATCGAGACCCCCATGACCCTCGCCACCCTGAAAATTCAGGCGGGAGCCACCCTTGAACTGACCCCCGGCGATCAGCTGACCCTCACCGAAAACCTCACCAACGAAGCCGGCGCAGCGGGGCTGGTGATCCGGTCGGATGCCACAGCCACGGCTTCATTAATTCATCCGGATCCGTGTGTGGACGCCACCGTGGAACGCTTCCTGACAGCGGCCGACTGGAATGACGGGGCCGACGGATGGCATTTTGTGACAGCCCCCGTGGCCGGGCAGGCCATTACAGCAGCCAGAACCCCCGTCGCCACCTTGGCCCCGGCTACGGGTTCCCCCGCCGCCGCCACCTCCACCCTGGTTCGGTGGTGCATCAGAAGCATGCGGAGCTCCGCCGTCACTGGCACCACTTTCCGGGCCAATGCCACCACCAAGCCCTCCGGGATGACCTCTTCCCCTCCGGCCGCCGCCACCTCCCGATCCGTACATGACCTCATCTCCGGAAAAATCCGACAAAAGCCCGGCACCACCATGAGCGCCACGACCATCCCCGCTGCCACCCATGGTTTCCCCTTCTTCCATGGCTCCACCTCCGCCACCACCACGACTGCTATTTGAAGCCCCGGCCTGATCTCCGCCACGGTTTCCGTACCCCCCGGAATCGCTGTCGGGCTGCAGCCCGTCACCCCCGGTAACGTTGCTGTTGCCACCTCCACCGCCGCCTGACCCGCCCGAAGGGGCATGGCCTGAATCCGTGGAACCACCTCCACCACCGCCAATGGCAATCAAATCACCGAAACTGGAATCTTCCCCGGAATCACCCGGGCTACCTCGATCGGTTCCCGATGAAGCCCCACCATCGCCCACTACCACATCGACCGGGCCACTCACCGAATATCGCCCGGCTTCTTCACCAGCGGCACGAAGAATGACTCCTCCACCTCCACCTCCACCGGCAGAGTTATGGCCATTGGAAGCCTTACCGCCGCCTCCGCCTCCGCCAACAACAAGCACTTCAACCTCTTCGACCCCGTCCGGTGGCATAAACAGATCCTCACCGGTTTCTGCAAAAGTGTGTACCACATATTCGCCAACTTCGGTGATTTCTCCTCCATGCCCGGTAAGCGGTCCTTCAGGCTTTATCCAGGTACTGAGGGTAAGTGCACCCGACACGTTAAAGTCTTCTGAATGAGGTATCACAACACGATCATTCTCCCCGTCAAACTCAAGAGCACCCCCAAAAGCTCCTTCTGACATCCAACCAGCTCCGAAAACCTCTCCATGATGCTGGTGGTCGGTGGTGTCTTTCACCTGGTTACCTGCCCCCTCGTTGAATGGCCAGTGAGCAACAAGGTGCTCAGGTTCTATAACCCATGTATCCTGACCGTCAGACCAACTATTGAATGAATAACCAGGCATGAGGGTGCCCCTGACCAGCACAGCATCACCTGCCTGGTGATAAAGTTGATCCGGTTCCAGTATAAAATCAGCACCGTACTCATGTGAAGCCTCCAGTTCCAGTTGAAACTGCCCGGAAGAAGAGGTTGACCCTTCCGGCACATTCACTGAATTATCTCCTCCCGGTGAAAATGCCGCAAAAAGCAGCAGCGCAATGCTTGCCAGGAAAAGAAGGCCGGGGAAAAAACGACGGGTATGGGAGAAAAAGAAAACCATTGATGCGCGGCAGCATCGCGCAGAACAACATATCAGAAATTAGCCCTGTGGGAAGCCGATTAGGAAACCAAAGCCCCTGCATGCCGATTACCTGACGCCAACTGCCAAACCAAATTGGTATTTATAGTTTCAAATACTGTAAATTTATTTTACACAAAACAAACAAGCTCAAAATATTCTTAGATATACTTTTTGCACGTGTTAGATATACTTTCTGCACGTGAATGATTTGCGCGCGTATTATATTATATTACACAACAAATGTAATAAAGTTTCTTAAATAATGTTTAATACTACATATATTTTTTACAAAATAATTTACACAATACATGATTAAACTGCGGCAAAACCGTTGAAAAAATGATAAAAACAAGCAGGCAATGCCATAATTTATATATTTGTGATGAACAAACCTTAAAAAATCAGCAACCCAAAAACTTCCAACGTGCTGCCTAATAACACCTTAAAAGTTTTGGCAAACGACACCAAACAAAGCGCGTCAACATTTTTTACAGTTACCGGATGCAGGTACATTTATCCGTGGTTGGTTCTGCTGTGTGTCTGTTTTGCTTTGTCTCTGCCCCGGTGCCTCACCGCCCAGGAAGCCATTCTTCCCCTTGGTGAAGATCTGTCAGGGCAGGGTGGTCAGGTCAGTTACAGTTTAGGTCAGCTTGCCTCCCACCACCATGAACTTCCGGAAGTACATGTTCTCCAGGGAGTGCAGCAACCCTATGAATATCTCGCAGTTGATATACCTCCCACCGAAGGTATCAGTCTTCGGTTTATTGTGTACCCGAATCCCACAACCGGGATTGCCTATCTGGAGATCAAGCCATTCGAAAACAACGACCTGCATTACCACTTGCATGATTTCAACGGCCGGGAGATCACTTCTGATAAGATAAGGCAACAAGTCACCCTCATACCGACTGCATCGCTGCCCCCCGGCACATACATTCTGCGGATAAGCCAACAACAGCAGACCCGCAAAGCACTCAAAATCATTAAGCACCCTTAAGCGAGCACTATGAAGCTGTTTTACCTTTTATTGTCTGAACCTGGTTTTAAATTTCCCGGACTGATCAGGTCCATATTATGTGCGGCCATGTTCATTCTCACGCTTCCTTCTCCGGACCTGTTTGCCCAGGTGCCTGAATCCATGTCGTACCAGGCTGTGATTCGGGATGCTGAAGGCCAGTTGATCATTGAGGAGAGTATCCGGATGCGTATAACCATCCTTCAGGGAGGGCCCGAAGGCCAAAGCGTTTACAGGGAAGTACATGAGTCCGAAACAAACACCAATGGCCTGGTCAGCCTGAAAATAGGCCAGGGCGAAACGGATCAGGGGGAGTTTGCCGATATTCCCTGGGCCAACGGGCCTTTCTTTTTAAAAACAGAAGTGGACCCCACCGGAGGTCACAACTATAACATTGCAGGGGTCAGTCAGATGTTAAGCGTGCCTTACGCCCTGCATGCCGGATCCGCAGATGAAACAGACCCCCTGTTTTCTGCCTGGGATCGTTCAGAGGGAATACAGATCACACGGGAACAGGTCAAAGATCTGGAAGAAATTTCCATCGGTGAATTGGAAGATGTAAACCTCAGTGGTCTGTCACCCGGGCAGGTGCTGATGTATGACGACTCAAGTAATCGTTGGGTAGTCAGCGACATGGAAGACCTCGAAACTGACCCCCTGTTTTCGGCCTGGGATCGCTCAGAAGGAATCCGCATCAGGGCCAGCCAGGTCCGGAATATGCCCCCCTACCTGCTGGATATTGAACAAGAGTCAATTGCGGATCTTTTGGATGTAACAGTAACTGACCCCGAAACCGGCCAGATTCTTTTGTTTGACACAGAAGAAGGCGGGTGGGTTGTTTCAGATGTGGGTAAGGAAGAAATCGATCCCACTTGGCTTGGGCCCTCAAACACAGATTCTTCCATTTCAAGATTGGGAGATGTGGGGATAGGGGTCACAGAACCCTCAGCCAGGTTACACCTGGGCCGTGAAGGTGCAGACAGATTACTGCTTGCCGGAGAGGATTTTACCATTTTCAACAACGGATATACGGGAATTGGCACCACTGCCCCCAGTGCACAGCTTCACACAACAGGCACCGTGAGATTCGCAAATTATACCGGCGGGTTTCTGATGGTTGACGAAGATGGCAACCTCGACACTGGCCTGGGAGCTGTATTGTTTGATGCAGGCCATGGTTTAAGCTGGGAAGAAACGACCCTGCACAGCACCTGGACGCAGGAAGG
>PWGY01000043.1 GCA_003554665.1 Bacteroidales bacterium | reverse complement strand
TTATTAATTAAAACTTAAACAACATGAAAAAGTGTTTAGTGTTACTGAGTTGTTTGCTCTTTATGGGGGGATCCCTGTTCGGGCAACAAATCACTGTTACCGGAAAGGTTACCAGCGCTGATGATGGCGAAAGTCTGCCAGGCGTTACCGTTCAGGTGCAGGGAACAACCCAGGGTACAGTAACCGATATCGAAGGCGATTATTCTTTGAGTGTCGCATCGGATGCGGTACTGGAATTTCGCTTTATCGGTATGGAGCCCCAAAACATTCCGGTAGAGGGACGCAACGTAATCAATGTTTCGTTGCAGACAGCTATCACCGCGCTGGGCGAGGTAGTGGTGGTCGGTTATGGTACCGCCAGAACTGTTGGCACAACCGTTGGTTCCATTTCGACGGTAAGTGCGGATAGGCTTGAAGCCCGTCCCGTTGCCAACGTCTGGGATGGTATGCAGGGCCGGGTTTCCGGTCTGCAGGTGTATTCCTCCTCAGGTGAGCCTTCTGAGCTGCCTTCCATGCGTCTTCACGGCGTGGGATCACTGGGTGCCAGTTCAGCACCCCTTTATGTGGTGGATGGAGTACCTATGATCACCACCAACATTCTTTCGATGAACCCCAACGATATCGAAAGTGTGTCTGTTCTGAAAGATGCGTCAGCCACCTCGATTTATGGTTCGCGTGCTGCCAACGGGGTAATTTATATTACCACCAAACAGGGACATCGTGATGAGCGTGCCACAGTAAATGTGAATATGCAGTATGGTGTGTCTAATATGGCCAACGAAGATTACTTTCAACGGTTGATGAATGCCAATGAATTTATTAATTTCCGGACGGAAACTGGTTTGTGGAGCGAGGCATATGCCAACCAGATGCGGGAAGCTTATCCGCATGACACCCAATGGTACAAGTATTACTATACGCAGGATCAGCCAACCATTCAAGGGGACATGTCGATCCGCGGAGGCGGAGGACGGACCACATATTTTGTTTCCGGTTCCTATTTCTTCCAGGACGGTTTGGCCGTTCGTTCGGAATACGAGCGTTACACGCTGCGCGCCAACCTGAACTCTCACGCCAACGACTGGCTGAGTTTTGGCCTGAGGCTTGGCCTGACAGATGACTGGCGTCAAACCAACCCTTATGGATTTAACGACACCAACCGCGGCTTAATGGTTCTGGCGCAGCCCATTTATTCTCCTTACGATGAGGACGGTAATTCCTACCGCGGAATTATTCCGGGATGGAATCGGTTTGATCCTTATTATATGCAGGAAAAACTCATCTCCGAGGGAAATAACAATATGACAAATGTGGTTGGTCATATGCAGATTAATCCCCTCGAAGGTCTTGTAATCCGCACCCAGGGTGGGTTGGATATATATGACTACCGGACTTCACAGATCAGGTATCCTTCGTATGCCGGAACACCGGGGAACGGACGCAGGTATGAGGATTTCGCCAGGAGCAACCAGCGTATTCTCACCACCACCGCAGAATATAAGTGGAACATTGGAATGCGTCATGGGTTTACCGCTCTTGCCGGCCATGAATACACCGACAGGAATTATGAAAATTTTTCCAGTGTATCAACAGGGCATAATGATGACCGCCTGATGCTTCTGGTTGCAGGCCCGGATGGCCGGAATGTTACACATGGCATGACCCAACATGCATATAACTCTTACTTCGGACGCCTGGATTATGTGCTGGACGACAAATATTACGTGGACTTCTCTGCCCGCCAGGATGAATCTTCACGTTTTGGCCGAGACAACCGTACTGCCAATTTCTATTCTGCCGGTGTGATGTGGGACATGGCCGAAGAATCCTTTATGGACAATATCAACTGGCTCTCTTCTGCCCAGATTAAACTCAGTATCGGTACTTCCGGTAACTCGCAAATTGGCGACTATGCCCACCTGGCAAGGATGGGAACAACCCAGTACGCTGAATCTACCGGCTGGTGGATTACACATCCGGGAAATCCTTCCCTCAGCTGGGAAACCCAGAGGAAAACCACCCTTGGAATGATGTTCTCTTTGTTTGATGACAGGTACCGTTTCAATGTGGAACTTTACGACAGGGAAACCACTGACATGCTGATGGCTGTGCCCATGCCTTATACCACAGGCTTCACCAGCGAAAGTGATAACGTAGGATCATTGCGTAATTCAGGGATTGACTTTGAACTGGACTTTGATGTAGTCAGTGCACGTGATTATTACGTGACGCCGTTTGTCAACTTCAACTACAACCGCAACGAAGTAACGGAACTTTTCCAGGGGCTGGATCACTGGATCATCCCCAATACTGGTGTGGCATACGTAGTGGGTGAGCCAGTTCGCTTCTTCCGTCCGATTTTTGCCGGTGTGGATCCCGCAACAGGTAACCCGACCTGGTATGTACCTGATGAAGACAGGTCAAACAATGTGGAAGACCCCAACAATGTGACCACCCATTTTGATACCAACCAGCTTGAGCAGAACACAGGTCATCCCCGTTATGCGCCATTGGCCGGAGGTTTTGGCCTGGATGCCGGGTGGAGAGATTTCGGCCTGCGTCTGGATTTTGCCTTTGTACATGACAAGTACTTGTTCAACAACGACAGGTATTTCACCGAAAACCCCTCAGTGTTTAGCGCGTTTAACTCGGAGCGTACCGTTCTGGACTACTGGAAAGAGCCCGGGGATGAAACAGAATTCCCCAGGTGGCCCGTTCAGTTCACTCAGTTTGACTCCCGCCTGATTGAAGATGCTTCCTTCATGCGTCTGAAAAACTTCACCATCGACTACAGGTTGCCCCAGTCCATGTTGCAGAGAAGTGATTTCTTCACAAGGGCAAGGGTGTATGTGACAGGACGTAACCTGCTTACCTGGACAGAGTACCGTGGTCCGGACCCGGAAGTTGATTCAAACATCAGTCTCGGTGCCAACCCCAATACCAAGCAGTGGACATTGGGTATTCAGTTAACGTTCTAATAATATTCACTGAAAATGCAAACAATTATGAAAAAGATAATAAGAGTACTCCTGGCGTCTGTGGTGTTTGCTTTGGCCACAGTCTCCTGCGATGTGGAAAGGCTCCCTTATGATGTGATTGAATCCGGGGAGGCTTTTCAAAGCGTCTCAGATGCGCAGAACATGAACAACGGGCTGTATGCCCAGCTGCGTAACAGGATGCATGGAATTCAGTCCTACAGCACCGATATTCAGGCGGATCTGCTCAATGCCACCTGGGATTACGGTAACCGTCAGGGATTTCCTCACCGCTGGACTGAACTGCTTGCCACCGATTACACCATCCGCGATGTATGGCAGTTGTATTACTCCGCCATCAATAATGTGAATAATATAATTGAAAACCAGCATCTGATCGAGGCTGAAAATGCTCAGGAACAAGCACAGCTTGATCGTTATCTGGGTGAGGCTTATTTTTTGCGTGCCTACTATTTTAATCGGCTCGCCATCAGGTATGGGGAATTGTACGACCCGGCCTCTGCTGAGTCGGATCTGGGTATTGCCCTCGTGCTCCAATTTGATATTCGCCTTCAGCCTGCAAGGGCAAGTGTGGCAGAGACTTACCGTCAGATCCTTGACGACCTGGCCGAAGCCAAACGCTTGCTGGCCAATGTTTCCGGCGCCCCCAGCCATCACAGGATAAGCCTGGATGCGGCCCTGGCACTGGAAACAAGAGTGCACCTGCATATGCAGAACTGGAGTGCAGTAATACCCGCAGCAGAACAGCTGATCAATAGTGGCACCTATCCGCTGATCACCACCGAAGAAGGTCTCCGGGATATGTGGCACCATGATACCAGCTCTGAGGTGATTCTTCAGGTGTATGCAAGCCACCCCAACGAGTTGGGAAGTTCGATGGTCCCCTTCCTTGGCTATCGTGCTGCAGCAGATGATTTTAATCCAGACTGGATTCCAAATCAATGGGCTGTTGATTTATTTGAAGAGGGAGATATCCGTAAGAATGTTTACTTTGGCCAACTGCCAATACACATAGATGGGATCGATTATTACGATGATGGGTTATGGCTGGTCAATAAATACCCCGGAAATCCGGCGTTATACACTGGAAACACCAACTACCAGCACAAACCCAAGGTTTTCCGCATGGGTGAAATTTATATGAATCTGGCAGAAGCCCAGTATTATGTGAACGAAGCCAATGCATTGGCAACCCTTAATGCCCTGCGCGTTGCCCGCGGACTGGATGCCTTGAGCGGACTGTCCGGTCAGGGGCTGTTGGAAGCGATCCAGGAAGAACGCACCCGCGAACTGATGTTTGAAGGCTGGCGTCTGGATGATCTTCATCGTTGGGGACTGCCTGTTGACCGCACGAACAAACCGCCGCAACACACAGGCCCGGTGATTCCCGGTGAGGATTTCGTCAGTCTTTTCAGGGAACCCTATCATCACCAGATGATCTATGCGATCCCTTCAAGGGACCTTACCACCAACCCCAATATGGTTCAAAACCCCGGTTGGTAAAAACGTGCTGTTTTGAGTTGCATGTATGAAAAAAGCTGCCTTTCGGGGCAGCTTTTTTTTTGTTTTAACTGTCAGCTTTTCCGGTCAAAAAGGGCTTTGGAGAGGTTGATCAGCTTTTCTTTCCGCGCTGCAGGTAATTTGATGTCCTCCAGATAGTCAAAGGCCCGGGCGTAATGCTCCTGCATGGTTTCCTGTGACATATTGCTTATGCCAAGTTGATCAAATATCTCTTTCACTAATTTGATCTTTTCTTCCCTGCTGTTAAATTCTCTGCTG
>PWGY01000079.1 GCA_003554665.1 Bacteroidales bacterium | reverse complement strand
TTTGACCATGACCTGCATGCCTGGTACAGTGAGCTTGGCCGCCTGCGCGCCGACCATGAGGCCCTGCGTACCGGCGAGGTGACAGTTGCTGCCACCGACGATGATGCCGGTGTTCTGGCTTTTGTCCGCCATACGGAGGATGACCTGGTGGTGGTATTGATCAACCGCGGAGAAGAGCCTCATGAGCTATCTTTTACCCCGCATGTGGCGGGGCATTCGCCAGGGCAGGTTACCGATCATTTCACCGGTGATATCTATGTGGTTGAAGATGGAAACATGCGGGTGGAAATACCTGCGGTTTCAGGCATGGTTCTTTACCCCGGGCAGTAATCATGCCTCCCTTGCTAAAATGTTGCAAATTTGGTTCCCGGCTCCTGTCGGCAATCATGCCGCCCGGCCTGACATATTGCCAGCACAACCAATGTGGCAGGCTTTTTGCATGATTGTTACTGTATTAACAACCTAAAAAATCTAAATATGTCAGACTTAAAATTTAAGATCAGTGCACACAGTGAAAGTCCTGCAAGGACCAATGTAAAAGCCAGGAACTTTGAAATGATCGTGGATGAACCCAAAGAATTGGGTGGAACGGATCAGGCAGCCAACCCTGTAGAGTATATGCTGGCCGCTTTCGCGGGATGCCTGAATGTGATGGGGCACCTGATTGCTCAGGAGATGAAGTTTGAGTTGCGGGGTCTTGAGATCGACATTGAAGGTGAGCTCAATCCTGCAAAACTGTTCGGTAAGAGCGACCAGGACCGTGCAGGTTACAAGCAGATTAAAGTTTGCCTGAAGCCCGATTGCGATGCAGACAAAGATACCCTGGAAAAATGGATGCATGCTGTGGAATCCCGCTGCCCTGTGAGTGATAACGTGCAGAATGTCACTCCTGTAAAAGTAGAGGTTGTGGGTAAAGAAGCTGCCGGAGAAGGCGGTTGCTGCTGTGGTTAATCCGTAACTCGCTGCAGCCTCTGAAGTGTGGCATTATGCGAAGGATCCAGCAGCAAAGCCCTGGCATAGGCCGTGACGGCATTTTCCTCTTCCCCTGCTGCATACCAGGCATCACCAAGTAGCATCTGGGCCCGGGGGGAATCAGGAAACAAGCGGGTTGCCAGTGCCAAAAAGTCGGTGGCTTCCCTGTATCTGTCAAGCAGCATCAGATCTCTGCCGATCTGCGCAATGTGGTTCAGTGTCAGTTCATCGCCGTTATCATTGCCGGCATCGGCCAGTTCTTTCAGGAAGTCCATCGACTGCTGCAGCCCTTCCTCTTCCAGGATGCGTGCCGCTGCAATCGGAACCGAACGTTCAAACTCAATGGGTTTGTCATACAATGCGTTGACAATTTGCTCGCGGATGGGCCGGATCTCGCCCGGGCGGGTGTTGCAGAAAACAAGGATGTAATATCCGTCTTCGGGCAGCCGGGTGCCGATACTGGTAAATCCGTTGGTTCCCCCGGTGTGCTCATTGTAATAGAGGCTGTCATTTTCGCTGAGCTTCATGTGCCCGATCCGCCAGCCATACCCGTAACCATCCAGTTCAGGTTCAAACTTCAGATCCTGGTATTCCTTGTCCAGAAGGGTATAATCGCGCAGGGCCTGATCCCATTTGACCATGTCAAGAGGGGAGGCATACATGTCGCCGGTGGCAAGGGCTGTGGAAAGGTCGCGGAATTCCGCCCGCAGGAATCCATCCAGTACCATGTCGTATCCGTGGGCCCTGTTGGTTACAATCTGGCGGTGGTCTTCAATACCTGTATCATGCATCCCAAGGGGTTGAAGGATACGGGCATCCAGCAATGCATCAAATGTTTTTCCGGAAACCTCTTCCAGAATATATCCCAGCAGATAATACCCAAAACTGCTGTAGCTGTACTCCTCGCCCGGTTCACTCATGAGTTCCAGATCCCAGAAAAGCTCCACGAATTCCCTGTGTTCAAACAGTTGCCTGCCGAAACGGGGGAAAAAGTCAGGGATGCCAGCATAGTGCGGCATGCCTGAGGTATGTGTGAGCAGATGATGAATGGTAATGACCTCCCCTTGTGGACTGGGATAGTCCGGAATATATGTGTTGATGGTTGAATCCAGCGACATTTTTCCTTCGGCGACTTTCTGCATAATCAGCAGGGCGGTAAATTGTTTGGAAATGGACGCGATTCGGTAATTCATTTCCGGGCTGTTGGGGATACCGTGTTCCATGTTGGCGTACCCGTAGCCCTCCCCAAAGACAACTTCTCCGTTTTGCGCAACCAATACGGTTCCGTTGAAGTTGTTATGGGTGTGAAAGAGCTCCATGATGCTGTCCAGGCGATCTGTAAGATTCCCCGGGGTGTAATGGGAAAGAGGTGCTGAAACCCCCGTTGCTGCTGACTCCCCCGCTGACTCTCCTGTTGCTGCTTCCCCTGTTGCTGCTTCCCCCGGTGTTGCTTCACCCGTTGTTGCTTCACCCGTTGTTGCTGCTTCCCCCGGTGTTGCTTCCGAAATCGCACAGGAGGCAGAAGCGGTGGCCGAACTGTTGTTTGAGACGCCGGCAATGATGGGCAGACTGAAAAGAAAAATTAAAAGAAACACTGATAAAATCTTCATGTTGTGATGGTTTTTGGTTAAGCGGTAATTATCTTTCTATCGGTCGGTTACTTCCGGCCGATCAGGGATTGATAAACGAAAGTCAAATATGCAAGTTTTTTCTGAAATCATGAGCAACAAATGATAATTATATATATTTGCCTTGTTTGTCAATCGAATAAAACCATCCAAAATAAATCAACATGAAGACCTATTATGCCTTTTCATTGATGATGGCCCTGATGATCACGGGCCTGACAAACAATCTTTTTGCCCAGCCCAGGGCGGAGCGCACTGTGCCGCTTCGTCAGGATACCTACCGCATAGCAGTGCTTTCTTTTGTCCATGAAACCTGTACGTATTGCCCCAGCCCCGCAGGACTTGAAGACTGGCTGGCCACAGGCCCGGCCACCAGTGAGATTCTGGGGGGTGGAAGCGGAAGGGCTTATATTGACGGGTTCGAAGAACGCATGGCTGCCTACGGGGGTGTGGAGCTGGTCGGGATCACTTCTCCGGCAGGGATGCCTGTTGGCGGAACCGGACGCAGCTGGAACTCCATGGAAGTGTGGGAATATTATACGGAAAAAATGATTGAGGACCTGGTCAATAAAGGACCCTTTGACGGGATTCACCTGGCAGTACACGGATCAATGGCTGTGCACGGAATTGCCAGACCCGAAGCTGAACTGGCCCGCATGGTGCGGGATATTCTCGGTCCGGATGCATTTATTACGGCTTCCCTTGACTTGCATGCCTGTGTGGATGCGGAGCTTGTTGCAGATGATGCCGCCGATGCGGTATTTGCCACCAAGCGTTTTCCCCATTATGATGCTGCCCTGATGGGAGAGAGGGCTGCTGACGTAATGATCCGGGCCTTACAGGGCACATACAGTCCGGTGGTGGCCACCCGGAAACCCGGTGTGATCACCCCCAGCTTTTTCCAGGCCACGGTACGCTATCCTGCCAGGGAGATCATGGAACGTGCGCGCCGATGGGAAAATCGCGAGAAAGATGTATATGTGTCGGTAAATTTCGGATTTGCATACGCTGACGTTCCCAATAACGGGGCATCCATATATGTGGTGACCAATGATGATCAGGAACTGGCAGACCGTATTGCCGATGATATGAACAAGTTTTTCTGGGATCACCGTGAAGATTTTGTGTTCAAGGATATTTATGGTGTAGAGGATGGTGTTGCCCGTGCACTTGATGCAGTGGCCAGTCAGGAAACCCCGGTGGTGATCGCCGATGGCTGTGACCGGACCGGGGGAGCAACCTGGATCACCAATGAACTGATCCGGCAGGGGGCTTCCAATTTTGCCATCGGCACACTGGCCGACGAGGATCTTTTTAAGGAGGCGCACGACAGGGGGTGGTCGGCAGGTGACCAGACCGGGCCCATTGAAGTGGCCGGAACCACCGATATGTATTCCGGTGACCCGGTGCAGCTCGACAATGCCACCGTGGAATTGCTCGACGACCGTTACCTGGTACTTGGCTTTGGAGACAATAATTTTATTGTGGTGACCCCTGCGCTGATGCAGGTGACCAATCCTGAGTGGCATGCCCGGGTGGGAGTCGATTTTGATGAGATGGACATCGTGGTGCATAAAACCAGGGTGCATTTCTTCCGGGGCTATTACGAAACAGGTATTGCCGGAGAACAATATCCCGGCACCATCGTCAAGATAGAAGTGCCCGGCTGGGGACCAGCAGACATCACAAAGATCAATTATGTAAATGGTGGTCAGTATCTCTATCCTCTTGATATGGACAGGGAGATGGGTGGTGTATCGGACAGACCCTACATTGGTGATGAGGATATGATCTACCAGACCGGGGAAGGGGAACTTTAGTCGTGGCTTCGCCACTCCGGTTAGTCGGCGCTGATGCGCCTCCGGTTGGTCGAGCGCTTCGCACTCTCCGGTTGTTGGTTTTCATGGGCGGAGTGATGGGGAAGTTGCCAATGGTTTTGGGAACGGGCGAAGAGGTTGTTGGTTGGTCGGGGGCTGCGCCCCCTCGTTGTGGCGGGTGAAAATCATGGATGAATTTGGGCATGTGCCCTTTCTGGATCCTGAAGGGATCCCATGTTAATAGCACGTATAAAATGCAATGATCATGAAAAAATTATCTCGTATTTCGGCAACAGCAATGGTTTTGTTGATGATTTTGGCCGGGTTGCATGCGCAGGGGTTATCCGCCGGCACATGGGCGGCCGACCCTAACAGAGCCACGGATGATGCCAGTACCAGCACCAGTGGCAGCAGCAATGTCAATGCCGATGCAAATGGCAGTCCCGGTAGTAATGTCAGCGCCAGTAATCATACCAGTGCTGGTATTAGTACCAACGCCACTGTCCATGATCGCGCAAGAGCTGCGGATATCGGTGTCGATGTGGGATTGATGACGCCCGGAACCCTGAATATGATCACCGACGTTCCTGGGGTCAGGGTGGGCCATACCACCCGTATTGAAGGTGATCACATCCGTACCGGTGTAACAGCTATTTTGCCCCACGGAGGTAACCTTTTCCGGGAAAAGGTTCCGGGTGCCATATACTGTTTCAACAGTTTTGGCAAGATGGCCGGTTCCTTGCAGGTGGAAGAGCTTGGCAACATTGAGTCGCCCATTGTGCTGACCAATACCCTGGATGTGGGTACGGGAGTGGAAGCCACCGTGGCCTGGATGCTGCAGCAGCCGGGCAATGAAAATGTCCGTTCGGTCAATGCCCTGGTGGGGGAAACCAATGATGGATACCTTAATGACATCCGTGGGCAGCATGTGACCCGTGAAGATGTGTTTGCGGCCATCGACGGTGCTGCCAAAGGCCGGGTTGCCGAGGGGAATGTGGGTGCCGGCACAGGTACCACCAGTCTGGGATGGAAGGCTGGTATCGGAACCGCATCCCGGATCACTGATCAGATCGGTGGAGAGACCTATACGGTAGGGGTGTTGGTGCAGGCCAATTTTGGCCGGATACTCAATATCAACGGGGTGCCATTTACCCGGGAGTACCAGGAAGAACGGATCGGGCAGGAAGAGGACGGTTCGGCCATGATTGTGATCGCCACCGACGCCCCTTTATCGGAGCGGAACCTGGAACGGATGGCTAAACGGTCATTCGTCGGCATGGGGAGGACCACCAACTTCATGTCGAACGGATCGGGTGATTTTGCAATTGCCTTTTCGACGGCTTATACAATTCCCTATGTAACAGGAGGGGATCCCATTGAAACCCCTTCACTGATCGGGAATAATGATATGAACACTTTTTTCCAGGCGGTGGAGGAAGCCACGCAGGAAGCCATTTATAATTCCATGTTTATGGCGGAAGACATGATTGGAAATAATGGTAATGAGGCAAAAGCCATATCCCTGGATAAGGTGGTGGAGATCATGGAGAAATACAATATGCTGAACCTGAATGACCGCCTGAAGTGGAGGCCTTGACAGGTCGTGGCTTCGCCACTCCGGTTAGTCGAGTGCTTCGCACTCTCTGGTTGTTGGTTCTCATGGGCAGCGTGAGGGGAAAGCTGCCTGAGGCATGCTAAAGGGCCAACGTGGTTGTTGGTTTTTTTGACCCCGAAGGGGTCGAATGTTATTAGTGGGTCAAATGTTATTAGGGTCGAATGTTAATAAAGGATCAAACATTGTTATCTATGGTACGATTTTTTTCTTTTTTGATGATTGCGATTTTTTTGGCCGGATGCGCCACTGAGGTGGAGCGCTTCCCCGGTGAAACCTGGGACAAGGCGGAAACTCCGGAGCACCTGGGGTTTAACGCTGAAAGGCTGGCTCTTGCCAGGGAGTATTCGGAAACTATTTCCACTGCTGCGGTGATGATTGTGTCTGACGGGATGATTGTGGATGAATGGGGCAAAACGGATACGAAATACATGACCCATTCCATCCGGAAAAGCTTCCTCAGCGCCCTTTTTGGAAACTATGTGGCCGACGGGACCATCTCCATGGATGCCTCCATGGAGGATCTGGGTATTGATGATGATCCTCCGCTGACGGAACTGGAACGCACGGCCACGTTCAGGGATCTGATGAAATCGCGCTCAGGGATCTATCACGATGCCCTGTATGAATCCCAGCGAATGAAGGACCTGAAGCCCACCGGACTGCTTGTTCAGCCCGGTACGCATTGGTATTACAACAACTGGGATTTCAATGCCGCCGGAACCATTTTTATGGAACAGACCGGTAAAGATATTTTTGAGGCCATCGAGGAGGAAATTGCACGGCCCATCGGAATGGAGCAGTTTGAAGCGGATGATGGCTGGTATGTGACCGGGGAGGAGTCGATCCATCCGGCCTATCCTTTTGCCATTGATGCCCGCGACCTGGCCCGTTTCGGTTTGCTGATGCTCCGGAATGGCCGCTGGGAAGACCTGCAGGTGATTCCGGAAGACTGGGTGTATGAAAGTACCCGCTATCATTCAGATGCCACTTTGTATGATGCGGACGGGTATGGTTACATGTGGTGGGTGGCCAGGGATTTCAATACCTTCCCCCACTATCCGGATGTGGACATCCCGGATGGCGCCTATTCGGCCAGGGGAGCCGGTGGCCATCATATGCTGATCTTTCCGGACGATGACCTGATCATTGTTCACCGTGTGGATACCTATGACCGCGGAAACAGTGTATCCCACGAAGAATTCGGCACATTGGCAAGACTAATTCTGGAGGCCAGGGAATAGCGATATGGACATAAAAAAAGGCAGTATTGGAATTGTGGGAGGCATGGGGCCGGGTGCCGGTATTGACCTGTCATCCAAGATCATTTCTCAGACACTGGCGGGAAGTGACCAGGAACATCTGTCTCAGTTGCTTTTTTCTCTTCCATCTGAAATCAATGACCGGACGGCTTTCATCATGGGGCGGGTTAATGATAATCCCGCTCATGCCATTGTACGGGTATTGCTCCAGATGGACCGCCTGGGAGTACAGGTGGCCGGGATGGCCTGTAACTCAGCACATGCCCCGCCCATATTTGATGTGATTCTCCAGGAGTTGCTATCCCATGATACAAACATTCACCTGCTGAATATGATTGAAGAGGTGGCCGGGTTTATTCGTCATTATTATCCGGGAGCCAAGCGTATCGGGGTTTTGGGAACCACCGGAACACACATCACCAAACTGTACGACAGTCTTGAAGATTATGGCCTGGAGGTGATCAACGTGACGGAAAAGGAACAGGCTCGGCTGCATTCGGCCATTTACCATTCCGAATACGGAATCAAGTCGGTGACCCATGGCGATTATGACAAAGCACTTGATTTGCTCTACCGCGCCTGCCGGTCTCTTAAGGAGAGGGGTGTTGAATTGCTGGTTTTTGGCTGTACGGAATTTCCCATGGTTCACAAGGGGCTCCGGGCTGAGGGCCTTCCGGTGATTGATTCGAGCCTGGTGCTGGCACGTGCCCTGATCAATACAGTAGCCCCGGAGAAACTCAAGCCCTGGGAGGGCTAATAGTTGCGGGGCTTTACGGGCAAATATTTTAACGTGATTTTGGACAATTAAGCGTAAAGTCGTACCTTTGCACAGCCAATGCAGCAATGCCGCGCCTGGATAGAACAGGCCAAAAAGGACGGACAAAATTTTCCGGTAATTGTTCATTCTGAGGTAGCTTACCGCTGCCGGAGATTTTCAGGCATCATTGCACGGCAACTTCAAATGGTTCCGTAGCTCAGCTGGATAGAGCAACAGCCTTCTAAGCTGTGGGTCCCAGGTTCGAATCCTGGCGGAATCACCAAAGCCCCTTCAAGCGGAGGGGCTTTTTTTTAAGGGAATTATTGTGCGGGGTACCCCACACTCTGCCCCAGGATGACGTGTTGAGCAGGCCTTAACTGTAAAACTTCATGGAGTTTTTCCCTGTCAACCATGCCACGTACTACAGTGGCCAGGCCCTCGGAAGCACAATACAGGTATACGTTCTGGGATATGAACCCCACGTCAGTGGCAGAGTTGAAATCCCGCTTGGCCCGGTCCGCTCCAGTCATGCGGTCGTGATCCGATACGAAGATCAGGTTTACCGGGGCTTCTTTGGCAAAATCCTGGGTGCCGGCATACTGGCGAAGGTCTTCAGTGCCCCCGCAGATCAGTGCATGTTTTTCCGCATCATAACGATACCATCCGTTGGCCATGATCACATAAATGTCGAACTGCAGCCAGTTTCGGGCTGTCGGGGCGGTACGCCTGCCGTCTTCGCGGTTTACGCCGAATGCTGCCCACAACAGGTTGGACAGATCCTGGTCGCTGAGGGCTTCCTGGGTGTAATTGCGCATGCTCTGCCTGTTGTCAAGGGCCTCAAGCAGTGGCATGCCACCAGTTTTTTCTGGTTCCGGGAGATGAATATCTTCTTGCTGTGCAGACAAATTGAAGATGGTCATAAGAACAATGATTATAAATCCCAAAAGGTTTTTAAACATAATTCAATTATTTACCCAATGTCATCTGCCAAAATACAACATTTTTCGGAATGACCCTGGTGTTACTTTTTAGTCAGACGCTTGCGCTCGTGTTCATCTAAAATGATTTTGCGCATTCGGATGTGTTTCGGGGTGAATTCCACGCATTCGTCTTTGTTGATGTATTCCAGGGCCTCTTCCATGGAGAATTTTACCGCCGGGGCGATGGAAGATTTGTCATCGGCACCAGCGGCGCGGATGTTGGTGAGTTTCTTGGTTTTAATCACATTAACCAGCAGGTCTTCCTGCCGGGTGTTTTCACCGATCACCTGCCCGGCGTAGATCTCGTCGCCGGGCTCTATGAAAAACCGTCCGCGGTCCTGCAATTTATCGATGGAGTAGGCGATGGCTGTACCTGTTTCCATGGCGATCAGGGCACCGTTGCGTTTTACGCCGAATTCTCCCTTGAAGGGCTCATAAGCCTTGAAGCGATGGGCCATCACGGCTTCCCCTTCGGTGATGGTGAGCATATTGCTACGCAGCCCGATCAGGCCACGGGCCGGGATGTCAAACTCCAGCACTGTGCGGTCGCCTTTCTGTTCCATGTTTACCATGTCGCCTTTGCGTTGTGACACCATTTCGATCACCTTGCCGGCAAAAGCCTCGGGCACATGTACGGTCAGGTTTTCCACGGGTTCGTGTTTTGCACCGTCCACATCTTTCATGATCACCTGTGGCTGACCCACCTGCAGTTCATAGCCTTCGCGGCGCATGGTTTCGATCAGGATCGACAGGTGCAGTATGCCTCTTCCGAATACCAGGTAGGAGTCGGCCGAATTGGTTTCCTCCACCCGCAGGGCCAGGTTTTTTTCGGTCTCCTTCAAAAGCCGGTCGCGGAGATGGCGGCTGGTGACAAATTTGCCATCTCTGCCAAAGAAAGGGGAGTTGTTGATGGAAAAAAGCATGCTCATTGTAGGCAGGTCGATGTCAATGGGTTTGATCCCCTCGGGGCTTTCATAATCGGCAATGGTGTCACCGATTTCAAAGTCTTCCAGTCCGAGTACGGCGCAGATCTCGCCGGCATGAACCTCTTCCTTGATCTTCTGCTTGCCCAGCCCCTCGAATACATAAAGCTCCTTGATGCGGGACTTTACCACGCGGCCGTCGCGCTTCACCAAAGACACGGGCTGACCTTCTTTCAGGCTGCCACGGGTGAGTTTGCCCACCGCGATCCGGCCCACATAAGAACTGTAATCCAGTGAATTGATCTGCAACTGGGTGCTTCCCTCCGGGTAGACCGCTTCGGGGATATGTTCAATGATCATATCGAGGAGGTGGGATACATCACTGGCGGGCTTTTTCCAGTCGTCCGACATCCAGCCTCCTTTGGCAGATCCGAATACAGTGGGGAAGTCGAGCTGATCCTCGGTGGCGTTCAGGCTGAACATGAGGTCAAACACCTTTTCCTGGGTCAGGTCCGGATCGCAATGGGGTTTGTCCACCTTGTTGACTACCACAATGGGCTTTTTGTTCAACAACAGGGCCTTCTCCAGAACAAAGCGGGTTTGGGGCATGGGCCCTTCAAAGGCATCCACAATCAGCAAAACACCGTCAGCCATGTTCAGCACCCGCTCTACCTCACCGCCGAAATCGGAGTGACCCGGGGTGTCAATGATGTTGATCTTTATGTCCTTATACCGTACTGAGCAGTTTTTGGACAAAATGGTGATGCCCCTTTCCCTTTCCAGGTCGTTGCTGTCGAGGATGAGTTCTCCGGTTTCCTGGTTTTCGCGGAAAAGCTTGACCTGGTGAAGGATGCGGTCAACCAGGGTGGTTTTGCCGTGGTCAACGTGGGCAATGATGGCGATGTTGCGGATCATGGATCAGAAGTAAATATATGTAATTGAAAAAAGCCTGCAAAAGTACGAAAAAAAGCCCATCCGCGAAAGCGGACAGGCTTTGTTTTTCCTTTGATGAGTGATTTTGTTTGCTGGCCGGGTGTTTACTCTTGCTCCCTTTCCAGCCATTCATTAACATTCTCGGAAACAGAATTCATCTCCTCATTGGCTTCGCGATAGGTCATGGTTACGCGGTTTACCACGTCCTCCCATTCCTCGAGGGTGGCTTCTTCCACAACTTCCAATTCCTGATCAAGGATGTCGCGCTGCTCTTTTAGCGCTTCAATAGCAATTTCCAGTTGTTCTTTGAGTTCTCCTTCAGCGTTTTCCATTTCCTTCTCAATGGTGGTGATCCGCTCGTCGACATTGTTTTTGAGCTGGTTCAAATCCTGGCTAACTTCTGCTTTGACCTCTTCGAGTCTTTCTTCCTGCACCTGACGCTGGGCACCGCCTCCGCCACACGAGGCCAGAAATAAGACCAATAAAACGGCGGCGGTAAAGGGAACTGCATGTTGATGCTTCAAAATGTTTTTCATTGCTTCAGTTTTTTGTTTAATATTTTTATTAATACTCATAAATCCAGTTTGCTGTTCAGCTAAATTGGATAATTTGTGTTGGTTTGAATCCGAAAAATACAAAAAAATGCCGACACGAAAAAACGAAACAGGGGGAGGTCCCTGACAGGCGATCCCCCCTTGTTTCGTTTTTGTTTTGATATGCAAAGTATTAAAGCTGCTCCTGCCGGTGCTTTTCCTTGTAAAGTTCGTACAGGCGATGATGTTTATCGAGCATTTCCAGTTTCCTACCGCGGATGAACACCTGCTCTTTGCTGGTCCATAATTCAAGCGGATTGCCTGTGGTGATCATCAGGGTGGCGTCTTTGCCGGCTTCAATGCTGCCAACCAGATCGTCGATGCCCAGGATGCGGGCGGCATTGATGGTGATTGCCTTCAGGCCTTCTTCTTCCGGCAGTCCGAAGGCCACCGCAGAGGCCGCATGATGGGGCAGGCGGTAGGCATAGGCTGCGGAGGCTTCGCCCGCAATGCAGAAGTCAACCCCTGCTTCGTAAAGTATGCGCGGGGTGGTGTACCCCTGGTTATAGGCCTCCCAGTTGGTGTCCGGGCCGGAAATAACCCCGGTGAGCATCACGGGGATTTCCCTGGCTGCAAGTTGGTCTGCTACCAGACCGAAATCGCGGTTGCCCGCCAGAATGGCATTCAATCCCTCCTTTTCGATCCAGGCAATGGCTGCCTGAATTTGGGCGACTCCGCTTACATTTATCAGAACCGGCATTTCTCCTTGCAGCACCGGCAGCATGGCTTCCCACCTTACATCATAGGGGTGATGGGGTGCGTCGCCGGCCTCCATGGCTGCCCTGGCTTTCTGATACCTGCGTGCCTTGTCAAACGCCTGCTGCAATTCTTCCAGGGATTCTCTGTACTGGTTGTTATTGCGCATTGACGGCCAGTTGATGGTCATGGCAATCCCTTCTCTCAGGGTCATTTGCTCCCAGGTCCATCCGTCGGTCATCATGGCAGCGGGTTTCCCTGATATGATGCTTCCCCCGGGTGAGGGTACGACAGTGGTGACACCATTGACGGCTGCCACCGGAATATGTTCACTGATGGGATGAAACGCCACCTGGGCACGGATATTGGGGTTGATGTTTCCGGTCTCCGCCAGGTCAGTGCTTTCGGCGATGCGCCCGATCTCTGTCAGACCTATTGTGCTTTGACCGTGGATCAGTCCGGGGTACACATGTTTGCCACTGGCATCGATCACCTCTGCATTGCCGGGAACCTCCACGTCGACACCCACGGCGATAATCTGTCCGTTGTCGAAAAGAACTGTGCCCTCTTCAATTACCCCGTTGGTCATGGTATGAATGGTGCCCCCGGTGATGGCGATAGGTTCTTGTTGCGGTGGTGCGGGAGTCTGTGCAGAAAGGCCGCTTCCAGCCACAAGAAGCATCACCAGCATGACAAGTGAGCTGGTGAACAACTTGTTGATATGTATGTTATTGACAATTGATTTCATTGTATTTTGATTTGTTTGGTTCTACGTTAGAATGCCTGAAAAAGTCACCTGCCTATTCTTCTTCCTCATCGTTGTTTCTGTCGCGTTGCTGACGCTCAAGAATCCGGTCAATGATCATGGCCCTTTCCTGCCTGACTTCTTCCTGTAGCTGCAGGTCGGTTTCCCGGTCAAAATACTTCCGGCCGTCCACCCAGGTCTGATCCGGAGTGGAGAAGGTGGAAAGGGGATGACCGTTCCAGATCACAAAATCGGCATCTTTGCCTTCTTCAAGAGATCCGGTGCGGTGGTCAATGCCCATTACCTGTGCCGGACGACGCGTGATGAAGTCCATTGCATCCACCTCATCCACACCGGTTTTCATGGTTTTGGCGGCTTCCCAGTTCATACGGCTCGACAGCTGGGTGTTGTCTGAGTGCAGGGAAGTTAGTACACCTGCGTCATTCAATATTTTAGCATTGTGCAGGATCCCGTCATAGGCTTCCACCTTGAAGGCCGACCAGTCGCTCCATACCACAGCTGCGGCGCCGTGTTCCCTGAGCTCATCGGCAATCTTGTAGCCTTCCAGGGTATGCTCGAAAGTACCGACAGTGAAGCCGAACTCCTCGGCCACCCTGAGCATCATGAGCATCTCATCCTGGCGGTAGGCATGCACGTGGGCACTTCTTTCGCCGTTGATCACCTCCAGAATGGGTTCCAGTTGCAAATCTTTTCTTGGCGGGATGCCGGTGGGGTCATTTTCCCAGCGTTCCCAGGCTTTGCCGTACTCAACGGCTGCCTGAAAAGCATCCCTGATGATCTGCTCCGTGCCCTGGCGGCTGCTTGGGTAGCGGGTGGGCATCCGTTTAACGTTTTCTCCGAGGGCCATTTTCAGCCCCGGGAAGGCATCCTCAATCAGCAGTTCATCGGGCCCGTGCCCCCAACGCATTTTGATGGAGGCGTCCTGGCCACCGATGGGGTTGGCCGAGCCGTGGAAAAGTTTGGCAGTGGTGGTTCCACCAGCCAAAAGGCGGTAGATCCATACGTTGTTGGCATCCATTACATCCTGGATGCGGGTTTCCGAGGTAATGGCGTCGCCGGTTTCATTGACGCCGCCGGTAATGCTGGAATGGATATGTGGGTCGATCAGCCCGGGTGTTACATGACGCCCACCGGCATCAATCTCTTCCGCCCGCCGGGGGGCATCAATGTTGTAGCCGACAGCGGCAATCCGGCCATCGGTGATAAGCATGTCGGCATTTTCCATAACACCCTCTTCACCTTGTGTCCAGATGGTGGCGTTTCTGACCAGCAGGTTCCGTGGTTGTTCAGGAACGGATGAAGGTCCGTAATCCACCGAAGGATAACGGTGGGGGAGATCCAGTGGGGTGAACGGGGTTTCCGGTCTTTCTCTTTCTTCTGCCGGCTCGATGCGTGACGCATTCCAGGTAAAGAATTCTCCTTCCCAGGTTTCACCCACGCCCAGCAACTCTTCGTTGTCCAGGTTTGCTGAAAGCCTGATAATGCCATCCAGACCGAGAGACTCACCGGCAAAACCGGTGTAAAGTCGGCCGTTCTCCACGCGGATACGCAGCAACCGGGCCGACTGGTCGTCCAGGCTGATGGTGCCGCGGAACTGTCCGGGCCTTCCTTCAATATTCAGGATGGCATCACTGAGTTCTTCCTTGCCGGCAAGCAGCCATTTCCCGCGGGGCTCCTCGCGGTCGGGCTGCACTGTGTATTCCTGTCCGTCAATCCATACCTGGAGGATTTCCGAGGCATGATCGAACAGGTCTTTGTCTGCCACAATGAAACTGGCTGCCTTACCTTCTGAGAGGGTTCCGTAGTGGTTGTCGATGCCCAGCATGGATGCAGGGGTAGTGGTGAGGGCGCGCAGGGCGTCTTCGGAACTGAGCCCGCGCTCTACGGCTGTTTTCAGATTGGTCAGAAAATCATTGTTGCTGCCGTATGCGGTCAGTGCCATGGGGATACCGGCTTCTGCAACGCGGGCGGGGTTCTCCGGTGCAAAATACCAGTGTCTGAGTGCCTGCAATGAAACACCTCGTGCATCTTCCGGGGTAGCCACATTGGGCGCATCCGGAAAATTCAGGGGGAGGATCAGGGTGCGGCCTGTTTCGCTGACCGATTCAAGGGCCCGGTATTCATATCCGCTTCCGCGTATCCACACATTCAGCCCGAACTCTGAAGCTACATCGTGAGAGCGGGTTACCCAGTTCTCGTCTTCGGCTTCCATGATGAAGGGGATATCCTGGTGACGGGCGTTGTCAATGGCTTCCAATGCTTTGTTGGTTTCGGGGCGTTCGAGACCCTGTTGTGTATTGTATGCATTGTGGGCTTCACGGTACCACTCTGCATCAAGAAGTGTTTGCCTGATCAGCGAAATGGCACCCATACCTGATGTGGGGTAGTGTGAACCGAGCTCCCTGGAGGGCCGGAATGACAGCATTTGGGCAAAATCGGAACGGATCATTTCGCGGTTGGCTTCGCGTGAGCCCAGAGTGATGATGCTGCTGTAACCCCTGAAAAGTCCGTGTTCGGGCAAGGTTTGTGCCGCCACGAATCCCTGGGCACGGAGCACCCCGGCCATCTCCTCATCGGGGCTGAATCCGTCGGCACTGCTGTAATGGGAACGGATCTGCTGGTTCCAGTGTATGTTGTCTTTGCCTTCGGGCTCCGGAAGCCCGTAGTGGGCAAACATGTCAATGAATCCCGGGTAGATCTTTTTGCCCTCCATGTCGATTACTTTGGCATCGGATGGGATGCTCACGCGGCGGCCCACGGATTCAATGGTGCCATCGCGAACCACCATGGTTGCCCCGGAGATACTGCTTCCGGGCTCGGTGACAATTTCGGCATTGGTAAGTGCAAAAACGGACGGTGTATTCTCACGCAGCCCCATTAAACGGGAAGTCTGCGCGGCTGCCTCTCCGCAAAGCACCAGCATTAAAACAAACAGGGAAATGTGTAAACGCTTCATCTTGCTTGGTTAAGTTGGTTAGTAATTTATTAATAATACAGTTATTCGGGTCAGATATTTTCCGGCTAAAAATAAGGATTATAGACATGCGAACGGAGTTGTACTCCGTTTTGACGACATAAAGCTGTTAAAATTATACGGAACGGCAAAAAAATATAATACTTTATGAATTCATCACAGGTAAATCAGTTATATTTGATTGGTTTTTTAAAATTTTTCATCCAGATATGTTATTGACACAGTTTATAAGAAAACACATTCCGGGTTTGCGGATCATCCCCCTGAGCACGGAACAATATGTGCCCGGCTGCATCATGGACCGGGAAAAATTGCGACTACTGGGACACTGCCGCCAGGTGCTGCCCGATGAGCCGGAGTCCTCCTGGGCTTATGCCACGTCGGAGGCGAGCATCATTTACGGGAATATATCCACTGGCCGGAAAATGGACAGCGGTATTCGGGTGCTTGGGGTGCTGGGTCTGCGGGGTGGATTCTCCCAGGATATCCATGTGCACATTGATGTAAGTGATATACGGGGTGCGGCCCTGCCCCTGAACCAGATGGAACTGCAGCCCAAACTGAATGAACTGCGGCGAACCGACCGCCGGGGAAGGTGGCGGCAAATCAATGACAGGCTGGTGGCGCTGGAAACTTTTTACGCAAGTGAATTCAAAGCTGCTTTTTACCGCAAGAACAAAGTGTTGAAAAAAGCAGATCTGGAAAAGATTTCTGCTGTGGATGTGGAGGCCGACGTGGAATTCAGCTGGATCAAAGATCATACCCTGGTAATCTCCTGTAATGATAAGGTGCCATTTGGGGTCAGGGGTTTCGTGGTTTAATAACCATGAATGGCCGGGGTGCCGCCCCTGCCCGGGTGCCGCACCTGCCGGGGTGCCGCCCCTGCCTGATTGCCGGACCTGCCTGATTGCCGCATCTGCCTGATTGCCGCACCTGCCTGATTGCCGGACCTGCTTGATTGCCGCGAATACCAGGGTGCCGCCACTGCCGGAGTTGCCCCTTCATGCTGACAGAGGATTTTTCTGGTTATGGCCCGGCGGTTTGGTTGATGCCTCACCCGGCCGTGGCCTGGTGGTTTGCCTGTGTGGCAAATTTCTGTTACTTTTGGCGGGAATGAATGGCGTGTATAAACGCCTCCGGTTGCGGGTATGAACGCCTTCGGTGATATAATCGTGCCGGTAACAAATGATATTTTTTAAACCTCTAATATCCAGGCTTTTATTATGGAAATTAACGGAACCGTCATATCTATTCTGCCTGAACAAAGTGGCGAAGGGCGTAAAGGCCCGTGGCGCAAACAGGAGTTCATCATTGAAACCGAAGGCCCTTACCCGCGGAAGGTATGTATTGCACTTTGGGGTGATAAAATTGACCAGTTTTCTCTTAAAGAGGGAGAACGGATCACCGCATCGGTCAATATCGAAAGTCGTGAGTTTAATGGCAGGTGGTATACCGATGTGAAGGCCTGGAAGATTGACAAGTCTTCTCCGGATCCGGGCCCGGGTCAGCCGGATGCCCCCTCGCCCTATGATACACCGCCTGCTCCCGAAGAGCCCCTGCCGCCCATCGACGGGGACGATGACCTTCCTTTCTGATGGGGTTGATTCCTGTGTGGTTATCCGGCAATCTGATTATGCCATAGCTGTGAGCCTTGGTTGGGTCGAAGACCTTCTTTTCCGGGCATGATCCCTCAGCGGCAGGGATGATGACCTGCCTGCAACTGAAAATAATCCATAACTTCGTGGCAAACCAAATGCCATGGATAAAGATACTTTCCGCCATTACGGCCATGCTTTTGTTGACTGGCTGGCTGACTATTTTGAACATGTGGAACAATACCCGGTGAAGCCAAAGGTGGCTCCCGGTGAGATTCTGGAACGCCTGCCCGGTGCTCCGCCTGAAAATGGGGAGTCGATGGATTCGATCTTCAGTGATTTTCAGAAGGTGGTGATGCCGGGCATTACCCACTGGCAGCATCCCGGGTGGTTCGCTTACTTTCCCGCCAACAACAGCCCGGCTTCTGTGCTCGCCGAGATGCTTACGGCAGGCCTTGGAAGCCAGTGCATGGTTTGGCAGACTTCGCCGGCAGCAGCAGAACTCGAAGAAAGGATGATGGAATGGCTGCGCGACATGATCGGGCTTCCCGCAGGCATGACCGGCGTGATTCAGGATACGGCTTCAACGGCTACCCTCTGCGCCCTGCTTTCGGCACGGGAAAAAGTAACTGGTTTTGCCGCCAACCGCGAAGGGGTCAGGATGCCCCTGACGGTGTATGCCTCATCGGAAACCCATTCCAGCATTGAAAAAGGTGTGAAGATTGCCGGTTTTGGGAAGGAAAACCTGCGTCTGACAGGGGTGGATGATGCGCTGGCCATGTGCCCGGAATCGCTGGAGGCGGCCATCAGGGAGGATCTGGAGAAAGGACTCCGGCCGGCCTGTGTGGTTGCCACGCTGGGTACCACTTCGTCCATGGCCATGGATCCTGTGGATGCCATCGCGGAGGTTTGCCGCCGATACGGAATATGGCTGCACGTGGATGCCGCTTTTGCGGGTACAGCGGCTGTGGATCCGGCACACAGGTGGTTCATGAAAGGAGTTGAAAAAGCCGATTCTTTTGTGTTCAACCCCCATAAATGGATGCTTACGAACTTTGATTGTTCGGCTTATTTTGTGCGCGATCCTGACATGCTGATCCGCACCCTTGGTATTCAGCCTGAATACCTGAAAACAGCTGCCGACGACCGGGTGAAGAATTACCGCGACTGGGGTATTCAGCTGGGGCGCAGATTCAGGGCACTGAAGCTGTGGTTTGTGGTGCGCTCCTATGGAGTTTCCGGCATCCGTGAGATGGTCCGTGATCACATCGCTCTGGCGCAACGTTTTTACGGGTGGGTAGAAGCCAACGGGCATTTTGAATGCCTGGCCCCGCAGCATCTGACACTGGTTTGCTTCCGCTACAATCCGGGAGGGATGGCGGAGGAAGGCCTGACCGCCATCAACCGGCAGCTCATGGAAATGGTGAATGCTTCCGGAGAGGTGTTCCTGACCCATACCATGCTGAGGGGACGTTATGCGATCCGCCTTTCAGTCGGGCAAAGAACCACCACCCTGAAGCATGTGGAGCGGGCCTGGGAGTTGATCAAAATGCATGCAGGCCGCCTCAGGAATTCATGAAGTGGCGAATCTCTTCTGTGAGCAGTTCAATGTCTTCGCTATTGTTGAAGATATTACAAGACACCCGGATGTTGCCATCGCGCATAGCGGTAATGATCTGTTTGCTTTCCAGGTAACCCACACAGGCTTCGTTGTTTTTTCCCTTGAGGTTGATGCTCAGGATGCCCGACTGTTCGCCGGCATGACTGTGGGGGCTTAATATTTCCACATCCTCAAGTTGGCTCAGTGAGGCAATGGTTTCGGTGACCAGTTCCAGAATGCGCCGGCGGATGTTTTCAAAGCCGATTTCTTCCATGTACGACATGGCAGCCTTGAGGCCCAGCACACTTTGCAGGTTGCT
>PWGY01000121.1 GCA_003554665.1 Bacteroidales bacterium | reverse complement strand
GGTTGTTCACCATATCCATAAAGATCAGCCAGGCCTCATCGTGCTGAGGTCCTTTGTTGGTCATGGCATACCCACCCTGCTGCGCCAGGGATTCCTTTGACACATACTGTGAGTATTCAAGGCCTTTGTTTTCCATGGCGATGTCATTCAGGAAATCGGGATCGCCCCATCCTTTCTCAATGAACATCTCCTTCATCTTGCGGACACCCAGACCGGCTACCTTGCCAAAGCCTTCGCCCCTGGCAAGCTGATGCATCAGCTCCAGCGAATCCTCCTGGTTGCCGAAATTCAGTTCAAGACCACCGGTGCGCTCTTTGTTCAGGATGCCATTCTCATAGCACTCCATGATAAAGGCCACGATCGTACCCCATGTAATGGTGCAGATGCCATAGGTATCGCAATAGAAGTTGGCTTCAATGATATATTCAGGATCGAAGATGCCAAGGTTGGCTCCCAGTCCTGCAGCGTTTTCATATTCCGGCCCGTCAACGATCACTTTGTCACCTTTGTAAGGTCCGGTTTTCAGCGGGAAGTCATCCACACCTTTGGCGCACGACATGGTACATCCGATCCAGCAACCATCCGGCACATTCTGCGTGAAGTATTTGTCACGGAAAATATCCGAGTGGATCTTCAGACCGTCATCATGACTGCCATATTTGAAGTTATGCACCGGAAGCAGGTCATAATCATTCATCACATTGACGATGTTCGCCGTACCTTTTTTACGCATCTGGCACTGATGATCATCCAGTTCACGCATCTCACGGTTAAAGCGACGGCCACGCTCCTTGATTTTCTCCAGGTCAGCCACATTGTTCATGTTGCCTGTCACACCTTCCACACGGGAAACAATGGCCTTGATTTTCTTGTCGCGCATTACGGTACCGATACCACCCCGGCCGGCCTGCTTCAGGCGGATCTTCTTACGCTTTACATCATAAAAGGTAAAGTTGAGCATACCAATCAGCGAATGCTCGGCCGCAGCCCCTGAAGAAACAATTCCAATGTTTTTGGCATCCTTTTCATCGTCGGCAAACATCTCTGTAAGCTCCTCAGCCAAAACATGCGAGTCAACCGACAGACCCGGATCTTCAAAAATCTCAATCTTCTCCCCTTTTGCATCAATGTAAATGATCACATCCTTTTCCGCCTTGCCCTGGAGCTCCAGTGCATCATACCCGGAAAACTTCAGAAAAGGGCCAAAGAACCCACCCACATTGGAGTCCATTACAGAATCCGGCTGGGGGGAGAGTGATACAACCAGGGATTTACCGGCTCCGGCATACTGGGTGATCCCTGCAACCGGACCAGGAGAGATGATGATCTCATTTTCCGGATCGTTCCATTTGGTCTTTGGGGTGGTTGCATCCCAAAGCAGGCGAAGTCCGTAGCCTTTACCGCCCACAAACTTATCTTTGACCTGTTCAGGAACATCCTTCTCCTTAACTTCATTGCTGCCCACATTAATATACAGGATCTTGTCCGTATATCCCCTGTGCAAAGGCGTCTTTTTGTAATCCACCTCATTGAGGATGTTCCGCTTTGCTTTTAATTCTTCGATGTTCATATATTTTCCCTTTACGTTAAACGATTAATTATTCAGTGCTTACAAAACTACAAAAATTCATCAATCTGCATACCTTATAAAGATTTTCTGCCCTGGAGATCCTTAAAATAAACACCTTCACACCCCGGCCGTGAATAAAAAATGTTTTTCATATCGGAGATTACCCATGATTCATATAAACACCATGGGTTTTTGCCAAGTTTTCAGCAGGTAAAACAAAATCAATTTTATTAATCATTAACTTTGCAGGTAGCATCAATAAAAGGATAGAAAAGATTACTCATTCGTTTTACACCCACTTATATGTTTCGTCGTTCCGGTTTTTTTGTGCTGCTTTCCCTGGCAGGGATGGCCGTTATTTTACTGTTGACATTTTCCCGTTCTGCGGAGGAATCTGAAAGGTCTTTCAGTGACGGATTCCTTGAGCAATATGGCATTTACGCCCTTACCCACCCCGAAAACCTGGAATTTGCAGGTGAAGAAGTACCAACGAATCAGTTGGAGGTCAGGGAGCGATTCGACCGTGAACTGCTGGTCAACACCTACTGGCAGTCTTCCACCATGTTGTTTTTCAAGCGCGCCCACCGGTGGTTTCCTGTTATTGAACCCATCCTGGAAGAATACGGTGTACCTGACGACTTCAAGTACCTGGCAGTAATTGAGAGCAACCTGATGAATGTGGTATCCCCGGCAGGAGCCACAGGTTACTGGCAGATCCTGCAGGGCACGGCACGCGATCTGGGGCTGGAGGTCAACAACTATGTAGATGAGCGCTATCATGTGGAAAAGTCCACAGCTGCAGCCTGCCAGTACCTGCTTGATGCAAAGGAAAGATTCGGCACATGGACCCTGGCAGCCGCAGCCTACAATATCGGCAATGCCAGGCTCAGGCGGATCCTGGATAACCAGCGGGTCGACAATTATTATGACCTTTACCTGAACGAAGAAACCGCCCGGTACATGTTCCGCATCCTGGCCGTAAAGACCATCATGTCGGAGCCGGCCGCCTCAGGGTTTCATTTCCGTGAAGAAGACCTTTACCCGAAACCTGAATACACCATTGCAGAGGTAGACACCACCATCAATGACCTGGTTGATTTTGCCTTTGCCCACGATATCACCTACAAAGAGCTGCGCGAAATGAACCCCTGGCTCAGGCGGTATGAACTCCCTAACAGTTCGGGAAAAAACTACGAGATCAAAATCCCGGTATCCGGTGAGGATATGGCGCATTGATAGATTGGCACTTCCCGGCTGAACACCTTTCTGGCCAACACCTTCCTGCAGTGAACCTTTTCAATGACATTCCCTTTGAGGTGGTACGGTACTGACTGACACCTGTCAGACAGACCATTCCGGACTTTTTTATTTTTAGTTTTTATTTAGACTTATTTTATTTAATTTTGCGGTACCGAAATACCTTATTAAAGACAGGTCATCCGGGTAACCTTTGTGACCAGCAGATAATTGACTTTTTTAAAATTCAACCGCAATGAAAAACATATTCTTTCTGGCCCTTGCAGGGCTGTTTTTGCAAAGCTGCAGCACGGATACAAATGAGGTCAACATCTATTCAGGCCGGCATTATCAGGTGGACGAGAACCTTTTCCGGGAATTTACCGAACAAACCGGCATCCGGATCAACCTGGTCAAAGCAGATACCGACCAGTTGCTGAACAGGCTGGAAATGGAAGGAGCCAACACCCCCGCTGACCTGCTGATAACTGCTGATGCCGGCCGCCTTGTTACAGCTTCCGAAAAAGGGCTGCTGCAGCCCATCCGTTCAGACCTGATGGAAGCCCTGGTACCGGCAAGGCACCGTGATCCCGAAAACCAATGGACGGCCATGACCAAACGCGCCCGGGTAATTGTCTACCACAAGGATCGCGTAAGTCCGGATGAATTATCAACCTATGAGGCCCTTGCAGATCCGGCCTGGCAGGATCGCGTGCTGGTTCGCTCATCTCAAAACCACTACAACCAGACACTGATGGCCTCTGTCATTGCGGCACTGGGTCGGGAAGAAGCAGAAACATGGGCAGGCAAGCTAGTTGGCAACATGGCACGAAGCCCCAGGGGCAACGACCGCGACCAGGTAAAAGCAGTTGTGGCCGGCCAGGGTGATGTGGCCATTGTCAACACATATTATATGGGGCTTCTCAGGCATTCCACAAATTCCGAAGAACGTCGCGTGGCAGAAAAAACCCGGATCTTCTTCCCAAACCAGGACGGCCGCGGAACCCACGTCAACTACAGCGGAATCGGGTTGACCAGTGCCAGTAATAACACAGCAAAGGCCACCAAACTGATTGAGTTCATGCTTAGCAGAGACGCTCAACAAAGACTGGCAGAAGAAAATCACGAATACCCTGTCAGCACGGAGGTTGAATGGCCCGAATTATTGCGTTCCTGGGGAGATTTCAAAGCTGATGATCTTCCCCTGGATCAGCTCGGACAACACCTGCAGGATGCCATGTTTGTTTTCAACAGCGCAAGTTGGAACTAATGTCAAAAAAGGGACTTAATTCCTGGTATTTCCGCAATCAGATCGGCAACCGCTGGGTGCTGTGGACCATCGTACTGTCACTTATGGTGACATTGCCCCTGATTACCATTGCCGGAGAATTGTTCAGCCGGGGAGATGAAGTCTGGCATCACATCCTGCACCAGCTGGTCCCTTCCTATACCATCAATACGCTCTGGCTCCTGTTCGGGGTTGGCCTGCTTACCATTTCCATAGGGGTGGGTGCTGCATGGATGGTGAGCATGTTTCAGTTCCCGGGCCGGAACATTTTCCGGTGGGCACTGATTATGCCCATTGCAATTCCGGCCTACATAAACGGGTTTACCTGGGCAGGGATGCTTGATTACACCTCTCCCCCATACACATTTTTAAGAAACCAGTTTGGACTGGATACCGGTGCCTACCTGTTTTTTGACATCATGTCACTACCCGGAGCTATTTTTATTCTGTCCATTTCATTTTACCCTTATGTTTACCTCATTACCCGCGCCTATTTTCAGACCCAATCGGCAAGCCTCTTTGAGATCAGTGCCTCCCTGGGGCACGGCCCCTGGCGTACCTTCTTCCGCACCGCCCTGCCCCTTGCCAGGCCGGCCATCGTTGCGGGAGTTTCACTGGCCCTGATGGAGGTACTGAACGATTATGGGGTAGCCAGTTATTACGGGGTAGACACCTTTACCACCGGTATCTTCTCAGCATGGTT
>PWGY01000230.1 GCA_003554665.1 Bacteroidales bacterium | reverse complement strand
CATCTCGCAAAACTGTCTCTGGAATAGCTCCGGGTCTAATCCAGGATCGGCTGTGATGATGCCTTGAGTTTCCTCCTCTAAGCTAATCTGCATGGTTGGCCTCCTTGTCGATGCCGAGCAGGCTTGGAATTGGTGATGTTTCCCTAAGATTGTCAACGGGTACATACCAGATCAGATGTAGTAGCATTCGTGCGATAGCCGACCTGCTCGTGTCGTTCACTCGGGCGGCCTCGTCAATCTGGGTAACTGTTTTGGAATCAATAGATAGGGTTAACCGTCTTTTTTTCATGATTGTCCTCGCTGAATGATGTTCTAAAATTGTTGTTCTCTTTATTATTATGGGTCAGATAGATGGCCTGATTAAGGGGTGAAGCAAAAAAAAAGCACCTATACATTAAAAAATATTACTAAATAAAGAAATAATGCATTAAATCAATGGCTTGTATAATAATTAGAAAAAATATGAAAAAAACGAATCTGACCCCTTAATACAGGGGTCAAAAAAACCCATATTTATGCATAGGACATAAGGCTGCTTCGGTTACGGGGTGTCAGAGTAATTGCTGACGCCCTTTAATCGGACAATATGTTGGTATCCCATCAAATATGAGGAGTTGTTAAATGGCGAAGAAAACCTTCCGCACAATCTATTGGAATGACGAGCTCGAAAGCCGGGTGGTCCGGCTCGCAGAGAAAGAAGATTCCAGCGTATCCCGGCTGGTAAGGCGGGCAATGGAACAGCTATTGAAAAACGAAGCGACCGGGTTCGAGAAGAAGTCCGGGGCTGAACGTGAGAGTTTGCCTTTTGCGTGGTAACTCAACATGACCAGGTCTTTCCTTTCCTTGTCGGGCAATGCCCGGCAGGGAGGGATTGTCCAGACCTTTCACAGCTATTCTCGCACAAACTACTAAATAAATAATAAATCAAGCCTCTTCCGCAGGCAAGCTGGGGCCTCGCATGCTGCAATGGTGCGTTATGCGGTCCGCTTCAGTCGCGTCATGGGTGTCGTAATCCATTACAAACGGCACCCTCTTTATGATGCAACATGTTGTTATCCTATAAAATAGGAGTTCACGAATGATTTGTAATTGTTTTAGGAAAACCTTTCGCAAGGATGCGATCGGGACACGTACACGGTACGAAGCGGAAGAGGTTTGCTTGCACGGATTTAGAATGGCCCTGGTTGCCGGGGATTGTTGCAATGAGGTGGGTCAGGTCTTCACCTGCACCGATAACGGAAACCTGGATAAGTCGGTGGAGGTGTAACGATGGGTGATTCGAAGCAGCCAGAACAAAACCATGATGTTGTGCATGACGATGAAATGAATCAGAATGACGGAGGCGATAAGATCGTGCGGGAAGAGAACTCAGTGAATTTGGATGTGGCTAAAGCTGTTGTGATTACAGGTGTTGAACCATTTACTTTGTCCAAAAAATTTACCCTGAATGACAATGGGGAGTTGGAAAAAAGCAATGGAGGCAACCTTATCACCGGGAACTATGATGTAAAAGAAGTCCCCGATCCCGCAAGTCTGACTGATCTTTTTAAATCGTTGAGGCATTTCCATGCGACAACCTATGGATTACCTAAAAAGGAATATTATAGCGGAATGATGGTTTGCAAGGCTTTGGAACAAAAAGGTTTGCTTACACGAACCAGAGAGAATTTTGCCTTCCCTTCCGGCCCGGCCTGGATGATGTTTGACATCGATATGCAGAACATATCCATGGATCAGTTGAAGGAACACTTCAAAGAGGCTATTCCCGGCTTCGAACAGGCTCCGGCGGTTTTTAAGCACTCTTCTTCAGCCTATATATATAATGGAGACGAGTGCTTGATAGGGGATAAGGGCAAGCGTGTTTATGTACTGGTTAAAAATGGGCAGGATATTGTTCGGGCGGCAAAGGCCATCGCGGACCGATTGAAAATACAGGGAACGCTATATTACGATGTCAGCAAGGCGGGTTCGCTGCTTGAGCGATGCCTGATTGATGAGGCTGTGTATCAACCAGAGCGTTTGGATTTCAGTGGAAGCTGCTTATGCGTGCAGCCACTGAGACAGAAAAGGCCAGAACCTGAAATACAGAACAATGATGCCCCGCCGTTTGACACAAAGGTTGCTGTCCTTGATCTGGATGACCAAGAACAGAAGATCCTTGAAATGATGCGAGGAACAGCAAAGGAGAAGGTAAAGGACCAGGTAATCGAGATCCGAGGCAAATGGATTGAGACTTGCATTGAGGTGCGGGAGAAAAAGAGTAGTAAAAAGTTTAGCTCCGATGAGAAGGCGAGGTTGCGAGCAGAATTACAAGAGACCGCAAATCAGAAAATATTGCATGAAAATTTCATCCTGCATTCAGAACGACACGGCCAGGTTACTGTGGGTGAGTTGCTCAAGGATCCGGAACGATGGCATGGAAAAAGGTTCGCTGACCCTTTGGAGCCGGATTACAACAATGACAGCCGGATAGCCACCGCGTATTTGAAGGATGAAGAAAGGCCCAGTATATGGTCCTTCGCACATGGTGGTCAACGGTTCTGGCTTACGATTCAGAAGAAGACCTTGAAGTATAAAACCGGAGGGTACCCGGCGCTTGTTAAAGACTGCATGAATATCCTGAAGGATAGTGGAGTTGTGTACCAAAAAGACAAAGAGCTTGTCCGGGTTTCAAATGGACAGATATACCTTGTAAACGAACCGTGGTTACGTAACAGGCTGGACACGTGCGTTTGTTTTAAGAAGGAGAAAGTTACCAATGATGGTACCGAATACCTTACTAAGGATTGTCCGGGGGAGATCCCGAAACGGATTTTGGCGGCGGTGGGAGAATGGCCTTTTTTTGAGTTGGATAAAATCGTTGATCTTCCTGTAATGCGGGAAGATGGAAGCATCCTTGGGGAACCGGGGTATGATCCGGGTACCAAGCTGATTCTGCTGAGTGGGACATGCCACGAGGTAATGGAAAAAGTACCGGAAAATCCGACAAATGATGACGTAAAAAAAGCATTGGAACGTATTTGGGCGCCTTTCCAGCTATTCCCTTTTAAAGACCCGATTGACATTGGAGTGTTTTTGTCCGTAATCCTCACGATACCTGTTAGATCTTCTCTGACGAAGGCTCCTGGTTGCTTGTTCAGAGCTCCTGTATACGGAAGCGGGAAGTCCAAGCTGGCTGAGTCTATAGGGGAGATGACAAACAAGCCCTATGCGTTGCTGCCATGGCCGAACTATCAGGAAGAGCAGCGAAAGGCTACTACGGCAGAGTTGAGAAGAGGCCCTGAGGTGTTGATTTTTGATAACCTGATCGGTACCTGGAGCAGTCCTGATCTGGCGAAAATATTCACTACAGGATTACATTCCGACAGGATTCTTGGGAAAACGGAGATGGTCGATTTTAAGATCAGATCCATGATAATGGGCACTGGGAACAACGTAACAGTTGACGGTGATTTGGCCAGGAGAATTATGCCATGTGAACTTGATCCCCAGGCAGAGCGTCCGGACAAACTTGAATTCCCGTTTGATCCTGTTTATGAAACACGGAATAACGTTTTGCAAATGCGTGCTGATGTGCTGACTGTACTTAGGGCTTTCATTAAAGCGGGCCGTCCAAGAAATACGAAAGATTCCTTTGGCAGCTTTGAGCAGTGGGATGGACTTGTCCGGCAAGCAGTGTGCTGGATTGCGAAAAATAAGTTTTTTCCGGTCGACATCGGTGATCCATATGAGTCGATTAACTCAAATTTTCAGGAAGATCCAGGGACAAAGAAGCTGCGTGCTTTTCTTTACAACTTTTACAAAAAGTTCCAGGACAATCCTTTTACTGTCAGGGAGGTAGTTGCTGCTTCTGCTCCCATGGATGCTGGTTTTCAGAGTAGTGATGGCTATGAGGAGATTGATAACTGCTATGCAATATTGTGGGATATTGCCGGGCAGGGAAAAACGCTCAATACCCGTATGTTGGGAAAATGGCTTAGCAAAAACACCAACCGTATTATCGATGACATGAAAATCGTTAAAAGCCCTATGCGTAATGGTATCAGCACTTACTCGTTGGTTCTGACGAAGTCAAGTGGGTTAAGTGGGTTAAGTGGGTCAAATCCAGACCGTTCTGAAAAAAAAATTGAGAACAATTATTCTGAAGACGATTGGAATTTAACCCACCAAACCCACCAAACCCACTACAACCATTCAGTCGAAAGTGAGATAAAAAGGTGGGGGGAAGCTGACCATGGTTTTGATCTATAATAAATAATCAGGAGGTTATGTACGCACAAAAAGGGCGTTTTTTCTTGTATCAGACAAGGGGAAACGCCCTTTATAGTTTTAAAGCTACGAAAAGACAGTAAATATAAGCTTCTTTTTTTGTTATAAGAAGATGATGGGAACATTTACATTGCCTTCACATTTCAAAAAAGGAGACCCGACACCATGCATATTACCACCAATCACATCACCGCCGGCCTCGCACATGCTCGGCAAACCCACACCACCCAAACCTTGGGCGACCGCAGTACCTACGTGGGAGCATCCGACATTTCCCAGTGCATACGCAAAGCCGTATTGGCCAAAACAATGCCCAAAACCCCGGATATCGCGGCGCTTATACGCTTTGAACGCGGTCACCTGGCAGAGGAGATCGTCGCGGGCGCCTTACAAGCCTACCCGCCGGATCGGCAAGTAGAGCTTGAGGCAAACATACCGTACTGCCCGCACTGCCGCTGTTGGACATCTCAGGCCGCGTCAGGCCCCATGCATTGTCCGGACTGCGGGCACCCGATGAGATTGCTGCCACTCAAGGCCCACTGCGATTTTGTCTT
>PWGY01000052.1 GCA_003554665.1 Bacteroidales bacterium | reverse complement strand
GCATCAATTTTCAGCAAAGCCAGGTCTGTGGTGGGATCATTGCCCACAACCTCTGCCTCAAACATCCGGTTGTCATTCAGGGTGATTTCAATGGTACTGGCATTGTCCACCACGTGATTATTCGTAATAATATATCCATCATGGCTGACAATAACGCCGCTACCGGCCCCCTGAGAAGGTTGAGGCTGCCTCTGGTCAGGCCCCCTGGGCCCGAAAAAGAAATCAAAAAAATCATCAGGACCGAATCTGTCGCTGCGCGGACTGCGCTGCCTTTCAAATTCAGAACGGATGTGCACCACAGCATCAACTGTCATTTCAGCCACAAGGGTAAAGTCGGGCAAGGTGGTGGAAAAATCAGGATCTGACAGCCTGGCTGCCAGAGCGGCGGGAACCCGGTCTTCCCTGTGGGGGATCGTTACTGACACATCAGCACCTCCGTCACTGCCTGATGGAAGCAGGTAATAATCAACTCCAATCGCAACAAAACCACCTAAAACTGCTACAAACAATAAACTCAGGAATTTTTTCATCTGTTGTTGTTTTTTGATTAAACCAGTCAAAAACAAGCATGGGCGAACGTAAAAGAATGCGCCATCCATTCTTTAGAACAATCATTGTCTGCAAATTGTTCTTAATTTGCCCCGTTAAAGTGTCATTCTGACACAAAAAAAATGCACACTTATAACAATCAATAAGTATGCCTCAACCTGCAAGGAACTCTTAATAAAATTTAAAAAACGCAGCATTCGTGATTATGAATTTTTTGTTAATTTGGTCTGTTCAACCGGAGTCCGGTTCGGACAGTTCATTTTGATGTTGCCAGAACATGCAGTTGTCTTTTTTTAAATACCACGGAACCGGCAATGATTTTATTATCATTGACAACCGGAAAAAGGAGTTTAGCCCCCCTTCAGGGCAGGAACAGGCAATAATTGCCCATATCTGCCACAGACACTACGGGGTGGGGGCTGACGGATTAATCCTTATTGATGAGGATCCTTCAGAAGATTTTCGGATGCGTTATTACAACAGCGACGGAAAGGAAGGAAGCCTTTGCGGCAACGGCAGCCGCTGTGCAGCAGCCTTTGCTGCTCATTTCATAACCCCGGGAAGTAAACATTTTGGTTTCAGGGCTGTGGATGGAGTACACAACGCCATTGTCATGGACCCGGAACACTTCCGTTCAATAGTATCTGTTTCCCTGAATCAGGTTAAGGCCCCGGTAAATGTCTCTGCAGATAATTTCTTTGTTCACACGGGTTCACCCCACCTGGTTCGCTTTGTTCACAATTTGGGAAACCTGGATGTGGCAGAGTTGGGAAGAAAAATCAGATATAATGAGGAGTGGGCTCCGGAAGGGGTCAATGTGAATTTTGCCGAAATAAGGGACAACAACACTTTGGCCGTCAGAACATACGAAAGAGGCGTTGAGGAAGAAACCTTTTCATGCGGAACAGGAGTTACTGCGGCAGCCATCGCCGCCTGGGCCCATGACCATCAGAAAAATGATCACAGCAATTACAGCATATTGACCCCCGGTGGAAAGCTGAACGTATCATTCCGGCCACCGGATGATCACCTTCAGGATTTTTCAGACATCCGTTTAGAGGGTCCGGCACAATTTGTGTTCAGTGGAGAGCTGGACATGGCTACCCTCGAAAAGCTTATAACACAAAGCAATGAATTTACTGAACAGTGACCGTATTTGCCTCAGGCCGGTAGAAATCGAAGACCTGGATCTTTTATACAAGCTTGAGAATGACATGGATAGCTGGCATGCCGGTGATCACCTCAATCCGCTGTCACGTTTCTTCCTGGAACAATACATTCTCAATGCCTCGAATGATATCTATGTGGATAAACAGCTGCGGCTGGTCATCACCCGTAAATCTGGTGAAGCATTGGGGATCATTGATCTGTTTGAGTTCGATCCACACCACCGCAGGGCAGCAGTGGGAGTTATCATATCACCCGAAGCACGGGGTCATGGCTATGCAGGAGAAGCCCTGCAAATGCTGATTGCCTACGCCGAAAAAGTATTGCAATTAAAACAATTGTACTGTGGCATAGACGGGGATAATCACAAAAGTCTTCGTTTATTTACACATAATGGCTTTGAGCATACCGGAACCAGGAAAGCCTGGAGATTGTCAGGAAAAACCTGGAAAGATGAGTTGTTTCTGCAGCGGATATTCGACTGCCCGGCCAGATTCAAGGAAACTGACCAATAAAAACCATGGGTAAAAAACGCAACATACCTGTACACCCTTTACTGCTTACTGCAATTTTGGCAGTCATCCTGGGCGGAATTGTGCTTTCTTTTCTACTATACAGGGTGGTGTATTCCCCGAATACCGACCTGGGTGACAAACAAACAACACACCTTTACATTCCTTCCGGCAGTTCCTATGAAGACGTCAGACAACTGCTGGAAGAAGAAGAAATACTGGTCAGTATCAGAACTTTTGATTGGTTGGCGCAGCGAAAGAACTACCCTTCCAGGGTGCAGCCCGGCAAGTACCGTATTCATCAGGGGATGGGCAACAATGAGCTTATCAACCTGTTGCGTTCAGGAGAACAGGAACCAGTGCGCCTGACTTTCACCAACATCCACACCAGAGGACAACTGGCCGGCACCATTGCTTCGCAGCTGGAAGCTGACTCTATGTCGGTAATCCGTTTACTGAATGATGAGGAAATACTTGAGGAAACGGGTTTTACAAGGGCAACGATTAAATTGTTGTTTATCCCCAACACCTATGAGGTTTACTGGACCACTTCCCCCCGCAGCCTGCTGAACCGGATGCAAAGAGAGCACAATTCCTTCTGGAACGAAACGCGCCGTGAGAAAGCATCTGATATCTCACTCAGTCCTGAGGAAGTAGGGATTCTGGCCTCAATTGTTCAGAGGGAAACCAGCAAACAAGATGAAATGGGCAAAATTGCCGGGGTTTACATTAACCGGCTCAACAGGGGCATGCTGCTGCAGGCTGACCCCACAGTTGTATATGCACATGTATATGCACACGGCGACCTCAGTATTGGTCGCGTACTGAACAGGCATCTTGAAATCGACTCCCCCTATAATACCTATAAATTTGCCGGTCTTCCACCGGGGCCAATATCACTGCCCGAACCTGCAGTAATGGATGCAGTACTCAACCATAAGGAACACAATTACCTGTATTTCAGCGCAAAGGAAGACTTCAGCGGATATCACAATTTTGCTGAAACTTATGCTGAGCACCTTGCCAATGCAAGGCGTTACAGGCAGGCACTCAACGAAAGAAGGATTTTCCGGTAACGGCCTCCCAATGCCATCATCCAAAAAACAATGAATATGACTAAAATACGATTCGGGACAGACGGCTGGCGTGCTGTGATAGCCAAAGAATTCACAACAGAAAACGTTGCGCGTATTGCGCAGGGCACCGCTGTCTGGGCACTGAAACAAAACCCGGAACCGTCAATTCTCGTTGGCTACGACTGCCGTTTCGGCGGAGAGCTATTTGCTCAAACAGTTGCAAGGGTGTTGTGCCGCAATGGCATAAAAGTATTTCTGAGCAGCAGTTTTGTGTCTGCTCCCATGGTTTCCATGGGATGCCTCAGGTACAATGCCACGGCTGGTGTTTTTATTACCGCCAGTCATAACCCGCCCATTTACAATGGCTACAAACTCAAAGGACACTATGGTGGCCCGCTTCTTGAAGAACAGATCAGGGAAATCGAGAAACACATTCCGGACAGCTATGCGGAGGACCTTGACCAAATAAAGCCTGAAGATCTGCAGAAACAGGAATTGCTTGAATATGTGGATCTGGAAAGCATGTACTGCCATTATATCGAGGGACAATTTGACCTGG
Source organism: Bacteroidales bacterium (assembly GCA_003554665.1). The sequence continues at coordinate 979 of PWGY01000052.1, read as the reverse complement.
AAAAAATTCGCAAATCAGGTTTGCGTTTTGCCTTTGATGCCATGTACGGATCGGGTCAGAATGTGATGAAACGACTGTTTCCCGACAGCCTGCTTATGCATTGCGAGTGGCAACCCCTGTTTGACGGGATACCCCCGGAGCCTCTGGAAAGAAACCTGGGCAGTTTCCTGGAACGCATCCGGCATGAAGGGAATATCGACTGCGGCCTGGCGGTTGATGGCGACGCTGACAGAACAGCACTGGCAGATCCGTCAGGTAACTATATCGATTCCCATCATGTTATATTGTTGCTCATTCACTATCTCCACCATTACAAAAAGAAAACGGGGAAAGTGGTTACCGGATTTTCCTCCTCGGTGAAGATCCACAAACTTTGTGAAGCATACAATATACCGGTGGATGTAGTCAAAATAGGATTTAAGCACATCTGTGAAACCATGCTTCGTGAGGAGGTACTGGTGGGCGGGGAAGAGTCAGGTGGCATTGCCGTAAGTGGCCACATTCCGGAACGTGACGGAATTTACAACGGCCTGATCATCTGGGAGGCCATGGTTGAAACCGGGCTTTCCCTGAAAGAAATAATCGATGAAATATATGCCATCACCGGCCCCTTTGCATTCGAACGGGCTGATCTGATAGTCAGCGAACAGGACAAGGAAAGAATTGTAAAAAACTGTCATCAGGGAGCTTACAGGCATTTCGGTGAATATACCGTCCGGAAAACAGAAACACTGGACGGTTTCAAGTATTATTTCAGCGACAGCCAATGGCTCATGATCAGACCATCAGGAACAGAACCCGTACTCAGAACATATGCAGAAGCAGGCAGCAAGGAAGAGGCCCTTGATATACTGAAATCGGGTTACCATACCATCATGAAAGAAGATAACTGACCATAAATGAAAATAACCGACCTTTCAATCCAACCAGCTGAATTTTTTAACCAAAACACATGCACATGAAGTTTATCAAGTCCATC